>JAYUEY010000080.1:0-29027 GCA_043739005.1 Tardiphaga sp.
AGGAGACTGACGAGCGACCCGATCCGGACCTCGTTAGGGCTGCTTCCTTCCGGACCTGACCCGGTTGGCGAGAGGCTCGTCCACCGCCAATCTCCCGGCGCTTATTTGGGGCCAAAAGCGATGGAAAGCAAGCGCGACGGGAAGCAGTTTGTCATCGTCCGTAAAAGCGGGTTATCCATCAACTTGATACTGCAGGCCGTCGCAGAACGGACCAAGGAAATCAATATGCCCGCTGCCACCTCCGCCTGGTCTCTCAATCCCCAACTGCAAAAAGACACCGTCGATATCGGCGACCTTGCTTTGTGCAAGGTACTGGTCATCAAGGACGCCAATTATCCGTGGCTGTTGCTAGTGCCGCGCCGGGCCGACGCCAACGAGATCATCGATCTCGATGAGGTCGAGCAGGCGCAACTGATGACCGAGATCAGCCGTGTCGGCCGCGCGCTAAAAGACCTCACAAAATGCGACAAGCTTAATATCGCGGCGCTCGGCAACATGGTGCCGCAACTGCATGTCCACGTCATTGCACGCCGCACCACCGATGCTGCGTGGCCTCGCCCGGTTTGGGGCGTGGTTGGTGCGATTCCGCACGATGCGCAGGAGGTGCAAACCTTTATCAGTGCCTTGCGCCGCAAGATTTGGCTGGGTTGATCGCATGAGCATGCAAATATCTGACAAACCGGCATTTCCACTGGGGCAACCGGCTTTCGTCAGCGACATTCTCGATCGCGCGGCGCATCTGCGCACCAATGACGAGAGGCTGATCGCGCTGGAAGGCCATCGCGACGCCCGCGCTTATGTGATCTATCGCGACTCGCTGGTCGTTGTGAATAGCGACAGCGGACCGCGCGCGCTGCTGACGCTCGACGAAGCGCGAAAATACGGTGCCAATCCCGGCACAATTTTTCTTGGCCTACGCGGCGACGCGCCGGTGTTCGGCATGGGAATTCCGCCCGACGCGGTCGAGAAACTGATGACGCGCAGCGATGTCGGCGTCTCCGAACTGCGCGGCATGGCGATGCAGGGCGCGCTGCCGCCGCAACAGCTTTCCGCGATTGCCGCCGCAAAATCGCTGGTGACATGGCATCAGCGTCATGGATTCTGCGCCAATTGCGGCACCCGCACGCGCATGAGTCAGGGTGGCTGGAAGCGCGATTGCGCGTCCTGCAAGGCCGAGCATTTTCCGCGCACCGATCCCGTCGTCATCATGCTGGTGACGCATGGCGACCGCTGCCTGATGGGCCGACAAAAGCAGTTTCCGCCGGGCATGTGGTCATGCCTCGCTGGCTTCGTCGAAATCGCCGAAACCATCGAGGATGCGGTCCGTCGCGAAATCCTTGAGGAGAGCGGCATCCATTGCGGCGAAGTCACCTATTACATGACCCAGCCTTGGCCCTATCCGTCGTCGTTGATGATCGGCTGTTCGGCGGAAGCTCTCGATGACAAGATCACCGTCGATCTGACTGAACTTGAAGACGCCCGCTGGTTCGATCGCGCCGAGGCGATGTTGTTGCTCAAGCGAACCCATCCCGACGGGTTGACCGGGCCGCACCCTTTCGCGATTGCACATCATCTGCTTGGGCGGTGGTTGCAGCCGGAATAGTGCATGCCCGTTACCCTGCAAAAACCTCGCATCCTGTGCATCGGCATGCCGGTGCGCGATCTCACCTTCGGCGTACAGGCGGTGCCAGGGCGTGGCCAAAAATTCCACGCCGATCGCTTCAGCCAGATCTGCGGCGGCAACGCGCTCAATGCGGCGATCGGTATTTCGCGACTCGGCGGCCGAGCGTCGCTCGCCGGGCCGCTCGGCGACAAAGACGAAACGTCGAGCCAATATATCTATGACGATCTCGCGAATGAAAACATCGACGCGACGCATCTTGTGCATATGCCGGGCCTCGTAACGCCGATCTCCGGCATCATGATGGACCCGTCGGGCGAGCGCACCATCATTTCATTTCGTGATCCGGCTTTGTGGAAGGTGCGCCTGCCCGACACCGAGATTCTACTCAAGGATTGCGACGCCGTCCTGATCGAGAGCCGCTGCGCCAGCTTTTCGATCGATCTGTGCCAAGAGGCCACCAGGCGACGCATTCCAGTCGTGGTCGATGTCGACAGCACGATCTCGCAAAACGACGGCATTCTGACGGCGGCGTCGCATATGATTTTCTCCGACGAGGCGTTGCGATCCACCGCCGGGATCGATGACAGCCTGAAGGCGCTGCACGAGATCGCGATGCTGACCTCGTCGTTCATCGCAGTGACGCGCGGGCCGAACGGTACGCTGTGGTTCGACCATAACGGCGAGCCGCAGGAGACGCCCGCGTTTCCGGTCCACACGGTCGATACTCTGGGTGCTGGCGACATTTTTCACGGAGCCTTCGCGCTGGCTCATGCCGAAGGGCAGGACATTGTTGAGGCGCTGCGGTTTGCATCGGCCGCTGCTGCGCTGAAATGCACTCGTCATGGCGGCGCGTTTGCCTGTCCTGACAGGACCGAGGTTGATCGGTTTTTGAGCGAATCTAGCCAAGTCGCCTAAATCGTGACGATCTACGCGCTTGAAAAAGAAGAATTTTCTTCTTATAGAGGCTATACAAACCTCAATTAGAAAAGAATTCTTCTAATGTCTGATACTTCCGCCGTTCCCGGCGAAGTGCGTCGCCTCGATGCCATCGACCGCAAAATCCTGACCGTCCTGCAAGACGATGCGTCTTTGTCCGTTGCCGAAATCGGCGACCGCGTCGGCCTGTCCTCGACGCCGTGCTGGAAGCGCATCCAGCGCCTCGAAGCCGACGGCGTGATCCTTCGCCGGGTCGCGCTGGTCGATCAGAACAAAATCGGACTTGGAATTTCGGTCTTCGTCTCGGTCGAAAGCAGCGACCATTCCGACGCCTGGCTGACGAAATTCGCAGAAGCCGTCAGCGCGATGCCGGAGGTGATGGAATTCTACCGGATGGCGGGCGACGTCGATTATATGCTGCGCGTCGTCTGCGCCGACATGGCGAGCTATGACATTTTCTACAAAAAACTGATCAGCGCGGTGGCGCTGAAGAACGTCACCTCGCGTTTCGCGATGGAAAAGATCAAATCGGTAACGGCGCTGCCCGTGCCCGCGATGCCGGTGGGCATTTAACGAGGCTTTCCGCGAAAGCTCAACTACTGCTCCAGCACCATTTTGCCATTGGCATATTCGAAACGCTTGAGCTTCGACAGGAACGACAGGCCAAGCAGATTTTCCGACAACGCCTCGTCCGGCAGCACCATTGCATCGACATCGCGGACAATAAGCTCGCCCAATTCGACCACCGGCAACTGCATCCGCGCCGCTTTCACGGTGCCGTTGGCGGTGGAAACTTTCGCCGTGTAGTCGCCACGCGAGGGCCGCACGCCGATCCGAGCCGCCGAGGTTTCGTTCATCGCGATGACGGACGCGCCGGTATCGACCATGAACGCAATGCGCTGGCCGTCGATGCGCGCATCAGCCTGGAAGTGACCGCGCGAATCGCGGGGAATGCTGACGCTGCGGGAACCTGTGTTTGAAGGAGGATCCTGCAAGGACGCGACGTTGACAGCAGGCTTCGGTACCCAAGTGGCGTTGCTCATGCGGTCGGCCATCTGCGCCATCACTGTACCGCCGCCGACCAGAATACCTGCCATTATCAGGACGCTACGCATACCGCACTCGCTCGACATTCACAGGATATCAGCAACGTCCACATTTCGCCCGATGCTCGAAAACGGCAAGCGCCAGCGGGCCTATTGTGGCGAAAAGGGTGAGGATCGGGTTAATGGTGGCATCCGAACACATGACGCCATCATCCTAAGGTGCGAGCAAATGACGCTCTTTACGTCGTCATTGCGAGCCTCGAAGGATGACGGGGTCTTGTCTCACGTCCCGCGCGGCTTGACGCGCCGCGTCGGTGGCGCGGAAGCAGGATCTTCCGGCCATGGATGACGCGGATAGCGCCCACGCAGGTCGGAGCGTACGGCTGCATAGGAGCCGCGCCAGAAGCCTGGCAGATCGCGTGTCACCTGAACCGGCCGATGCGCCGGCGACAGCAATTCCAGCACCAGCGGCACGCGGCCTTTCGCCAAAGAGGGATGGGCCGTCAGCCCGAACAATTCCTGCAAGCGAATGGCGATGGTCGGTCCCTGTTCGGCTTCATAATCAATCGCGACCTGCGTGCCGGTCGGCGCTTCGTAGTGCGTCGGCGCCTCGCGCTCCAGCCTCGCGCGCTGCTCCCAGGGCAGCAGCGCCATCAGGGCGTCGGACAGTTCGCCGGTGGAGATATCTTTTAGCGATGTCTTGTCGAACAAAGCTGGCAGCAGCCATTGCGCACGCGACTCCGCGAGCGCGGCGTTCGACAGGTCCGGCCAGACGTCACCTTCGGCAGCGCGGAGAAACATCACGCGGCCGCGCCATTGCTCCAGCGCTTTCGACCAGGGCAGCCGTTCAATTCCCGCCGCGACTAGCCCATCGGCGAGAACGCGCGCGGTCTCCGCCGTTGGCGTGATCGCGATCGGCGCATCCGCCAGCGTGATCGCATGAAGTCTTTTCTGGCGACGGCCGCGCAATGCCATCGCGGTGCGATCGAACGACACGTCGTCACGGGAGTCGATCCACTCCGCAAAGCGCATCTCGATTTCGGATTGCGTAATCGGTGCGGCGAGCAAGATGCGCGCATTCGCCGCCGTGCCGGTGAGTTGGGCGACGGCCAGATATGGCGCGCGCGTCAGGCCCGACGCGGCATCAATATTAGCACCGCGTCCATTGGCGAGCACGAAAGAGCCGTTGCCGCGATTTTTCGCCACACGATCCGGAAAGGCCAGCGCGAGGAGCGCGCCGCTTGAAAGAGTCGATTCCGTCTGGGAGGGCGACGCAACCCACCTCTGCGCCATCTGCCGTGCAGCGTTGGCGCGCTGCGAGCGATCGCGGCGAAACCCTTCCAGGCGTCGATCCAGATCAGCGCCATCGCCGCCGAGCCCGCGCTCGGTCAGTACCGCCGCGATCTCAGCCGCCTCTGCACCAGCGCCCAATAGCCCGGCATCGACGATCATGCGTGCCAGACGCGGCGGCAGCGCAAGTGCGCGCAACGCTTGGCCTTCATCGGTGATGCGACCATCGTGATCGAGCGCGCCGAGTTCACGCAGCAGCGCGCAGGCTTCGCTCCACGCCGGGCCGGGCGGGCAATCGAGAAACGACAGCGCCGCCGGGTCGCTGACGCCCCATTGCGCGAGATCGAGCACCAACGTTGACAGGTCTGCGCTGAGAATTTCCGGCTGCGTGTAAGCGGGCAGCGACGCCGTCTGCGGCGCGTCCCACAGCCGATAGCAGATGCCCGGCTCGGTACGCCCAGCACGGCCGCGCCGCTGATCGACCGCCGCGCGAGAGGCCCGCACGGTTTCCAGCCGCGTCAGCCCGATGTCCGGCTCATAGCGTGGAACCCGCGCGACACCGGAATCCACGACGATCCGCACGCCCTCGATCGTCAGCGAGGTCTCGGCGATCGATGTCGCCAGGACGACCTTGCGCGTGCCTTTCGGTGCCGGCTGAATCGCGCGATCCTGCACCCCGGCATCAAGCGCCCCGAACAGCGGCACAATCTCGATACTCGCATCGCTGATGCGCTCGGCGAGCATCGTCTGGGTGCGGCGGATTTCGGCGGCCCCCGGCAAAAAAGCCAAGACAGAACCGGGATCGGCGCGCAGAGCCACGGCAATAGCCTCGGCCATCTGCCGCTCCAAAGGCGCATCGGGCTTGCGGCCAAGATAGCGCGTCTCGACCGGAAAGGCGCGACCCTCGCTGGCGATAACCGGCGCATTGCCGAGCAAGGAA
Organism: Tardiphaga sp.; assembly: GCA_043739005.1. Lineage (GTDB taxonomy): Bacteria > Pseudomonadota > Alphaproteobacteria > Rhizobiales > Xanthobacteraceae > Tardiphaga. Next base: position 5,837 of record JAYUEY010000080.1, read on the forward strand.
GCGACGCGCGCGCCGTCGATCGTCGCGGACATCACGAGAATACGTAAATCCTCGCGCAGGCCTTGCTGTGCATCGCGGGCGAGTGCCAGGCCCATATCGGCGTCGAGCGAGCGTTCGTGAAATTCGTCGAAGATGACGGCGGCGATGCCGGTCAATTCTGGGTCGTCGAGCAATTGCCGCGTGAAGATGCCTTCGGTCACGACCTCGATCCGCGTCTTGCGTGATATCTTCGAGCCGAAGCGGACACGATAACCGACGGTATCGCCGACCTTTTGGCCGAGCGTCTGCGCCATCCGCTCGGCTGAGGCACGTGCCGCGATCCGGCGCGGCTCCAACATGATAATCTTGCGGTCGCCGACCCATGCGTCATCGATCAGAGCCAGCGGTACGCGCGTGGTCTTTCCCGCACCGGGCGGCGCGACCAGCACGGCCGTGTTGCCGCGCGCGAGCGCTGCCGCCAGCTCCGCGAGCACGTCATCGATCGGCAAGGCTGTTGTGAAGTTGCGCAAAATGCATCCGTGGCTGGTGATGCCGGCTTGTAGCGCAAAGATTGCGAGCTTGGCGACATCCCCGATGCAGGCTACTCAGATCGGCAAAACAAAATGAGGACGCGCCCGATGACGATCGAACTGCATACGTGGAATACGCCAAACGGCCGCAAGATTTCCGTGGCGCTCGAAGAGATGGGCCTGACTTACAGAGCGATCCCGGTGAACATCTCGAAGGGCGAGCAGATGCAGCCGGATTTTCTCAGCATCAGCCCGAACAACAAGATTCCCGCCATCGTCGATCCCAACGGACCGGACGGCACAAAGGTTAGCGTTTTCGAATCCGGCGCGATCTTACTTTATCTCGGCGAGAAAACCGGCAAGTTTTTGCCGTTAACGCTGGCCAAGCGCATCCCGGTGCTGGAATGGCTGATGTGGCAAGTTGGCGGCTTCGGACCGATGCCGGGGCAAGTGCATCATTTCATCGCATTGGAGAACGAGACCGACCGCGCTTATGGCCTCAAGCGTTTTTCCGACGAAACGAAAAGGCTTTACGGCGTGCTTGATCGCCAGCTCGCGCGCCACGAATTCGTCGCCGGCGAATTGTCCGTCGCGGATTTCGCGATCCTCGGCTGGGCGTGGCGGCATGAGCGCCACAAGGTCTCGCTCGATGAGTTTCCGAATGTGAAGCGCTGGTATGCGACGCTGATGGCACGCCCGGCGGTCAAGCGCGGCTTTGACGTCAAGCTGGATTAAGCCTTGCGCGTCTCAAGCGCCATGCGCAGAGCGAGGCCGGCAAGCACGGCACCCATCAGCCAGCGCTGCACCAGCAGCCATGTCGGTCGCGCGCCGAGAAATAGCGCGATCGATCCAGCAGCGAGCGCGATCAGTGCATTGACGCTGACGCTGATGACGATTTGCGTCGCGCCGAGCGCCAGCGACTGGGTGAGAATGCTGCCGACATTGGGATCGATGAACTGCGGCAGCAATGCCAGATACAGCATCGCGATCTTCGGATTGAGCAGATTGGTGAGAAAGCCCATCGCGAACAACTTTCGCGGGCCGTCGACCTTGAGCTGTTTGACCTGAAACGGCGACCGGCCGCCGGGCTTCAAGGCCTGCCATGCCAACCACAAGAGATAAGCCGCACCGCCGAGACGCAGCGCGTCATAGGCATAGGGTACCGCGAACAGCAGCGCGGTGATGCCGAACGCTGCGCACAGCATGTAGAACACGAAGCCGAGCGCGACGCCGCCGAGCGAGATCATCCCGGCCATCGATCCCTGCGTGATGGAACGCGAGATCAGGTAGATCATGTTCGGCCCCGGCGTCAGCACCATGCCGAGCGAGACCAGCGCAAAACCGAGAAGCGACGTGACGTGGGGCATGATGGTGGCTCGGGGTCAATGGAGTGCGTGAATTGCATTTAACCATGCTCTGGTAGCCCGCGACATTACAAAGCAAACACACGTCTTTGCCACTTGCCCCGGCAATCTATCATCTTCGGACGAACTGTTGTGTCTATCTCCTTGCAAGCCGCGGACGAAGCGTTCAACTCAATTGATGCCTCAACTCAATGCGCCTCGTCCCAGTTCACTGCCGCGCGGGCATCGACCTGCAACGGGACCGACAACAGCACCGCCGGGAATGGCGCGTCTTGCATGACTTGCTGCACCACCGGCAGCGTCGCCGCGACCTCGTCGTCGGGCACCTCGAAGATCAATTCGTCATGGACCTGAAGCAGCATTTGCGCCGAGAGGTTCTTCGCCGCTAACTGATCCTCCATCCGCGCCATCGCGCGACGGATGATGTCGGCCGCCGTACCTTGCAAGCGTGCATTGATGGCGGCGCGTTCGTTGAATGCGCGGATCGACGGATTGCTTGCCTTGATGTCCGGGTAATGACACTTGCGGCCGAAAAGCGTCTCGACGTAACCGTGCTCGCGGCAAAAATCGCGCGTCGCGTCCATGTAGGCGCGAATACCCGGAAAACGCTCGAAATATTTCTTGATGTAGGCGCCGGCTTCCTCGCGCGGAATGCTCAACTGGTTCGCGAGCCCAAAGGCCGAGATGCCATAGATAATTCCGAAATTGATCGCTTTGGCGCGCCGACGAATGTCGCTCGGCATATCCTTGACGGGAACGTTGAACATTTCCGACGCCGTCATCGCGTGAATATCGATCCCGTCCTGGAACGCCTGCTTCAGAACCGGAATATCGGCGATATCGGCCAGCAGTCGCAATTCGATCTGCGAGTAATCCGCCGACACCAGTTTATAGCCGGGCGTGGCGACGAAAGCGCGGCGAATTTTACGGCCGTCTTCCGTGCGCACCGGGATGTTCTGCAAGTTCGGTTCGTTGGATGATAGACGCCCCGTCGTCGTCGCGGCCAATGCGTAAGTGGTGTGGACGCGATGGGTCTGCGGATGCACGTAGTGCGGCAGCGCGTCGGTATAGGTCGAGCGCAGCTTGGAGACCTGACGCCAGTCGAGAATCTTCTTCGGCAGTTCGTGGCCTTGTTCGGCAAGGTCGTCGAGAACCTGCGCAGAGGTTGACCACGCGCCCGTCTTGGTCTTGCTGCCGCCGGGCAAGCCCATTTTGCCGAACAGCACGTCGCCCATTTGCTTCGGGCTGCCGATGTTGAGATCCTCGCCGGCGATCTCGCGAATCTCGCTCTCGATGCGTGCGGCGGTCTGCGCAAAATCTGCTGACAGTTTCGATAGCACCTGCCGGTCGATCGAAATGCCGCGCCGCTCCATGCGTGCGAGCACGGAGATGAGCGGCCGTTCTAGCGTTTCATACACGGTCATCATCCGCTCGGAAACGAGGCGCGGCTTCAGCACGCGCCACAGCCGCAACATGATGTCGGCGTCTTCGGCGGCATAGGCCGTGGCCTTGTCGATCGCGACCTGATCGTAGGTCAGCTTGCCTTTGCCGCTGCCAATCAACTCACCGAATGTCAGGGTCGCGTGGCCAAGCTTGCCTTCGGCGAGCGCATCTAGACCATGGGCGTTGCGCCCGGCATCGAGCGCATAAGACATCAACTGCACGTCGTCGGCACTGCGCAAGGTCACGCCATGCTGCGCCAGCAATGTCGTGGTGAATTTGATGTTGAAGCCGATCTTCAGAAAACTCCCGGATTCGAGGATCGGCTGCAGCGCGTCGCGCACGTCATGCGTCGCGATCTGGTCCGGCGCCAAACCGGCCGCGAAAAGCCCCGATGCATCGCCGGTCGATTTGTGCGCGAGCGGAATGTAGCAGGCGTCGTTCGGGCCAAGCGCCAGCGCGATGCCGACGAGTTCGGCCTGCATTGGATCGATCGATGTCGCCTTGGCCTCGACCGCGACATGACCAGTGTCATGGATGCGCGCGATGAAGGCATTAAGGTCGGCGAGCGTGTGTATGGTTTTATAGGTGCTGCGATCGAACGGCGTCTTCCGCGCAGTTTCGGCGAGAGACGTTGCGAGGGCGGTCGGCGTGAAAGGCAGGACATTGCGTTGCCTCGTTGCCTGCGCGCTCTCTCTCCCACTATCGGGAAGAGACGTTTGATCGGGGAACAAACCCCCGCCCGCCGCGGTATGAAACGAGTCTTGGCGCGAAGGCGCGCCTTTCTCTTCACTGTGCCCCACACGATCAGCCGCCACATCGGCGAGATCAATCTGAGCATACTCAGCCACGCGCCGCGTCAATGTCGTGAATTCCATCCCCTTCAGAAACGCGATCAGCTTGCGCGCATCAGGCTCATGCACCGCAAGATCGTCGAGCGGCACGTCGAGCGCGACGTGATCGTCGAGCAGCACGAGCTTGCGCGAGATTCGCGCCTTGTCGGCATGTTCGATCAACGACTCGCGCCGCTTCGGCTGCTTGATCTCACCGGCGCGCGCCAGCAGCGACTCCAGATCGCCATACTCGTTGATGAGTTGAGCTGCGGTCTTGATGCCGATGCCCGGCACGCCCGGCACATTGTCGACGCTGTCGCCGGCCAGTGCCTGCACCTCGACCACTTTCTCAGGCGGCACGCCGAATTTCTCAATGACCTCGGCGATGCCGATGCGCTTGTCTTTCATCGTGTCGTACATCGTGACGCAATCGGTCACGAGTTGCATGAGGTCTTTGTCGGACGACACGATGGTCGCGGTCGCGCCGCGCTCGCAGGCCTGCTTGACGTAAGTCGCGATCAGATCGTCGGCCTCGAAGCCAATCTGTTCGATGCAGGGCAGATCGAAGGCGCGGACCGCCTCGCGGATCAGCGCAAATTGCGGGACCAAATCATCCGGCGCAGGCGGCCTATGCGCCTTGTAGTCGGCATAAAGTGCGTTGCGGAACGTTTTCTCGCTCTTGTCGAAGATGATCGCCAGATGCGTCGGCCGATCCTCCTTCGGCATGTCGCGCATCAGCTTCCACAACATGTTGCAGAAGCCCAGCACCGCATTGACCTGCAAACCATCGGATTTACGGTTCAACGGCGGCAGCGCGTGATAGGCGCGGAAAATATAGGACGAGCCATCGACCAAAAAGACGTGGTCGCCCTTTGTCGGGGTATCGGTGGCGGACGCAGCGGCGATCGTTTCGGAGGTTTTCGGCATCTCCCCAATCTAGGGCGTTTCGCCGGGAATGGCGACCCTGCTCTACTCCGCCGCCACCATCCGCGTGCGCGGCTTGGCGGGCGCGATCCAGAACGCCGCCGGGCGCGTGAACAAGAAGCCCGCACTCTTGCGAAGGGACAGCCACCAGATCGCCAGCGCACCGACGACGCCTGCGAAGGTGACGATCAACGACACCCAGCCGAGATCGGAGATGACGCCGGTTTTTAGCAGGACGGTCCGCGTCGTGGCCATCGGCAGGAAGAACGCCAGATAGATCACGATCGAATGTTCGCCACAAAACCGAAGCGCGCCGAACCAGTCGAGCTTTGCCAGCAAAGTGCCCGCAACAACGATCGCGCTTGCACCGGCAAAGCCGAGCAGCAGCGACATCACGAGCCAATCGCCGACGCCGACATCTACCAGCAGGCCGTTGACAACGGCCCAGGCGGCGATCGCCGCCAGCGCCAGCCACGGCGTCGCGCGGGCGCGATCCGATAGCGCGAACACGTGATCGGCGAACAGATAACCCGCATAAAAATAGACGAAGCGCGACGCGAATTCGTCGATCGCCGTCCAGCCGGTCTGGACGCGCGCCATTTCCAGCACGATCGCGCCGCCGAGAATGGCGAGCGGCGGCAAGCCGCGCATCAGCTTGGTGACGACGAAGAATATCGGCAGCAGATAGATGAACCATAGCGTGCCGAACGGCTCGATAAAGGATTTCAGGTAGAACCAGCCAGTGGCGTTCCAGCCCATCTCATTGGCGATTCCCGGGGCCTTGAAGCCGAACTGGATCGTCATCCACAGCACATAAAAATAGGCGAAGTGTAAAACCTTGCGGTCGAGATAGGTGCGCCAGTCGCGGTCGATCACGCGGGAGAGAAACAATCCCGACAGAAGGAAGAAATCCGGCATCCGGAACGGCCTGGCAAATTCGACGACATGATGCATGAAGCCGGTGTGACCGGCTGCCGCCTCGACGCCCAGCACCGAATGCATCATCACAACCATGACGATGCAGATGCCTTTGGCGTAATCGACCCAGTCGATTCGCCTTGGCGGCGACACGACGTCCGCAAATGTGCCATTTCCAGTCATCGTGTCTCTTTCCGGCGCAATTGCGTGCAGTATCGGAGAGTTCGGTTTCTTTCTCCTGCATATGCTCCAAAATGCGTGCCGGGCACACGCCGCCATGCTCTGCGACGCAACGTAGGGTTAAGATTTGGTGTCACGATCGCGCGAGACCTGTTCAAGGGCCGCAAACGGATGGCCGCGTTGACGATTTGCGCCTCGACAGCCAGGCTAGAAACGCTCTAAAAAGCGCTCACACCACGCGCAAGGGCCTTTTCGGGAGTTCCCGGGCCGCGCGTCCTGACCCTAACTTCAGGCGTTGGTAATGGAATACGGAAAATTCTTCTCGGAAGCCCTGGGCCGTCTGCATGACGAGCGCCGCTATCGTGTCTTCGCTGATCTCGAACGCATCGCCGGCCGGTTCCCGCATGCGGTCTGGCATTGCCCGGATGGTCCGCGCGATGTCGTGATCTGGTGCTCAAACGATTATCTCGGCATGGGCCAGCACCCGAAAGTGGTCGGCGCGATGGTCGAGACAGCCACACGCGTCGGCACCGGCGCCGGCGGCACTCGCAACATCGCCGGCACGCATCATCCGCTGGTCCAGCTCGAAGCTGAACTTGCGGACCTGCACGGCAAGGATGCAGCGTTGCTGTTCACCTCGGGCTACGTCTCGAACCAGACCGGTATTTCAACGATCGGCAAGCTGATCCCGAACTGCCTGATCCTGTCGGACGCGCTGAACCATAATTCGATGATCGAAGGCATCCGCCAGTCGGGCTGCGAGCGGCAATTGTTCCGCCACAACGACATCGCACACCTCGAAGAGTTACTGCGCGCCGCAGGCAACGACCGGCCGAAGCTGATCGCCTGCGAGAGTCTGTATTCGATGGACGGCGACATCGCACCACTCAGCGCGATCTGCGACTTGGCGGACAAATATAATGCAATGACCTATGTCGATGAGGTTCACGCAGTCGGCATGTACGGTCCACGCGGCGGCGGCATCGCCGAGCGCGATGGCGTCATGCATCGCATCGACATTCTCGAAGGTACGTTGGCGAAAGCGTTCGGCTGCCTCGGCGGCTATATCGCGGCCAACGCCGACATCATCGATGCCGTTCGCTCTTATGCGCCGGGTTTCATTTTCACCACGGCGCTGCCGCCGGCGATCTGCTCGGCTGCGACCGCTGCGATCAAGCATCTCAAAGTTTCGCAGTGGGAGCGCACCCGGCATCAAGACCGCGCCGCCCGCGTCAAGGCGATCCTCAACGCGGCCGGTTTGCCGGTGATGTCGAGCGACACCCATATCGTGCCGCTATTCGTCGGCGATCCCGAGCGCTGCAAGCAGGCGTCCGACATGCTGCTTGAAGAGCATGGCATCTACATCCAGCCGATCAATTACCCGACCGTCGCCAAGGGCGAGGAGCGGCTGCGCATCACGCCGTCGCCTTATCATGACGACGGGCTGATCGACGCACTCGCCGAAGCGCTGCTTCAGGTCTGGGACCGCCTCGGCTTGCCGCTACAGGCAAAATCGCTCGCGGCGGAGTAAAGAACTCTCCTGGCGGACTAACTGATGCACGCGCTGAACGGATAACCTCGCGAGCGGATCGGTATGCCCTTATGATCGATAGGCAGCAGGCGACATCAGAATTTGTTTCTGTCGGTGCTGCGAAGTTATCGACGGAGTCGGCTGGCGTTGGTCCGCCTATTGTCTTTTTGCACGCAGCGATTGCTGATCGGCGAATGTGGCGCCATCAGTTTGATGCTTTATCCTTAAGTTATCATACAATTGCATTCGATCGCCGCGGATTTGGCGAATCGTTGGATGTCGATGAAACCTACAGCCAAACGGTCGACTTATTCGCTGTGATCGACCAACTTGTTGGGTGCGATAAGCCGGTAATTTTGGTTGGTTGCTCACAAGGAGGCCGTATTGCAATCGATGCAGCAATTGCGTCGCCGGATCGTGTTGCCGCGCTCGTCCTGATTTCACCTTCGATTAGTGGAGCGCCCGTACCAACGCCGCATACGGCTGTCCGCCGTTTGCTTGAAGAGATTGATATCGCAAGCCAGTCAGACGACGTTCTTCAGGTGAACCGGCTGAAAGCGAGACTCTTTTTAGATGGAGCACTGGCGGATGAGGACCGCGTAAAAGGGCCGGCGCGTCAGCTTTTTCTGACAATGAATGCCGTCGCGCTGGCAGCGCAAGGACATGGCCGCGTCATTCAGCCCGCCCCCGCCTGGGGCCGACTCAAACAGATCGCAATGCGGGTGCACATTCTGTGCGGTGATCTCGACATCCCTCACATCCAAGAACGTTGCCGTCAACTCGTCGCGGCGCTTGCTAATGCCCGGCTGGAGATGCTGCCCGGCGTTGCTCATTTGCCGAGCCTCGAACAGCCCGAAAATTTGACTTTGCGCCTGTCGAAGTTGCTTACCGAACTTAAATATACTTGAGGTCTAAATACCTGCCGATCACAGAGGCAGCTAAAGAACATTGTTGCTTGCTTTGCTGCGATGCTCTCGGTGACTTACCCCCACAATCCCACTCGCGCTGCGCCGCCCGACGCGCTAGGTTCCATCACCGCAGGGAGTAAAGTGCGATGGTGCACGACTGGGGCGTGGTCGCGGCCGCGTTCGGATATATCGGATTGCTGTTTCTGGTCGCGAGCTATGGCGACCGGCTGATGCAGGCGCAACGCAGTCGCGCCGGCATGCTGATCTATCCGCTGTCGCTGGCGATTTACTGCACCTCCTGGACGTTCTTCGGCTCGGTCGGTGTCGCCAGCCGCACCAGCTTCGATTTCATTGCGATCTATATCGGCCCAGTGCTGATGATCGCCTTCTGCACGCCGCTGCTGCGCCGCGTGATCCATCTGGCCAAGACCCAGAACATCACTTCGATCGCGGATTTTATCGCCGCGCGTTATGGCAAGAGCCAGACCGTGGCGGCCACTGTCGCGATCATCGCGATTATCGGATCGGTGCCTTACATAGCGCTGCAATTGAAGGCGCTGGCCTCGTCGCTCGAAACCATTCTCGGCGAGGATACCGTGATCTCCAAGGTGCCGTTCGTCGGCGATATGGCGCTGGTGGTCACCTGTGCCATGGCGGCTTTCGCCGTGCTGTTCGGGACCCGCCAGACCAGCGCCACCGAACATCAGCACGGGCTTATGCTCGCGGTCGCGACCGAATCCATCGTCAAGCTGGTGGCCTTCATCACCGCCGGCCTGTTCGTTACTTTTTTCATGTTCAGCCCGTCCGATCTGTTTGAGCGCGCAATGAAAACGCCGGAGGCGCTGCGCACCATCAGCTACACGCCGTCGCTCGGCAATTTCCTGACCATGGTGCTGCTGTCGTTCTGCGCGATCATGCTGTTGCCGCGCCAGTTTCATGTCAGCGTCGTGGAGAATTCCAGCGATGCGGAAGTCGGCCGCGCGCGCTGGATGTTTCCGGTCTATCTCGTCGCCATCAACCTGTTCGTGATTCCGATCGCGCTAGCTGGACTGGTGACGTTTCCGTTCGGTGCCGTCGATAGCGACATGTTCGTGCTGGCGCTGCCGATTTCGTCGGGTACGACAATCATCAGCATAATGGTGTTCATCGGCGGGCTGTCGGCAGCGACCGCGATGGTGATCGTCGAATGCGTGGCACTCGCCATCATGGTGTCGAACGATCTCGTGGTGCCGCTGGTGCTGGCACGCAGTCCCGAGGCGCGCGGCGGCCAGCGCGATTTCGGCAATTTCATCCTTCAGGTCAGACGCCTCGCGATCATCGCCATTATGGCGATGGCCTATCTGTATTATCTCGCGCTCGGCTCAACCCAGCTCGCCACCATCGGCCTGCTATCCTTTGCAGCGATTGCGCAATTCGCACCTGCATTTTTCGGCGGGTTGCTGTGGCGGCGGGCAACAGCGCGCGGCGCGATCGGCGGCATGCTGATCGGCTTCGTGGTCTGGGCCTACACGCTCTTCATCCCGAGTTTTCTCGATGGCTCGACAGCGGGACTTCTGTTTCTGCAACATGGCCCGTTCGGCATCGAATGGCTACGACCGCAGGGATTGCTTGGCAACGATTTTCCACCGCTGATGCATGGCGTGCTGTGGAGCCTGTCACTCAACATCTTCGCTTATATCGTGCTGTCGTTGATGCGCGAGCCGTCCTCGATCGAGCGCCTGCAAGCGGAAGTTTTTGCGCCCACCGAGCTTGCGCCGATGAATCCCGCATTCTGGCGCTCAACCGTCACGGTGCAGGACATTCTTGGTACCGTCGCGCAATATCTCGGCCCAGATCGTGCCCGTGCCTCATTCGACTCCTTTGCGTTCAGCCGTCGCATCACTCTCGAACCGCAGGCACCGGCGGATTTCGAATTGCTGCGCCACGCCGAACATCTGATCGCGGCGTCGATCGGGGCGGCCTCGTCGCGGCTGGTGATGTCGCTGTTGCTGCGCAAACGCACCGTTTCCGCCAAGGCCGCCTTGAAGCTACTCGACGATTCGCATGCCGCGCTGCATTTCAATCGTGACATGCTGCAGACCGCGCTGAACCACGTTCGGCAGGGGATCGCTGTGTTCAACCCCGATCTGCAATTGATCTGCTCGAACCGGCAGTTCGGCGAAATTCTCGCGCTGCCACCGAAGATCATTCAGATCGGCATTCCCTTACGAGAGATTCTTGAATTTCTCGGCCTGCGCACCGCGCCGCAATTCAACACGCCCGAAGCGATGCTCGACATGCGGCTTGCGGCCTATACCACCGAAGGCGTGCCTTATCTCGAACGGCTGCTGGATCGTCATCTGGTCATCGAGGTCCGCGCCAATCGGATGCCGGATGGCGGATTGGTCATAACCTGCTCCGATGTAACGCCCTCCTTCGAGGCGGCGGAGGCGCTGGAGCGCGCCAATGCGTCGCTCGAAAAGCGTGTGCGCGATCGCACCGAACAATTGACCCTGCTCAATACCGAACTTGCCACCGCAAAAAGTACGGCGGAAGACGCCAACATTTCGAAGACGCGGTTTCTTGCGGCCGCCAGCCATGACATTCTGCAACCGCTGAATGCCGCGCGGCTCTATGTGACCAGCCTCGTGGAGCGCCAGAGCGGCGGCGAGGATGCGCGTCTAGTCGAGAATATCGATGACTCGCTTGAAGCAATCGAAGAAATTCTCGGCGCATTGCTCGACATCTCACGCCTCGATGCCGGCGCGATGACGCCGTCGATCACGCGTTTTCGCATCGGCGACCTGATGCGTTCACTCGAAATTGAATACGCACCGATCGCCCGATCACGCGGCGTCGAACTCGTCTTCGTGTCGTCGTCGCTGGCGATCGAGTCGGATCGCCTGATGCTACGGCGGCTCTTGCAGAACCTGATCTCGAACGCGATCAAATATACCCCGCAGGGCCGCGTGCTGGTTGGTTGCCGCAGGCGCGGACTGTCTTTGCAGATCGGCGTGTTCGATACCGGTGTCGGCATCCCGCTTCAAAAACGCGGCGAGATCTTCAAGGAATTTCACCGGCTCGAACAGGGTGCGCGGATCGCGCGCGGCTTGGGCCTCGGGCTGTCGATTGTGCAGCGTCTCGCGCATGTGCTCGGTCACGGCATCGCGCTGGAATCAAATCTCGGCGGCGGCTCGTTCTTCTCAGTGACTGTGCCGGTCGCGGCGGCCGTCAATCACATCGCCGCTGTCACCACGGCAACGCCTTTGTCGAAGGCCTCGATGTCCGGCGCGCTGATCGTCTGCATCGAGAACGACGCAGCTATCCTCGACGGTATGCAGACTTTGCTGCGATCATGGGACGCGGAGGTCATCGCGGTTGCCGATCCCGAAGCAGCATCGCTGGCGATCGCCGATCTGGAATCGGGCGGTCGCGGCGTGACCGGATTGCTGGTCGATTATCATCTCGATCGTGGCAATGGCATCGCAGCGATCAAAGGCATCCGCCGCCGTTTCGGTGCGGAAACTCCGGCGATCCTGATTACCGCCGATCGTAGCCCGCATGTCCGCGACGCGGCACGATCGGACAATATTGCAGTGCTGAACAAGCCGGTGAAACCAGCATCCTTGCGCGCGCTGATCGGACAATGGCGAACGCAGCAGATGGTGGCGGCGGAATGAGACGAAAGCGTCTAACGAATAGAATAAGCCGACCGAGCAAAGACAAATAAGAGGAAAAAGTTTCCTTCTCTCTATTCGCGTTTCTTCCACTGATCGCCGGAAATCTTGGCCGCCGCGATCACCGCCTGCGTTCGACTTTCGACGCCGAGCTTTTGCAAGATCGCTGAAACATGCGCCTTGATCGTCGCCTCGGAGACCGACAACTCATAGGCGATCTGCTTGTTCAGCAGTCCTTCCGACAGCATCATCAACACCCGCACCTGTTGCGGGGTCAGCGTCATCAACCGATCGCGCAGCTTTGTCATTTCAGGATCGGCGGTAAAGGCCAGATCCGTATCAGCGGGGATCCAGATGTCACCGGCCATCACCTTCAACAGCGCGTCGCCCAGCGTCTCGACGCCGAAGCGTTTCGGGATGAAGCCCGATGCACCGAAATCCAGCGAGCGGCGGATGGTGCCGACATCGTCGCTGGCCGAGACGATCACCACGGGGATCGTCGGAAACTGCGCGCGCAAGTAGATCAAGCCGGAAAAGCCGGAAACACCCGGCATCGATAGATCGAGCATTACAAGGTCGGTCTCCGCGTCGCACTCAAGCAACGCGGTCAATTCCTCAAAGGTGCCGGCCTCGTCGATCACAGCCGAAGGCATGACACCCGCGACCGCTTGACGCAGCGCGCCGCGAAACAACGGATGATCGTCAGCAATCACGAGGCGCGTCGGGGCGGCAGTCATTGCATCCTTATGCTGAGTTGAGGATCGGCCTTGAGTTGGCAAAGGCCGTATCACAGTCGCGCAGCAAAACTCTGATGCACCAACGGATGCAAACGCGCAATCCTACACGCGCGCAAGGGTTAATCCGCTGGCTGCCTGCCTAATTTCGTCAGTCCAACGTTCCGACCAACCGATGAAAAGTCCAGCTTGCCGTCCAGAACGGCCGCGCAAGGATCGCGCAAGGATCGCAAGCGCGAGAAACAAACGCCGTTGTTCAAGATACAGATGAGAGCGAGCAGGCTTGGCGTTCCAAGGTACATGGCGACGGCGATGAGATCGAATAGTGACGGATACGCCATAGCGTGTTCCGACGCACGCAACGGATCTCAAATCTTTCCACTCGTGTCACGTTGTATCCGCGCGGCCATGTCGACAAGCCGTTTCCACGCGCTTTCGAGAAAGCCCATGACCCGATCCAAATCCTTGTCGCTCGGCAGTGGGATTTCGATCTTGCGCTCGCCATCTGCCGATTTCGGCACATTCTGATTTGGGATTTTCGGTATCAGCGAGTCGGACTTCGGCAGCGCCTCATCGGTCTTGTTCTCCGCCAACGGAGATCGTGATGCTAATTGCGCACGAAGACTTTCATTCTCGGCCTGCAAGCGCCCGATTTCCGTATCGAGCGCCGCGCGTTCGTCAGGGGTGGCGTAGCAGGCCCAACCCGATCCCTGATTGACGCAGGTCGAGACCAGGCCGGTTTTCGTATCCAGCCGCACCAGGCCGTCCGGCACCACCGACATCGCGTAACGGCCGTTCTCGCTGTCCGGCATCGCCTGTGCTGCGACCATACTGGGCAAGAGCACGACAACACCGATCAAGGCGATGCGACGAAGACGGTGCGTGACAGATGATCCGATCATCGCTTCCACCATGGTTGCGTTAGACGGCCGCCGAATAAGCCTTGCGGCCGGATTTCAACGCATCGGCCAGCAATTCGATCCGGTCCTGACCCCAGAACACCTCGCCGTCGAGAACGTAACCGGGTGCGCCGATCACGCCGACAGCCACGGCATCGGCCAGATTTTGTTTGTAAATAGCGGCGATTTCCGGGGCCGTCGCACGCGCCAGCAGCGTCTCGCCCGGCAATCCCGCTTCATTGGCGATTTGCACCAGCACCGTAGGGTCGGCAAGGTCGCGCTCCTGTTCCCAGCAGGCGGCAAAGCCGATCCGCAGGAACGCATCCGGATCAAGTCCAGCTTCAATCGCCGCGATCACCATACCGTCGGGCAGCGGGCCGGCGAACGGCCAATGCTTCGGCTCGAGCTTGAAATCGAGGCCGCGTCGATCGCGCCAGCGCTGCAATTCAACCATGCGATATTTTTGTCGGGCCGGGTGGCGCTTACCGAGCGGTAGCCCGCCAGTCTCTGAAAACAGATCGCCGAGGAACAGCGGCTTATAATTTACTTTGAGATTATAAGTGCTTACGACCTCGCTAAACGGTTTGTGACCGATATAAGCCCATGGCGAGGGCATCGAGAAATAGTAGTCAATCTGGCGGGACATGCAGGCTCCGGTGCGGATCGCGCGACGCGCGGTGATAAGATACTCCAACAGAGCGCCCCGCGCCGCGCAAGGCCGCAGTCCAATCTGGAATCATACAGCTTCAGCGGATCAGAACGTGGACAACTATTGCACTGCGGCGATAGCGCGCCACTGAGTTGCGTTTTTCTCAATAAAATCAAGCAAATCAAGGCGCTAGACAGTTGCGGCGAAATCTTGACTTGGCAAGACGCCCTCAGTATGGTCCGCGCGGCTTTTGAGGTTGACGGGGCTTATTTCCGGCACTCGCGGCGTGGTTTTAGGTGTCTTTTGCAATGGCGGACGACACGCGAAAGACCGACGACGAGGCCGCGCTTTCCGCGCGACTTGGCAAGCTGAATGATCGGTTGTCCGCGGTGCGCGACAGCCGAAAAGCCAGCGCCGACCAAGCGGCAAACGGTGAGTCTGCATCAGCGCGGGCGTCAGGAATGGCGGTCGGCCTCCGGCTCTCGTCGGAATTGGTGGCAGGCGTCGTCGTCGGGACGGTTCTCGGCTGGGGCTTCGATCGCCTGTTGTCGACGTCGCCCTGGGGGCTGATCGTGTTCATGTTGCTCGGCTTTGTCGCCGGCGTCATCAACGTGATGCGCTCGGCCGGCGTTGCGTCGCGCAAATGAGCTATTGCAGCAGTCGCTGCGGATGAGATGCCGACGATGTCGGTAAAGATGCAGCGCCGGACCAGTCCGGCACGACAACAGCGTCGGCCCCGGCCGACAGAACAACAGCGTCGGCCCCGGCCGACAGGAAAGAAAGACCGAGTTGGATGGCCGATCCGATCCATCAATTTGAGATCCACAAGATCTTCAGCCTGGGCCATATCGGCAGCCAGGAAATCGCTTTCACCAATTCGTCGGCCTATATGCTCGGCGCGGTCGGCATCGTCGGCCTGCTAATGATCGGCGGCAGCGCGGGAAAGCGGCTGGTGCCGGACCGGATGCAGTCGGTCGCTGAATTGTCCTATGAATTCGTCGCCAATACGATGCGATCGAGCATCGGCGAAGAAGGCATGAAGTTCTTTCCCTTCGTGTTCTCGCTCTTCATGTTCGTGCTGACGGCCAATCTGATCGGCATCATCCCCTACACCTTCACCGTCACCAGCCATCTGATCGTCACGCTGGCGCTGGCACTGATGGTGTTCCTCACGGTTCTTCTTTACGGCATCTACAAAAACGGCCTCGGCTTCTTCAAACTGTTCGTGCCGCACGGCATCCCGATTTATATCTTGCCGCTCATCATGGTGATCGAGGTCATCTCGTTCCTGTCGCGCCCGGTGTCGCATTCGGTGCGTCTGTTCGCCAACATGCTCGCCGGTCACATCACGCTCAAGGTGTTCGCGGGATTCGTGACGTCGCTGTCGGCGCTCGGTGCGCTAGGCATCTTCGGCGCGGTGCTGCCGCTGGCGATGACCACGGCGCTGACGGCGCTGGAGCTGCTGGTCGCCTTCCTGCAGGCCTATGTCTTCACCATCCTGACCTGCATTTATCTCAACGACGCGCTTCATCCGGGCCACTGATCGCCTCAGTGGTCCGCTGAATTCCACCCTCACCCTTATCAACCTATCCCAACAAGGAGTTTCATCATGGATCCGATCGCAGCAAAGTACATCGGCGCCGGTATCGCTTGCCTCGGCATGGGCGGCGCAGGCATCGGCGTCGGCATGATTTTCAGCCAGTTCCTCAATGGCGCACTGCGCAATCCCTCAGCCTCGCAGGGCCAGTTCGCGAACCTGATCTTCGGCTTCGCCGTGACGGAAGCGCTCGGCATCTTCTCGCTGCTGATCGCACTGTTGCTGCTGTTCGCCGTTTAAGTTCGAGAATTGTAAGTTCGCGAACTGCCAAAGAACTGCAACTGATCAGGCCGTCGCGCTTCTCGAAGCGCGCGGCCGATCGACAGGGAGACTGCTGTGGCTGAAAGTCAGAGCAAATCCGGCGAGCCTGCTGCTCACGGGACCACCGCGCATAGCGCGGCGGATGGCGGACACAAGGCGGCATTTCCGCCCTTCAACAAGGACACGTTTGCTTCGCAGCTCGTGTCCTTCGCGATTGCGTTTGCACTGCTGTATTTTATCGTCTCGAAATTCGCGCTGCCCCGCGTGGGTGGCATTCTCGCGACCCGTCAGGCGGCGATCGATACCGACCTGAACGAAGCCGCGCGTCTGAAGGACGAGTCCGATGCCGCGCTGAAAGCTTACGAGACCGAACTGGCCGACGCCCGCGCCAAGGCGCAGACGATTGCCAATGACGTTCGTGATAAGCTCAACGCGCAGCAGGAGCAGGACCGCAAGGTTTTGGAAGAGCGTCTTGCGACGCAACTGGCCGAAGCCGAAAAGACCATCGCGGCAACACGCGAGACGGCGATGGGCAATGTCCGCAGCATCGCCGCCGATGCCGCCTCTGCGATCGTCGAACGGCTTACCGGCAGCAACCCGAACGCCGGCGCGGTCAACGCCGCGCTCGACGCCTCGCTGAAGGGATAAGAGATGTTCGGATTGGAAGCTGAATTCTGGGTCGCCATCTCGTTCCTCATTTTGATGGGCGTGTTCGGTTATTTCGGCATTCACCGCACGGTACTGAAGGCACTGGACAGCCGCCGAGACCGGATCAAGGCCGATCTCGACGACGCACGTCGCCTGAAAGATGAGGCTCAGAAGCTGCTTGCCGAATATCGCGCCCGTCGCGAGACCGCGGTGCGCGAGGCCGACGAGATCGTCGCGAATGCGAGGGCGGAGGCCGAGCGCATCGCCACCGAGGCCAAAACCAAGATGGACGATTTTGTCGCCCGTCGTACCAAATCGGCCGAGAGCAAGATCGCGATGGCCGAAGCGCAGGCGATGGCCGACGTTCGCGCCGCCGCTGCCGACGCCGCTGTCACTGCCGCTGCGATGGTGATGTCGCAGTCGGTCAGGGGCTCGGTCGCTGACGATCTGGTGGCCAAGGGCATCGCTGATGTCAGCGCCAAGTTGAACTGAGACAGGCTTTCACACATAAAAAACCGGCGCGGGAAACCGCGCCGGTTTTTTGTTGTGGAGAGCCTCTTTTTGGGCAGAGCCTTTTTCGTGGGTAGAGTCTTGTCCGGCAGGAAGCCGTTATTTCCGCCAAGTGCTTTCTTCCGCCTTCCGCACGCGAGCGGGGATTCGGTAAACGCCGACGTCCGTGATGACTGGATCACCCGCCTCCGCGGGTGATGACAGCAGTGCATGTTGCAGGGCGAACCTACTGTCGCACCAAGATCAACGGATCGGCACTGTCCGGCACGCGACGCCACTGCGCATTGTCGTCGGCCTCGAAACGCCAGATTTCGCCCGATGGCGACTGCATCAGGATTTCGCCGCGCTCCAGCCGCCACACTGTCGGCGCGAAGCTCGATACCGGCTGTTCGCAGCGCGGTTTGACGAAAATCTGGAAATTGTCTGACCCGGCATCATTGTTCGTCAGCGTCAGCGCGCAGATCGATCGCCCGGTGGTGCCGCGCGTCACCGACCAGTTACCGATCATTTGGTCCATCGACTTCGACTGCGCCCGCGCCGCTACAAGATTTTGCAACAGATAGACGCCCTCATTGGTGCGAAGCCCTTCTAGAATGCCGGCCTCGACTTCAGTGAAATCGATCACCGACTGGCCCTGCGCATCCTGCAATCGCACGATGTCGAGGCCCTTCACGCTCCACGCCGTGATCGCCTTGGTGAACGGCAGCGCCGTGGCGCAGGATGGCTCAAGGTCGAGCTTGAAGCCCAGCGGCGTTGCATCGTTTTTCATAGTCACCACGCACGTTTTGCTGCGTTCCGTGGTGGACAATTCCCACTGACCGACCATGTCTTTCTTCAGCTTCGCCGCATCCTGCGCATGCGCGGGTGCCGCGAGCCCGAGCAGCAGCAGCGCCGGCAAAACTGATGATGTGACGTTGCGAATGGTGGCGCGTCGAAGCGATACCAGCTTGCTCTCCACACTGGAGAACGAAGGCCGCCGTCTTTCGATCGATTCGTGCGCCACCCGGATCGTTGCGGACAAAGCATCGCGTTGATCCGCCGCTTCGACCTCTCCCTGAACAAGAGAGGTGAAGCAGAGATCGCCGCGATGCCTTGAATCAAACCGCATCAGAGGTCCTCAACGGCCCTTGACCGGCGTTTCCGGAATCGGCGTCAGCGGCGGCTTGCCGGCGAACCAGTCGGTCAGATTATCGACGATCAACTGATCCATCGCGTTGCGCGTATAGACCGAGGCGGAGCCGATATGCGGCAGCAGGATCACGTTCTGCATGGTCTTGAAGTCGTCGGGCACCTTCGGCTCATCTGCAAAGACGTCGAGCCCTGCCGCAAGGATAGTGCCGGATTTCAGCGCCGCAATGAGTGCCGGCTCATCGACCACCGAGCCGCGCGCGACATTGACCAACACACCGCGCGGACCGAGCGCCTTGAGCACATCGGCATTGATCATCTTCAATGTGGACGCACCGCCGGGCACGATCACGATCAGTGTATCGACCGCCTTCGCCATCTCGATCAAATCAGGATAGTGTTTGTAGCTGACGCCCGCCGCCGGATTGCGCGAGTGATAGACCACCGGCACCAGCGAGGCTTCAAGGCGGCGACCGATCGCCTGCCCGATCCGGCCCATGCCTACAATGCCCGCTTTACGGTCGCGCAGTGAGCCAACGCTAAGCGGAAATTTCCCGCCGAGCCAAAGCCCCGAACGGACATATTTGTCCGCCTTGACGAATTCGCGCAGCGTCGCGATCAACAAACCGAGCGTGGTATCCGCAACCTCCTCAGTCAGTACATCCGGCGTATTGGTGACCATGACATTATGCTCGCGCGCATAGGTCGAATCGACATGGTCGTAGCCGACGCCGAAACTCGACATGATTTCGAGCTTTGGAAATCGCGACTGCATCGGTGCACCCGCCGGAATCGAGTCGGTGATGGCGACGCCACGAATCTTGCCAGCGATCTCAGGACTCAATCCGTCCAGATCGGCGAAGCTCTCGACCTTGTGCAGCACGAAGTGATCGGAGAATCCTTCATCGACGATGCGCTTCGACGGGCCGTACAGCAGCAGGTCGATCTTGTCCGAGGAAACCGTGGAAGCCATAACAAGTCCTTTTCAAGTGGTCCGATTCTAATATGTTCGCCAGCCGTTTTAGCGCGCGCTTCGCGAATGTTAGAATCGAAAGACCACTTACCAATCATAAATTCTCGTGGAGCTTAGGATTTGACAGTCGCGGAAGGCCATCTTGGAAACGCGATTACGAATGTCAAATCCCTTCCACGAGCGCCGAATCATGCCAGCGCCGGAGCGAGAAATACGACACCACCGCCAACAGCATATAAATGACGATGCCCGCGAGCGACAACAGCAACAAGGCCGCAAACATCCGGGGAATGTTGAGACGATAGCTGGATTCGGCGATTCGGTAAGCCAGCCCCGAGCCGGAGCCAGCCGCACCGGCGGCGATTTCCGCAACCACCGCACCGATCAACGATAATCCGCCGGCGATGCGCAGGCCGCCAAGCATATATGGCAGTGCGGCCGGCAGCTTCAGATGTCGCAGGGTCTGCCACCGCGATGCACCATAAAGCGCGAACAGGCTGCCGAGATTGCGATCGACGGATTTCAACCCCAGCGCCGTATTCGCCAACACCGGAAAGAACGCAACGATAAAGGCACAGGCGATGACAGCGGTCTGCTGGTCGAGATAAATCAGCAGCAGCGGCGCGATCGCGATGACGGGCGTCACCTGCAGAATAATCGCGTAAGGCAACAGCGCATCTTCCAGCGGCCGCGACAGATTGAAGATGAGCGCGAGAAAAATGCCGCCGAGCGCCGCCGCGACAAAGCCTTCGAGCGCGGTGGTGAGCGTGACGAGCAGTGAGGCTGACAGTACGGACCAGTCCGCGATCAATGTTTGCGCGACAAGTCCCGGCCCCGGCAGCACATAAGGCTGGATGTCGTTGAGGCGCACGATGGCTGCCCATCCGATCACCACGATGGCAAAGACGAGCAGCGGCAGGACGATGCGCTTGGCGTTCATGCGGCCGCGCCTTCGCTGGCCTGCGCCAGCGCAAGCGAGACGGCGCGGCATTGCGCGGCATAGTCTGACGACGTGCGAAACGCTGTATCGCGTTGCGCGGCGTCGATCGTGATGTTCGCGCTGACCCGGCCGGGGCGCGGCGTCATCACAACGACGCGCTGCGCGAGATAAACCGATTCGAAAACCGAATGCGTGACGAACAGGATGGTCTTGTTCAGCCTCCGCCACAGCGTCAGCAGATCGTCGTTGAGCTTGAAGCGCGTGATCTCGTCCAACGCGGCAAAGGGCTCGTCGAGCAGCAGGATGTCGGGATCGGTCACGAGCGCGCGCGCCAGCGACGCCCGCATCTTCATGCCGCCGGAGAGTTCGCGCGGATAGGCATTCGCGAATTCAGAAAGGCCGACTTGCGCCAACGCCGCGTCGACGCGCGGATCGGATTGGTTCCGCGACACATGTTTGATTTTCAGCGGCAGCCGCACATTGTCGCGGATATTGGCCCACGGCATCAAGGTCGGTTCCTGAAACACGAAGCCGATGCTGCGCGCGACCATCTCGACGTGGCCTTCGCTGGGCCGCGCGAGCCCGGCGATCAATCGCAAAGCCGTTGATTTGCCGCAACCGGACGGCCCAAGCAGCGCCACAAAAGCGCCTTGTGCGATATCGAGATCGATCGGCCCGAGCGCAGTGACGCCGGACTCATAGCGTTTCACAACTCCGCGACAGCGGATGGCGGATAACCCGTCTGGCGCGCATACAGACTCGGTCATCGCATCAGTTCTTCGGTCGCAGATCGAGACCGACGCCCTTATTGACGAATTGAAACGTCGAAGCCTTACGATAATCGATGTCGCGGCGAACTACACCGGCGCGCGACATCTGGTTGTAGAAATCTGCGATCCGCGTCTCGTTCATCGCGCCGATGCCGTCCTTCAGCGAGTCGCCGGAATCGACGATGCCGTAGTCCTTCATTTTGGCGATCGAATAGGCCAGCAATTCGTCGGTCATCTCCGGATTCATCTGCTTGATGAGCGCATTGCCGGGCTTGGCATTGCCATAAATATAAGTGTACCAGCCAATGATCGAGGCATCGACAAAGCGCTGCACCAGATCCTGCTTCTTCTCGATGGTGTCGCGCCGCGCCTCGATCAGCGTCGAATAGGCATAGAAGCCCTGATCGGCCAGCAAAATCACGGTCGGTTTGAAGCCGGCCTGTTTCTCGACCGCGAACGGCTCGGACGTGACATAGCCTTGCATGGCGCTGGTGGGATCGGCAAGGAACGGCTGCGCGTTGAAGGTGTAGGGCTTCACTTTCGATTCGCTGAAACCATGTTCGGATTTCAGCCACTGAAAATAACTCGACATGCCTTCCTTGGAGACGAACAGCGTCATTTTTTTGAGGTCGTCGAGGTTTGTCACCTTGGCCTCGGGGTGCGCCAGAAAAACCTGCGGGTCTTTTTGAAACATCGCAGCAATCGCGACTACCGGCACATTGTTGGCGACCGCGTCGAAGGATTGCAACGTGTTCGCCGTCATCACGAAATCGAGCTTGCCGGCGATCAGCAAGATGCGGTTATTCACATTCGGCCCGCCCGGCACGATGGTAACGTCGAGGCCATAACGCTTATAGGTGCCGTCGGCGACAGCCTGAAAGAAGCCGCCATGCTCGCCCTCGGCAACCCAGTTCGTGCCGAACGAGACCTTGTCGAGCTTGTCGGCGGCAGAAACTACGCTTGTCATCAGGCTGAGGCCGAGCGTTAACGCTTGGCACAGGACTCGCAGCCGCATCAATGGACTCCTTTGAGCGTTCCGGCGCATGATGCCCAAGGCGGGCCTCAGCCGCAATCACACTTAGCCTTGTATCGACGAATGACCGCTCTGCCGCCCCGTGACTGGACCGACATCCACTGGCCTGACATCGTTGATAGCGATGCGTCGCGCTGGATCGCAGTCTTGCCACTCGCCGCGACCGAACAACATGGCCCGCATCTGCCGCTCGGGACCGACGTCTTCATCGCGCAGGCTTACCTCGCAAGTGTGCGCGATGTATTGCCGCCGACATGCCCCGCCACGTTCCTGCCACTGCAGCCGGTCGGCATTTCGACCGAGCATTTAGCTTTCCCGGGCACGTTGACGCTGCCGCCGGACGTGGCAATCGAGACCTGGACTGCAATCGGTGAAAGCATCGCACAAGCAGGCCTACGAAAACTTATTATTGTCACCAGTCATGGCGGCAATTCAGCCGCGATGACACTGGTCGCACAGGAGTTGCGCGCGCATCTCGGCATGCTAGTCGTGACGACGTCATGGAGCCGCCTGAGCGCGGCAGAAGATGTATTTGCGGCCGACGAGGTCCGCCACGGCATTCATGGCGGCGCTATCGAGACATCGATTATGCTGGCGCGGTTTCCGCAGCATGTACGCACGGACAAGATCGCCAACTTCAAGCCATCGAGCATCGCTATGGAGCAGGACTTCAAAATGCTCTCCACGCAACGCCCAGCGCCGCTGGCGTGGCAGGCGCAGGACCTGCACTCGTCCGGCGCGCTCGGCGATTCGACGCAAGCGACGGCCGACCAGGGCGAGCGCCTG
>JAYUEY010000081.1:0-19021 GCA_043739005.1 Tardiphaga sp.
TTCGCCTCGATGCCCTGCCACGGATCGTCCAGCAACTGCTTCATGCCGAGCGAAATACGGTGGGTCTCGTGGTTGATCTTGATGATCTTCACCTTCACCGTCTGGCCGATCGCCAGCACTTCGGTCGGGTGATTGACTCTGCGCCACGCGATGTCGGTGACATGCAGCAGGCCGTCAATGCCGCCGAGATCAACGAACGCACCGTAATCGGTGATGTTCTTGACCACGCCGTCGATGACCTGACCCTCTTCGAGGTTCTGCACCAGTTCCTGACGCTGTTCGGCGCGGGTCTCTTCGAGAACCGTCCGGCGGGACACGACGATGTTGCCGCGGCGACGATCCATCTTGAGAATCTGGAACGGCTGCGAATTGTTCATCAGCGGCGCGACGTCGCGGATCGGGCGAATGTCGACCTGCGAACGCGGCAGGAAGGCAACTGCGCCGTCGAGATCGACGGTGAAACCACCCTTGACCTGATTGAAGATGACGCCGTGAACCTTCTCGTTGTTGTTGAAGGCCTTCTCCAGCTTGCCCCAGCTTTCTTCGCGGCGCGCTTTGTCGCGCGACAGCACGGCTTCGCCGAGGGCATTTTCGATCCGGTCGAGGAAGACTTCGACTTCGTCGCCGACCTTGAGGTCGCTCTCGCGGCCCGGGCCGTTGAATTCGCGAAGCGCCACCCGGCCTTCGGTCTTCAGGCCGACGTCGATGACGGCCATATCCTTTTCGATCGCGACGACGATGCCCTTGATGACAGAGCTTTCCTGCAGATTGCCGCCTGCGAAGGATTCGTCGAGCATCGCTGCGAAATCATCGCGCGACGGGTTATAAGAAGTAGCAGTCGAAGCCATGTGTTCTCCAGATGCGGGTGTTGCCGGCGTTCGGTTGATGAACGTGTCGCGCGTCCAGTGTCAGGGGTCCGCAACCTCTGACGACCGCCGACTGCAATATGTAATTGCGTCAACGGGCCGGCAGCATGCCTGCACGAGCGATACGTGATTTCAGAACTGATTGTGTCCGGGAGTTGGATCTATCGATCTCAAAACCGGGAGCGGGCTTTCCTCCAATGACGGCAGGGGTTTATCTGATAAATCAGCTCCGCTGCCGGCCCGCTCGGACGGCTTCGACAATGTCGATAGCGGCCCGGACGCCGCCTTCTATATCCAAATACGAGTTATCCAGCAAGACCGCATCGTCGGCGGCCTTCAATGGCGCGGCCACGCGGTTGCGGTCGCGTTCGTCGCGCCGGAGGATGTCTGCGAGCACCAAGGCTTCGTCGGCATCCTCGCCGCGGGCGCGGGCTTCCAGCGTGCGGCGGCGGGCGCGGACATGCGGATCGGCGACGACGAAGATTTTCACGTCGGCATGCGGACAGATCACGGTTCCGATGTCGCGGCCGTCGAGCACCGCGCCGGGCGGCTCGCCTGCGAAATGCCGCTGAAAGCTGATAAGCGCGTTGCGCACCGCCGGCAGCGCCGAGACAATCGACGCGGCTTCGCCGATGCGCTGCGTCTTCAGCGCGGGATTGCCGAATTTCTCAGGGTCGAGTTCCATCGCGGCCGACACGGCGAGCATCTCATCCGTGAGTTCCGCCCCGGCATCCAGCATCGATTTGGCGACCGCACGATAGATCACGCCGGTGTCCAGATGCCGGTAGCGATAATGCGCTGCCAACCGTTTGCCGAGCGTGCCTTTCCCCGAGGCGGCGGGGCCGTCGATCGCAATAATCATGTCGTCTTGGTGTCCTGAGCGCCGAGAGGACCGCGCGCGCGGCGCAGCGGACGTTCTTCCGTGAAAATGTTGCGTGATGCAAATTCGGCAGGGCTGGAAAAGGTGAGAAATTCGCGCATAGCGGCGTCGTCGAACGGTGTCGTGTGCCACGCATGGTCGAGATAACGAGCCGCTCCATAGGCCCATGCCGGAGTTTGCGGCAAGGCATATTCATGCGTGAGATATTCCGCGACAGCACCCATCAGCGCATCTTCGTGCGAACCGATTTTGGCGGGTTCATCGCGCAGCATGTTCTCCCGCGTGGCATTGTCCCGCGCCAGATAAAACGAATCGAGAAATTCCGGCAGCGCTTTTTCCAAAGCTTCGCCGGACCTAATTCGCGTTGTCGCTTCCGCCAGGGTATTTGGGCGCATCGCTCGATTGATCCTGAGAGAAAAGGCGTTTTAACACAAATCGTTGCTTGTCGGCATCGACGGCGCTTTTGGGAAAAAACTCGCCGAGCACCGCGATGGCTTGTTCAACGTCCGTGATGCCGGCGACCTGCAGAAGATTGGCGGTGTCTTGCATATCCAGCGCGCCTGTCTTGAAGTTAGAGATCCGAAGCGATTTGAGCTTCATCGCTGGCAGATAGCGCGCGCTTGGGATCAGAACGCACAGGCCGGAATTTTCACTTTGGCGCGGAAATATTCCGAAGGCGAGATGATCCCGGTCCTGCTGTGCCAGCGGGCTCAAATGAAACGAGACGGCGTCGTTCAACCATTCGTCGCTCCAGCCTTTGTCGCGGGCGATGTCGGCAACGACCGTTGTCAACCAGTCCGGCCAGTCGTAGCCGATATCGGCGATATCGACATCTTCGGTCGCAAAGCGGAAATTGCTGGCCAACATAAGTGCCGAGCCGCCATAGGCCGCGATCTGCAACCGCGTGCGGGCCGCGACCGCTGCGCCGCCGATCTGGTCGAACGCATCGAGCAGGGCCTCGCGGTCGAAGGCTGTCATGGTTTAGGTCAACTCCGCGCCGAGCCCGCGCATCATCGGCATGAAGTCCGGGAAGCTGGTGGCGATGAAGGTCGCGTCGTCGATGCCGACGGGTTTGTCCGAGGCAAGGCCCATCACCAGCGCGGACATCGCGATGCGATGATCCATATGTGTCGCGACGAGGCCGCCGCCGGGTACATGACCCTTACCGTGTACGATCATGTCGTCGCCGGAGACGTCGACATCGACGCCGTTGACGCGCAGCATCGCGGCGGTCGCTTCGAGCCGGTCGCTCTCCTTGACGCGCAATTCCTGCAGTCCGCGCATGTTCGTGGTGCCCTGCGCAAAGGCGGCGGCGACAGCGAGCACGAGATACTCGTCGATCATCGACGGCGCACGCTCCGGCGGCACGTCGACGCCGCGCAATTGCGAATAGCGGACGCGGAGCGTCGCCATCGGCTCGCCGGCATCATCGCGCATCTCACTTTCCTCGATCGACGCGCCCATCTCGCGCAAGGTCGTGAACAGCCCGGTGCGCAGCGGATTGGTCATGATGTCCGTCAGCGTCACATCAGAGCCAGGCACGATCAGCGCGGCGACTATTGGGAATGCGGCCGAGGACGGATCGGCCGGCACCACGACATCGGCGGCGTGCAGTTCCGGCTGGCCGGTCAGCGTGATGCGGCGGCCATGCACGCCGTCGCGCTCGGTGACGATCTCCGCGCCGAAATGTTTCAGCATCAATTCGGTATGGTCGCGGCTCGCCTCGCGCTCGATCACCACGGTGGTTCCCGGAGCGGCCAATCCCGCCAGCAGCACGGCGGATTTGATCTGCGCCGAGGCCACGGGCGTGCGATAGACCATCGGGATCGGATCACGCGCGCCGTGAAGCGTCATCGGCAACCGGCCGCCGTCGGCGCTGGCGGTGACTTTTGCGCCCATCAGTTCCAGCGGGTCGAGCACCCGGCGCATCGGACGCGAGCGTAGCGAGGCATCGCCGTCGAACACCGCCGAGATCGGGCAGCCCGCGACCGCGCCCATCACCAGTCGCGCCCCGGTGCCGGAATTGCCGAAATCGAGCGGGGCTGTCGGCTGGGCAAAGCCCGCGACGCCAACACCCTTGACCGACCAGGCGAAATCGCCGGTCCGCGTGACCGATGCGCCCAGCGCGCGCATCGCTTTGGCGGTATTGAGCACGTCCTCGCCTTCGAGCAGGCCGGTGATTTTGGTCTCGCCGACCGCCAGCGCGCCGAGAATCAGCGCACGATGCGAGATCGATTTGTCGCCGGGCACGCGGACGCGGCCAGTCAATGCACGACTTTTGTGCGCCTGCATCGGCGTCAATGGGTGGGAATGGGTCAAGATTGTGGTCCCGGAATTGCGAAGTTTGGCCGCGCGGCTGGTACCACAGCGCGGCGTGATGGTCACGCGACAGGGCAACAGCCGCAATGCGCTATTGACACCAGCGTGGCAACTAGCCAAGTGAAGCACCGTTTTTCAAGTAATCCCAAGTCTAAGACCAGGATCCACACGTGGCAAAATCCGAGCTCGGCACCAAACGCATTTGCCCGACGACTGGCAAGAAATTCTACGACCTCAATAAATCTCCGGTGATCTCGCCCTATACCGGCGACGTCGTGCCGATCGCGCCGATCCCGCCGCCGCGCACCCGTGCGGATGCGGCCTCGCGAGCGGCGGCAGCCTCTGCAGCCGCGTCGGCCGAAGCGCCGGAAATGGCGGATGCCGAGGAGTTGGTGCCCTTGGAGGAAGCCGACGCCGAAGAGAACACCGGTAAGAAGGCCGCCGTGCTCGAATCGGAAGACGATATCGAGGACGACGTGACCATCGAGGACGATGAAGACGACGATTCGACCTTCATCGCCGACGATGAAGAAGGTGATGACGACGTGACTGACATCATTGGTGACGTCGGTGGCGACGAGGACACTTGAGCTTCGCTGCAAACTGTGGTCTGAGATGCCGCGCGCTTACCACCAGCCAGGCGCGCGGGCGAAGTTGAAAGTTACGGGGCCATAGCTCAGCTGGGAGAGCGCTTGCATGGCATGCAAGAGGTCGGCGGTTCGAT
This sequence comes from Tardiphaga sp., assembly GCA_043739005.1. Lineage (GTDB taxonomy): Bacteria > Pseudomonadota > Alphaproteobacteria > Rhizobiales > Xanthobacteraceae > Tardiphaga. The sequence continues at coordinate 4,790 of JAYUEY010000081.1, forward strand.
CCCGCCTGGCTCCACCAGCCTTCGCAAGCTTCGGCTCGGCAAGCCGATCATCCTCTCGGATGCGACGCAAGCGAGGGCTGCCACGTCGAAGCCTCTTGGCGTAGACGGGCCCCTCAAGTTCATCCAAAATCATATCCTGATTGAACTCGGGCCCTTAGCCCATGAAATACGTCTACATTCTCGAAAGCCTGGACGGTGAGCACTTCTATGTGGGCATCACCAATGATCTTCGTGCCCGTCTAGCGAAGCACAATGCCGGCGAAGTGCCGCATACGGCAAAATTCAAGCCTTGGCGGCTGAAGACTTACATTGCGTTCAGCGATCCTGCTCAAGCGGTGGCGTTTGAAAAATATCTGAAGTCCGGGTCAGGCCGCGCATTCGCGAAGAAGCGGTTGTGATTGACCGCATCCGACCACCCATTTGCACCCTTGCGCGTCTGATGATCTATGTGGCGACAGTCGTCAGCAACATCGTCATCACAAGACGCAGCCGCATAAGAAGCCAATCATGACAACTGAAGCCACATCCCCCTTCGGCGCCATCGCCGGATTGCGCGTGATCGATCTGTCGCGCGTGCTCGGCGGGCCCTATTGCACGCAAATCCTCGCCGATCACGGCGCGGACGTCATCAAGGTCGAGCCGCCGGCCGGTGACGAGACGCGCGACTGGGGCCCTCCGTTTCACGAAGACGACGCGGCTTACTTCATCGGGACCAACCGCAACAAGCGCTCGATCGGCCTCGACCTTGCCTCCGATGGTGGCCGCGTCGTGCTGATGAAAATGTTGGAGGACGCCGACGTCCTGATCGAAAATTTCAAGCCGGGCACGCTCGACAAATGGGGCATCGGCAACGACGTCATCCGTGCGAAATTTCCGGAGCTCGTACATTGCCGCATCTCCGGCTTCGGCGGCGACGGCCCGCATGGCGGCCATCCCGGCTACGACGCGATCATTCAATCGATGGTCGGAATCATGGCTGCGACCGGCTCACAGGAGAGTGGCCCCACGCGGGTCGGCGTCGCACTGGTCGACATGACCACCGGGCTCTATGCCTGCGTCGGCATCTTGATGGCGCTGGCGGAGCGGGCCAAATCGGGGCTTGGCCAGTTCGTCGAAGCGACGCTTTACGAAACGGGTCTGGCGATCATGCATCCGCACACCGCCAATTATTTCATGAATGGCGGCAAGCCGCCGGCGCTGACCGGCAATGAGCATCCGAACCTCGTGCCTTATGCCGTGTTTGCCGCGCGCGACGGCAACATCTTCATGGGTGTCGGCAATGACGGCACCTATCGCAAGTTGTGCAAAGAACTCGGCAAGCCTGAACTGGGCACCGATCCGCGCTTCGCACGCAATCGCGACCGCGTCGTCAACCGAAATGCATTGCGTGCGGAACTCGAAGCGATCCTGAGCCAGCACGACAGCGAACCCTTATGCCGACGCTTGTTGGCGGCCGGGCTTCCGGCTGGGCCGGTGCAATCGATCGACAAGGCGCTGGCCAATCCGCACACGATCCATCGCGGCGATATCATCGAAAAGGACTGGTACAAGGGCGTTGCCTCGCCGATCCGCTTCAACCGCACCAAGGCCAGCCTGCGCCACGTGCCGCCGAAATTCAGCGAGCATGCGACGGACATTCTCGAAGGCTTCGGCTATTCGCAAACTGAAATCGATGGACTTGTGGCGGCTGGAACCGTGAGCGGGCCGGAGCGGAAGCGGTAGCTTGTCGACCGTCCCGCTCTGAAAAGTACAGGCACAGCCCTCACCGCATTTCCCGCTTCCCTTTGCGGCGGCTTGCCGCGTAGCATCGCGCGACAGACAGTCATTCGCACGTCATCCAGCGCTGCTAACGCGCGCCAATGATGATGACGGCTTCCGGGAGAGACCTTCGATGAATATCCGACGCACTTTGCTTGCCACGACCCTGCTCGCCACGACCGGCTTTGCAGCACCGGCTTTCGCCGCGACCGAAATCCAGTGGTGGCACGCGATGACCGGCGGCAATAATGATATCGTCAACAAGCTGGCCGAGGACTTCAACGCCAGCCAGACGGATTACAAAATCGTGCCGTCCTACAAAGGCTCCTATCCCGACACGATGAATGCCGGCATCGCCGCGTTCCGCGCCAACAATGCGCCGCACATCATTCAAGTTTTTGAAGTCGGCACCGCGACGATGATGAGCGCCAAGGGCGCGATCAAGCCTGTGTACCAGCTCATGAAGGATGCCGGCGAGCCCTTCGATCCGAAGGCTTACCTGCCGGCGATCACGGGTTACTATTCGACGGCGAAGGGCGAGATGCTGTCGTTTCCGTTCAATTCGTCCTCCACTGTGATGTGGATCAACAAGGACGAATTGAAGAAGGCCGGCGTTGCCGAGATTCCGAAGACCTGGCCGGAGGTGTTCGACGCCGCCAAGAAGCTGAAAGCAGCCGGCCACACCACCTGCGGTTTCTCCAATGCGTGGGCAAGCTGGGTCAATATCGAGCAGTTCTCGGCCTGGCATAACGTGCCGATCGGCACCGAGGCTAACGGCCTCTCCGGCTTCGACACCGTGCTGGAATTCAACAAGCCGTTGCAGGTCAAGCATCTGCAGAACCTCATCGATCTGCAGAAAGACAAGACCTACGATTATTCCGGTCGTGCAAATGCCAGCGAGGGTCGTTTCGGCTCCGGCGAATGTGCGATCTTCCTGACCTCGTCGGGCTATTACGCGACGGCCAAGGGCACCGCCAAGTTTGAATTCACCTCCGCGCCGATGCCATATTATCCGGAGGCGCAGGGCGCGCCGCAGAATTCGATCATCGGTGGCGCATCCTTGTGGGTGATGGGCGGCAAGAAGCCCGAAGAATACAAGGGCGTGGCAAAGTTCTTCACGTTCCTGTCCGACACCAACCGTCAGGCCAAGCTGCATCAAGAATCCGGCTATCTGCCGATCACCAAGGCGGCTTACGACAAGACCAAGGCGGATGGCTTCTACGAAAAGAATCCGATTCTTGAGACGCCGCTCAAGGAATTGACCAACAAGGAGCCGACCGAAAATTCGCGCGGCCTTCGCTTCGGCAACATGGTGCAGATGCGCGACATCTGGGCCGAGGAAATCGAGGCGGCGCTGGCCGGGCAGAAGACCGCGCAGGCCGCGCTGGATTCGGCCGTCTCGCGTGGTAACGCGATGCTGCGGACGTTCGAGAAGACAGTGAGTAAGTAAAAGTTTCTCCCCTCCCCCCATCCTTATGGCGGGGAGGGGTCGGGGGTGGGGGGCGATGTCAACAGTTCGCAAGTTAGATCAGCGAATATTGCGCGCCCGCTCGCTTCGTCAGAACCCCACTGATGCCGAACGTAAACTTTGGCAGCGTCTTCGCCATTTGCCGAACGCGCACTTCCGTAGGCAAGCCACCATCGGGACTTTCTTCGCGGACTTCGGGTGTCATACGACGCGACTCATTATAGAAGTCGATGGCGGGCAGCATGCTGAGAGTGAATCTGATCAAAGTCGGACGGCGTATCTCAACGAGAACGGGTATCGCGTGTTGAGATTTTGGAATCACGATGTGCTGACGAATATCGAAGGCGTATTGGAATTGATTGTTAGCGCGGTGACTGTTTCGCCCCCCACCCCCAACCCCTCCCCGCCGCAAGAGCGGGGGGAGGGGAATTAAACCATGGAAAAATCAGCCGTCTTCAACAACAAGCTGCTGCCGTATCTGCTGCTGATCCCGCAGCTTGTCATCACATTCGTGTTCTTCTATTGGCCGGCGAGCCAGGCGGTCTGGCAATCCTTCCTGCGCGAAGATGCGTTCGGGCTATCGTCCGAATTCATCGGGCTTGAGAACTATTCGTCGCTGTTCGCGCAGCCGGAATATTACAAATCGATGCTGACCACGGCGGTGTTCTCGACGCTGGTGGCGGCACTCTCGCTCGGTATCGCGCTGTTGTTCGCGACGCAGGCCGACAAAAATCTCAAAGCCGCGCCCGCTTTCAAGACGTTCCTGATCTGGCCCTATGCCGTCGCGCCCGCCGTCGCCGGCGTATTGTGGATCTTCATGTTTCATCCGACACTCGGGACGTTGGCGCGGCCGTTGCGCTTTCTAAATTTCGACTGGAATCCGTTGCTGAACGGCAATCATGCGATGGCGCTCGTCGTCATGGCGGCGGTGTGGAAACAGATCGCCTATAATTTCCTGTTCTTCCTCGCCGGATTGCAGGCAATTCCGAAAAGCGTCATCGAGGCCGGCGCGATCGACGGTGCCGGCCCGATGCGGCGGTTCTGGACGATTGTTTTTCCGCTGCTGTCGCCGACGATGTTCTTTCTGCTCGTCGTCAACATCGTCTATGTGTTTTTCGACACCTTCGGGATCATCGATGCCGTCACTGGCGGCGGCCCCGCCGGCTCGACGACAACGATGGTGTACAAGGTCTATGCGGACGGACGGCTCGGCGGCGATCTCGGCGGCTCGGCGGCGCAATCAGTGGTGCTGATGGTGATCGTCATCGCGCTGACGGCGATCCAGTTCAAATATGTCGAGCGCAAGGTGCAGTATTGAGCATGATCCGGAAAAGTAAAAACTGCTGTTCCGAAAAGATCATGCGCGAAGAGCAAATGATGGTCGAGCCAAATGGTTGAACATCGCCCGTGGAACGACGTGATCGCTTATGCGATTCTGACGCTCGGCGTATTCATCGTCGCATTCCCTGTCTATCTTGCTTTCATCGCCTCGACGCATGACGCCGCCACAGTCGTAAGCGGCAACATGCCATTGCTGCCCGGCACGCATACGTTTGAAAACTATTATCGCGCGGTTTTCGTCGGTGGTTCGCGCACCAGCCCCGAGCCCGTCGGGCGCATGCTGATGAACTCGTTCATTTCCGCGACCGGCATTGCGATCGGCAAGATCCTCATTTCGATCTTGTCGGCATACTCCGTCGTCTATTTCCGGTTTCCATTTCGCAAAACAGCGTTCTGGATCATCTTCGTCACGTTGATGCTGCCCGTCGAAGTCCGCATCTATCCCACCTACAAAGTCGTGGCCGATCTCGGCATGCTCGACACCTATGCGGGCCTGATCCTGCCGCTGATTGCATCCGCAACGGGCACGCTGCTGTTCCGGCAGTTCTTCATGACGATCCCGGAAGAATTGCTGGAAGCCTCGAAGATCGACGGCGCCGGGCCGTGGCGGTTCTTCAAGGATACGCTGTTGCCTTTGTCGGTGACGACGATCGCGGCGCTGTTCGTAATCCAGTTCATCTATGGCTGGAATCAATATCTCTGGCCGCTGCTCATCACCACGCAGGATTCGATGCAGACCATCGTGACCGGCATCAAAAAGATGCTGGTGACGACGGACGAACTGGCCGAATGGCAATTGGCGATGGCGACGGCAGTGCTGGCGATGCTGCCGCCGGTCGCCGTGGTGATTTTCATGCAGCGGTTGTTCGTGCGTGGTTTAGTCGAGACGGAAAAGTAGAGTCACGATGGCTGAAGTCACCCTTCGCAACGTCAAAAAGACCTATCCCGGCGGGTTCGAAGCCATCAAGGGCATCGACTTCGAGGTCGGCGATGGCCAGTTTTGCGTGCTGGTCGGCCCGTCCGGCTGCGGCAAGTCTACGCTGCTGCGCATGGTGGCGGGCCTGGAAACGATCACATCCGGCGAGATCGATATCGGCGGCCGCGTCGTCAATCAGGTCGAGCCGGCCGATCGCGACATCGCGATGGTGTTCCAGAACTACGCGCTCTATCCGCATATGACCGTCTACAACAACATGGCCTATGGCCTGCGCAATCGCGGCATGCCGAAACCGGAGATCGACACGCGCGTGCAGGAAGCCGCGCGGATTCTCGAAATCACCACCATGCTGGAGCGTAAGCCGCGGCAGCTCTCCGGCGGCCAGCGCCAGCGCGTCGCGATGGGCCGCGCCATCGTGCGGCAGCCGAAGGTGTTTCTGTTCGACGAGCCACTGTCGAATCTCGATGCGAAACTGCGCGTCGCCATGCGCGTCGAAATCCGCAAGCTGCAACGCCGGCTAAAGACGACATCGATCTACGTCACGCATGACCAATTGGAGGCGATGACGCTGGCCGATATTCTAGTGGTGATGAATGGCGGGCAGGTTGAACAAATCGGTAATCCGCTCGACATCTACCGCAAGCCGGCGACGACCTTCGTGGCGTCCTTTATCGGCGCGCCGCCGATGAATCTCATCACGCTGAACGCGCAGGAGGTCGCCGCGCAATTTTCCGGCGACAGCCGCGCGGCGGCGGTTGGTAGCATCGGTGGTGGAATTCTTGGTGTCCGTCCGGAGGATCTGGAGATCGCGGCAAGCGAGGTCCACGCCGGCGGCATCACGCTCGATCTGACGGTCGAGGCGATCGAGCGTGTCGGCCCGGAAACCTTTGTCTATGGCAGTCGCGGCGGCGATCGTCAGGCTGTCAGCGCGAAACCGGGCGAATTGCCGCCCGGAGAGGTCATCGTCCGCATCCCCGGCCAGATCGCGCCGGCGATCGGCGAGCGGATTCGCGCCACTGCGCCGCGCGAGAAGCTGCATCTGTTCGCCGCCGATGGCCGCAGCCGGATCGATATCTGATCTTGGAAGCCAGCGTGGCCAAAGCGTTAACGAACCCGGCGCAGACTTTGCATCGTCATGTCTGAGGACTGAGTGCCAGTTCTTGACCATACGCAGTTCTTGACCATGCGCAGTTCTTGACCATGCGAAAGGCGATGCCCATATCCTTGATTGACCGGCCAGTATGTCGCTGGACGGTCTGGGGTGCCGCTTGAGGGCCTCTAACACCAAAGTCGCTTCGAGAGGACTTTGTACGAATGTCTCGTGTTCCCTCGTTATCCAGTCCGTTCCTGCTCGGGTTCGATGAAATCGAGCGTGCGCTCGATCGCGTCGTCAAAGGCGCCGACGGTTATCCTCCTTACAACATCGAACGGTGCGACCGTCACAACGGCCAGCCGGAGCGCCTGCGGATCACGCTGGCGGTGGCGGGGTTCACCCGCGACCAGCTCGATGTCACCACTGAGGAAAATCAGCTCGTGATCCGGGGCCGCCAGCAGGACGACAAAGCCCGGCAATACATCCATCGCGGCATCGCCGCGCGCCACTTCCAGCGCACGTTCGTGCTGGCGGAGGGGATGCTCGTGCTCGGCGCGGATCTGAAGAACGGGTTGCTGTCGATCGATCTGGCTCGCCCCGAACCGGAGCGCGTCATCAAGACGATCGCCATCAGTGAACATGAGGATTGAAACTATTAGCGGACTCGACCGCTTAATCATACCAGAGGAGTCGAGACCATGACGGAGTTACATCTTGCGACCGAGCCGAATGCCGTATCGCCCGAAGCGCTGGCCAATCTGGGCGAAGGCCTGATCGCCTACGTCAAGCCGATCAAATCCGAAGACGTGCCTGGTCTTTTTCCGCAGGCTCCCGAAATTGCGCCGGGGCTCAAGCTGTTCGCGCTGCATGCCGCCGACGGCACCCCGATCATGCTGACCGACAGCCGTGAATCGGCCGTGGCAAATGCTTGGAGCCACGAATTGCAGGCCGTCAGCGTACACTGAAACTTGCGATGCTGCCCTCTCCCTGCGGTGGGAGAGGGTGTAATTGTGCGTGATGCGCGTGGTTTATTTCTGCTCAACACGATGGCTCGGATGCCGTGCAACCGCGATGTCGATCGGTTAATCGGTAGCGGTTAGACTGCCGCATGACCGACCGTTCAGCGCGTACAATGTTGCCGCTGCTCCCGCACACATCCGCGACAACAACTCTGACAGCCCTGCAGATCGGTCGCGGTCTGGCGGCCATGTTCGTTGTTCTGTTTCATCTCAACAATTCGGTCTGGTCGGAAGCGAAATATTTCCCGCATCCGTTCTCGCCATTGCTGTCATTCGGCAATGCCGGTGTGCAGTTCTTTTTCGTGCTCAGCGGGTTCATTATCTATCTCGTGCACGCACGCGATATTGGCATGCCGGATCGCCTGAAGGCCTTCGCACTGAAACGGTTCGTCCGAATTTATCCGACCTACTGGCTCGTCCTTGCGGTTTTTATCGTCGTGTTATCCGTCGAGCCGTTCTGGGGCACAGCCGATCAGCGGCGTGTTGGAAATCTCGTTGCGTCGGTTCTGCTAATCCCGTGGCCGGTCGAACCCATTCTGAGCGTTGCCTGGACGCTCAAATACGAGGTGATGTTTTATACGATCTTCGCGGTCGCGATCATCAATGCGACGACGGGGCTGTTGCTGTTTGCGATCTGGCAACTCGCATGCATCGGCAACGTACTTTTCGGGTCGAGCATTTTTTCTGACTCGATGATCTTGTCGGCAAATAATCTTTTGTTCGCGTTCGGTTTATTCGCGGCCTATCTGTTCAAGATGCATCGATGTCCCGCGCCGGGCGTCTTTGCGATGTCGGGCGCGGCGCTGTTTTTGGCAACCGGCCTGCATCAGGTCTTTGCGACAGAACCGTTGCCAGCGCACGTCTATGTCCTGTCATTCGGTCTGGCGAGTGCTGTCGCGATCCTCGGCGCATGCAGCTACGAGCGCAGCTTCGGTATCAACGCGCCGCGATGGCTCGCTGTCATCGGCGATGCATCCTATTCGATCTATCTCGTGCATCTGCCGCTGCTGTCGATCTTCACGAAATTGCTGTTCACGTCAGGGCTGGCGACGCGCCTGCCGGAATGGACGTCGATGTTGCTGTTATTCAGCGTGGCGATTGCAGGCGGCATTGCCGTCAGCAAGACGGTCGAAATGCCGCTGGTGGCGCTACTCGGAAAAGCCTTGTTCGGCAAAGCCCGGCGATCGCGCGCGCAAGCCGCTGTCCATTTACCTGATTGAAACCGCCTAGGCCGCTGTGGCCGGCGGCAGCGCCAATACGGAATAGATCGCCTGCGCATCGCGGGAGGCGCGCAGTTTCTTGGCGACGTCCTGATCGCGCAGCAGCCGCGCAATCCGCGCGAGCGCCTTGAGGTGGTCCGCACCGGCACCTTCCGGGGCCAGCAGCAAAAAGACGAGATCGACCGGCTGGCCGTCCATCGCCTCGAAATCGATCGGCCGCTCTAGCCGTGCGAACATGCCGAATAATTTGTCGAGTTTGGGTAATTTGCCGTGGGGAATCGCGACACCGTAACCGACTGCCGTCGTGCCGAGTTTCTCACGCTGCAACAGCACCTCGAACACGGCGCGCTCGTTCTGTCCGGTAAGGACCGATGCGCGCGAGGCCAGTTCCTGAAGCGCCTGCTTCTTGCTGATGACCTTCAACGTCGGGAGGATCGCTTCCGGTGCGACCAAATCCGTAATCATCATGGGGAAGTTCCGGGGTGTCTAACCGTCTGGTGTAAAGTCGGGTCTCGGTGTTCGGCGTCAGCCGTAACATCGGACATTGATGGCGTTCAGCAGCTAGCATCGAAACGGCACCGCCGTATCGCGGTCGCCGCTGAAGCGCCCAGCCAATGGCCCGGGCGCTCCTTGTCAAAGGCGGCGGACCATAGGGAGCGGTCCGAAAGCCGTCAATGGCGATCTGCGGAGTTAACCACCGGAGGATCGACCCATCCGACATTACCGTCAGGACGCCGATAGATGATATTCACCCGGCCGCTGCTGCCATGCTGGAAAACCACCACCGGCGCGCCGGTCAAATCGAGTTCCGTCACGGCCTGACTGACCGACATGCTTTTCAATGCCGTCGTCGCTTCGGCAATGATGACCGGATTAAAATCATTGTGCTCGTCCTCATCTTCATGAGCAGGCGCTTCGATCACATAGCTCGGCGCGTCGAGTGTCGGTGCGGTAATCTCAGCCAGCGCTTCGGTCGCGGCATGGGCCTTGCGCGCAGAACGATCCTTGAGCCGGCTCTTGTAGCGGCGCAGGCGCTTTTCGATTTGATGGAGCGCTTGATCGGCGCTGGCATAAGCATCGGCCGCATTCGACTCGGCTTCGAGGGTAATGCCGGAATCCAGATGCAAGGCGCAATCGGTGCGGAAACCGAAGCCGTCTTTGCTGAGCGTGATGTGACCTGTGTAGTTGCCGTCGAAATATTTACGGAGCACTTCATCGGTGCGTTCGCTGACGCGTCCGCGCAAGGCATCGCCGACGCTGATGCTTTTGCCAGAGACCCGGATGGTCATTTAGTACCTCGATTCTGCTGGGATGATCGGGAGAGTATCGAGACTGCGGGGGGAAGCAATCAAGCCGGTGCGGTGTCGCGGGACCGATCAGATACCGCTGGCGCGGTCAGTGCGTTTCCTAACATGCTTTGTTTATCCCGACGGCGTTGCACCGACGATGGTATCCGCATCGCTTCGCGATATTTCGCGACCGTACGACGCGCAATGTCAATGCCGGAGCTGCGCAGCCGTTCCACAATGCTGTCATCGGACAGGATGGCTGACGCAAGTTCGGCGTCGATCAATTGCCGGATTTGATGCCGCACGGCTTCGGCAGAATGAGCCTCGCCGCCATCGGCCGACGCGATCGATGCGGTGAAGAAATATTTCAGTTCGAAGCTGCCGCGATTGGTCGCCATGTATTTGTTGGCGGTGACGCGCGACACGGTGGATTCGTGCATCTGGATCGCGTCGGCGACGGCCTTGAGATTTAACGGCCGCAGATGTGCGACGCCTTGCGTGAAAAAGCCGTCCTGCTGCCGCACGATTTCGGTCGCAACCTTTAGAATGGTACGCGCACGTTGATCGAGCGCACGCACCAGCCATGTGGCGTTTTGCAGGCAGTCCGAGAAGTAGGATTTGTCGCCATCCTTGCGGATGTTCTTTGACAGCTTCGAATAATAGACCTGATTGACCAGCACGCGCGGCAGCGTGTCGCTATTGAGTTCGACCAGCCATCCGCCATCCGGGCCCGGCCGCACATAGACATCCGGCACCACGGTCTGCGTGCGCGACGCGCCAAATTTCAGGCCCGGCTTCGGATCGAGCCTACGGATTTCACCGATCATATCGGCGAGGTCGTCGTCATCGACGCCACATATTTTTCGCAGATTGCCGATGTCGCGCTTGGCCAGCAGATCGAGATGCTCGACCAGCGCCTGCATTGCCGGATCGTAACGGTTCTGATCGCGCAACTGAATCGCAAGGCATTCGCTCAGGCTGCGCGCACAGACGCCGGGTGGATCGAAGGTCTGCAAGACCTTGAGCACGGTCTCGACCTGCTGCGGCGACGCGCCGAGCCGTTCGCCGACCTGTCCGAGGTCGGGCGGCAGATAGCCGGCATCATCGACGAGATCGACCAGATATTGCCCGATGAAGCGCTGCGTCGGATCGGCAAAGGCAACGGCGAGTTGCTCCGCGAGGTGGCCGCCGAGCGTGATCTCGGCCGCGACGAAGGCTTCGAGATTATAGCTGTCGTCGTTCGATGCGCCGCCGCCCCATTCGGTATAGGCGGTTGGTGCCGCGTCCTGCGCATTGCGTGCGGCGGCTTCGGACGGTTCTTCGGAGAAGACGTTATCGAGGCCGGTATCGAGGGTCTGCTCGATCTCGCTACGGGAACCGAGATCGCCGCTCATCCAATCGTCGGGCACCGCGTCGAAACTGTCGCCTGACCCGCCTTCAAAACCGGAACCGTCGCCGTCCTCGTCCGAGGAGCCCTCATTGCGATCGGAATAGTCCTGAGCATGGTCGGGCGTCGGCTCGCCAGCCACAGGAACCTCAGGCCCTTCATTGGCCCGTTCCAGTAACGGGTTCCGCTCCAGCTCGTCCTCGACGAAGGTGGTGAGGTCGAGATTGGACAGTTGCAGCAGCTTGATCGCCTGCATCAGCTGCGGCGTCATCACCAGTGACTGCGACTGGCGGAACTCTAATCGTTGTGTCAACGCCATGAAGACAAGAACCGATCCAAAAATGGTCCGTTTCTTGCTTAACGCCTTCTCAGGGGCTTGTACATGTCTTGACGAATTTTAGATTTGGAGTAGGGGAGGATTCAACGAGCAGGGTTAAAGCCGAAATTCCTCACCCAGATACAGCCGCCGAACATCGGGGTCAGCCACGATCTCCTCCGGCGAGCCTTCCGTCAAGATCTCACCGGCATAAACGATATAAGCACGGTCGGTGAGGCCCAGCGTTTCGCGGACGTTATGGTCGGTAATCAGCACGCCGATGCCGCGATTTGTCAGATGCCGCACCAAATCCTGAATGTCGCCAACAGCTATTGGATCGATGCCGGCGAACGGCTCATCGAGCAGCATGTAATTGGGTCGCGTCGCCAGCGCGCGCGCGATCTCGACGCGGCGGCGCTCGCCGCCCGACAATGCGATCGACGGTGATTTCCGCAGCCGCGTGATGTTGAATTCCTCAAGCAACCCGTCGAGTTCCTTCTCGCGCTTCTTGCGGTCCGGCTCGACCACTTCAAGCACGGCGCGGATGTTCTGCTCCACCGTAAGTCCCCGGAAAATCGAGGCTTCCTGCGGCAGATAGCCGATGCCGAGCCGGGCACGCTGATACATCGGCAGCCGGGTGACATCATGGCCATCCAGCTCGATGCCGCCTTTGTCGGCCTTGATAAGACCAGTAATCATATAGAACACAGTGGTCTTGCCGGCACCGTTCGGGCCGAGCAGGCCGACGGCCTCGCCGCGCCGGACGTAGATGCTGACGCCGCGCACCACCTGCCGCGAACCGAACCGCTTTTCCACGCTATGCACAGCCAGATAGCCAGCGGTTCCGCTGCCATTGCTCTTACCAATGGGTCTGGGCTGGGGTTGTGGCCTGACGCGCGGAGGCGGCGTCTGGGCTGTCGGTGGGTCGAAGGCCGCGCCGGGTGCGACCTCACCTTTCGGAATCATCACACCGGCAGCAGGGGTGAGCGACGTGATGTCCGTCTTGATACCCGATTTGGGCGCGGCCGCGCTGCGCGCAAAACCCTGCGAGCCCCGTTTCGGAGTGCGTCGGCCGAACATGCCGAAAAGACCCACCATGCGATATCGCTCAATCCTGTCATGAAATGTTGCGGCGTAACGTTGTGCGCTGCCCACCAGCAATATGTCAGTGTCCTTTTGCGGGCAGCGCCCGCCGCCCGCAAGACAACTGGCCGTCAGCAGCAAAACTATTTTGGCTTGGACGGCTTCGATGCCCCGCCGGGGGTCGGCAAAATGCTGGCCGGTCCACTGGCCTGTCCGGGTGGTGCTGACGACTGGAACAGGCCCTGAACGCGGCCGGTGTCGGATTCGACACGCGACACGCCGGTGGTCATGTCGACCATCAGCCGGTCTCCCTTCAGCACATTCAAGCCTTGCGTCAGGACGACGCCGCCGACCATCGTGACGAGATTGGTTTTGGTGTCGAAGATCGCGCTATCGCCGGTCACGACCTGATCCTTTTGCGTGACGATGACGCCGCCTTTGGCCTCCAGCCGGCGAATGGACGACGATCCTGCCGGGCCGGGGGTCGCTGCTTTCATCTGCGTTTTCGGTGCCGGTTTTGCGCCGCCGGTCGTTTCGCCGCCGTCATAATAGACCACCAGCGTCTTCGACTTCATCGTCGTGTCGCCCTGCACGACCTTGACGTCGCCGGCGAAGGTCGCCTCTTTCTTCTTGTCTCGCATTTCCAGCGAGGCCGCTTCGATCTGGATCGGCTGATCTTTATTTTGCGAAAAACCCTGCATGGCGTTTGGCACGCCCGATACCGCGCTTTGCGCGCGCGCATCGTGGGGCGCTGCGGCAAGCGCAAGTGCTACGAGCGCCGCGCATCCGGTGCGTTTCAGGACCTGAATTGGTGGGGTCATCATGGTAGAAATCACTTTGCCTCAGCCCGGTTGCCGGACTGTGAACGGGCTTTCGCAGCCGGACGGGGAGGCGGTGCCGGTTCAGGCGCCGCTGGCTTGTCCGCCACCAGATTGACCACCACGTTACCTTCGAATCGCACGACCTCTCCCTTGTCGACCAACCGCAATTTGTCGGCGCGAATGGTGCCGTTGGTCAGTTTCACATCGACGCCATCATCGGTGGAGACGCCGCCGTTCGCGATATCGACCGTCGCCTGATTGAGCCGCACTTCATAACCTTCGGAGGTTTGCAGGAAGACGTCCTTTCGCAGATCGAGCATTTGCGCCTTGGTATCGAACAGGCCCGTCTTGGCCTCGATCGTCACGGTGGAGCGGTCTTCGGTCAGCACCTTGCCGCGCACCATGGTCAGATCGACCTTGTCCGGATTGGTGATGTCCTGCGTCGCGGTCTTGGCCCAGATTTCATAGGGTCGTTGATCCGGCGAGAAGCCCGACATGTG
>JAYUEY010000082.1:0-3340 GCA_043739005.1 Tardiphaga sp.
GCGCGGCGATTATGCGATTGCCGGTGTTGCGGCGGCGGTTACGCTCGATGACGACGACAAATGCATCGATGCGCGACTGGCACTGTGCGGCGTCGGCGAAACGCCGGTCGATGGCAGCGACGCGGCGTCGGCATTGATCGGGCAGGCCGTGACGCCGGACGCGATTGCGGCCGTTGTCGCGCATGTGCGTGATATGCTTGATCCATCCGGCAGCGTGCATGCGAGCGCGGATTACCAGCGCCATGTCGCGGGCGTGCTGACGCAGCGCGTGTTGGCGGAAGCGCATCGGCGGGTACGCCATGCAAGCTGATATTCAGCCTGAACTGCATGACATCGAATTGCGCGTGAACGGCATCAGTTATCGCCGCAGCGTCGAGCCGCGGTTGCTGCTCAGCGATTTCATCCGCCATGAGTTGTTGCTGGCTGGCACGCATGTCGGGTGCGAGCATGGGGTCTGCGGGGCTTGCACGGTTTTGCTCGATGGGATCGTAGTGCGCTCCTGTCTGATGTTCGCGGTCCAATCCAACGCGCACGAGATCACGACGGTCGAAGGTCTCGCAAAACCGGACGGCACGCTGCATCCGGTGCAGCAGGCGATGCATGAGCATCATGGCTTGCAATGCGGTTATTGCACGCCGGGCATCCTCATGACGATGACGGCCTACCTGAAAGATCACGCCGCGCCCTCGGAGGACGAAATCCGCGATGCATTGTCCGGCAATCTGTGTCGTTGCACGGGATATCAAAACATCGTCGATGCGATGATGGCTGCTGCTGCGACATTGCGTGGCGACGGGCCATGACGACAAAATTCTTCGGCGCGCCCGTCAAACGCAATGAGGATCGCCGGCTGCTGACCGGGCAGGCGCTGTTCGTCGACGACGTCGAACTGCCGGGCATGCTGCATATCGCGTTTCTGCGCAGTCAGGTCGCGCATGCGCGCATCAAGCGCATCGACGTGTCAAAAGCATTGGCGCGGCCCGGTGTCGTCGCGGTCTACACGGCCGACGATCTTGGAGCCTATTGGCAGCCCGGCCCCTTGCTGGTGCCGCCGCCGCCGATCGCGAACATCGTGTTTCATCAACGCTGTCAGGTGCCGCTGGCCAAGCATAAGGTCCGCCATGTCGGCGAGCCACTCGCAGTCGTGGTTGCGGAGAGCCGCTATCTTGCGGAGGACGCATTGGATGATATCGACGTCGAGCTGGAGATGTTACCGGTCATCGTCGAGCTCGAAGCCGCCTTGCACGATGGAGCGGTTTGCGTTCACGACGATCTGGACTCGAATGTGTCCGCGCATGTGCGCCAGAGCAAGGGCGACATCCGCCGCGCCTTTGCGAGCGCGCATACGATCGTCAAGCGCCGGTTTCGCTACGAGCACGGCATCTCGTCGCCAATGGAAACGCGCGGCGTCGTCGCGCATTGGGAGGCGCGCGCGACGCAAATGACGATCTGGGACACGACGCAGGCACCAGTGTTCGTGCGCAACGGCTTGGCCGCGATGCTCGGCCTCGGCGAGCAACAGGTGCGTGTGATCGCGCCGTTCGTCGGTGGCGGCTTCGGGCCGAAGATCATGATGTTCTATCCCGAAGAGGTGGTGCTACCGTGGATCTCGATGCGGCTGAACCGTCCGGTGAAATGGATCGAGGACCGGCTCGAACATTTTTTTGCGACCACGCATGAGCGCGGCCAGATTCACGATGCGGAAATGGCGCTTGACGCTGGGGGCCGCATCCTCGGCATCAAGGATGTGTTTCTGCACGACACCGGCGCTTATGATCCCTACGGGCTGACGGTGCCGATCAATAGCCAGTGCACGCTGCTCGGGCCTTATGTCGTCCCGGCCTATGACAGCACATTCACGGCGGTGTTCACCAATCTGCCGATCGTGACGCCCTATCGCGGTGCCGGCCGCCAGCACGGCGTCTTCGTGATGGAGCGGCTGCTCGATCTCGCCGCGCATGAACTCAACATCGATGCCGCCGAGATTCGCCGCCGCAATCTCATTCCAGCCGATGCGTTTCCTTACGACAATCAAATTATCTATCAGGATTTCCAGCCGCTCTCATATGACAGCGGCAATTACGAGCCGGTGCTCGACATGGCGCTTAACGCGATCGGCTATGCGGGATTTGCCGACACGCAAAAGAACGCGCGGGACGAAGGCCGCCACATCGGCATCGGCGTCGCCTGTTATGTCGAAGGCACCGGCATCGGCCCTTATGAAGGTGCGCGCGTACAAATTCAGGCCAACGGCAAAGTCAGTGTCGCGACCGGGATCGGCACGCAAGGGCAAGGGCATTTCACTAGCTTCGCGCAGATCGTCGCCGATCAACTTGGCGTCGATGTGACCGATGTCGATATCACGACCGGCGATACGGATCGCTTTTATTGGGGTGCTGGCACGTTTGCGAGCCGGGGCGCGGTTGTCGCCGGCAATGCGATCAACGCGGCCGCGCAGGCGGTGCGCATCAAAGCGCTCAGGCTCGCCAGCAATGCATTCGAATGTTCGCAAGACGATCTGGTGATCGCGGACGGCAAGATCGCAATCGTTGGCATCCCCGAAAAATTCATACGCCTCGGCGAGTTGGCGCAGCGCGCCAATCCGATGCGCGGCGCGGTCAAGCCCGGCACCGAGCCGGGGCTGGAATCGACGCAATATTTCGGACCGCCGAGCGGCGCGACAGCCAACGGCGTCCACGCGATGATCGTCGAGATGGACCCGGAAACGTTTGACCTGAAAATACTCAAGTATGTCGTGGTGCATGATTGCGGTACCGTCATCAATCCGATGATCCTCGCCGGACAAATTCATGGCGGCGTCGCGCAGGGCATCGGCAATGCATTTTTCGAGAAGCTGAGTTGTGACGATCATGGGCAATTGCTGAATGCCTCGCTGGCGGATTATCTGCTGCCGACCGCGCTCGACGTGCCGCGCATGGAGCTGTCGCATACGGTGACGCCGTCGCCGCTCAATCCGCTTGGAATCAAGGGCGCGGGCGAGGCCGGTGCCATTCCGGTCGGGCCTTTATTCGCGCAGGCGATCGAAAGTGCGCTGGGGCTGAAGCAGCAGAGCGTCGAATTGCTGGAAATCCCGCTGAGCCCAAGCCGTTTGTTCGATCTCATGCAGGCGGCGCGCGCATGAAACAAGCGGCGGTGCATCGCCTGACGATGGCGCATCCCGGCGATCTGTCGGCGTTGGAAGATTTGATGGCACGCGGCGTGGTGCATGCGACGACGATTGCGGCGATCATCGGCAAGACCGAGGGCAATGGTGGCGTCAATGATTTCACGCGGGGCTATTTTACGCAGACGCTGATGGCGCTTTTATCGAAACATCTCG
>JAYUEY010000083.1:0-28577 GCA_043739005.1 Tardiphaga sp.
ACGAAGGGAAAAGTCCGATGACCACCGTAATGACCTGGACGGATGATCGCGTCGAACAGCTCAAGAAACTCTGGGAAAGCGGATTGTCGGCCAGTCAGATCGCGGCTGAGTTGGGCAATGTCACGCGCAATGCCGTGATCGGGAAGGTCCATCGCCTCGGCCTCTCGGGTCGCGCTAAGAGCCCGACCTCGGCCGCTCCCCGGCAACGCAAGGCGCGTCCCGCACCGCAGATGGTGCGCGTGCAGCGCCCGATGTCGCGCGGCAACACGGCTCTCGCGCATTCCTATGATGTCGAAGTCGAACAGCAGGTCGACGCCGTCGCTTATGACAATGTCGTGCCGATGGGTCAGCGTCGTTCGTTGCTGGAATTGAACGAGGCAACCTGCCACTGGCCGATCGGCGATCCCAGCAATCCGGAATTCTTCTTTTGCGGCGGCAAATCGCTTTCAGGACTTCCTTATTGCGCGCATCACTCGCGCATCGCCTATCAGCCCGCCGGCGATCGCCGCCGCGCCCAGCCCAAGCCGATCCGGTAAGCTGACCCCGGAAAGCTCGTTCGTTGCTTACTAAAAAAGCCCGGCTGGAAAGCCGGGCTTTTTCGTTGAGGGAAAGATCGGATCACTCCGCAGCCTTCGCAAAGCGATCGTCGAGCGCGTAGCCTGCACCGCGAACCGTGCGAATCGGATCGGTCTCGCCATCGAGATTCAGCAGCTTGCGCAGCCGCCCGATGTGAACATCGACGGTGCGCTCGTCGATATAGATATCGCGACCCCAGACCGAATCCAGCAATTGCTCGCGGCTGAACACCCGGCCGGGCCGCTCAAGAAAAAACTCCAGCAGGCGATATTCGGTCGGTCCGAGATCGATCGGACGGCCGGAGCGCGCAACGCGGCGCTTGTCCCGATCGAGTTCGAGATCGCCGAATTCGAGCTTGGTCGCGAGCCGCTCAGGGCTGGCCCGACGCAAAAGTGCTCGCACCCGCGCTAGCAATTCCGGAACCGAAAACGGCTTCACCATATAATCGTCGGCACCGGTGGCAAGCCCGCGCACGCGCTCGCTTTCCTCGCCGCGCGCCGTCAGCATGATGATCGGCAGTGCTTTGGTTTCATTGCGCGCGCGCAACCGTCGGCACAATTCGATGCCGGAAAGGCCGGGCAGCATCCAGTCCAGCACGATTAGATCGGGCAAGTGTTCCTTCAGCTTGGTGTCAGCCTCGTCGCCGCGAGCGATGGTCTCGACATTGTAGCCGTCGGCTTCGAGATTATAGCGCAACAGCGTCGTCAGCGCGTCTTCGTCCTCGACCACCATGATGCGGGCGTTCATATCAATCTGTCCCTTAGATCGTCGGTGCGTTGGCGAAGGTCGTCATATCGCCCTTCGGCCGCTTGTCGAGGATCGGCTGGCCTTCGACCATATAAAACACGGTCTCGGCGATGTTGGTGGCGTGATCGCCGATGCGTTCGATGTTCTTGGCGCAGAACATCAAATGAATGCACAGGCTGATATTGCGTGGGTCTTCCATCATGTAAGTGAGAAGCTCGCGGAACAGCGAGGTGCAGATCGCATCGACCTCCTCGTCGCCCTTCCAGACATCCATCGCCGCCGGCAGGTCATGCGCGGCATAGGCGTCGAGCACGTTCTTGATCTGCGCCTGAACCAGCTCGGTCATGTGTTCGAGGCCACGAATGAGTTGCAGCGGCTGGAAATCATTATCCAAAGCCGTAACGCGCTTTCCGATATTCTTGGACAGATCGCCGATCCGCTCCAGATCGGTGGCAACGCGCATCGCGCCGACGATGGCGCGCAGATCGACCGCCATCGGCTGACGCCGGGCGATGGTCAGCACCGCGCGCTCTTCGATGACGCGCTGTAATTGATCGAGGTCCTGATCGGTGGCCACGACGCGCGCGCCTAAAACAACGTCGCGGCGCACCAGCGCATCGACGCTGTCAACGATCTGGCGTTCGGCGAGGCCGCCCATCTCGGCGACCAGCCGCATCAGTTCCTGGAGATCGCCGTCGAAGGCTTTGGCTGTATGTTCAAAGGCCATCATCGTTCTCCTTAGCCGAACCGGCCGGTAATATAGTCCTGCGTGCGCGTGTCGGTCGGCGAGGTGAAGATCGTGTTGGTCGGGCCGAACTCGATCAGGTCGCCGAGATACATGAAGGCTGTGGAGTCGGACACGCGCGCCGCCTGCTGCATGTTGTGCGTCACGATCGCGATCGTGTACTGCTCCTTCATATCGTCGATCAGTTCCTCGATCTTCGCCGTCGAGATCGGATCGAGCGCCGAGCACGGCTCGTCGAACAGGATGACTTCGGGACGCACAGCGATCGTTCGCGCGATGCACAGGCGCTGCTGCTGGCCGCCGGAGAGGCTGAGGCCGCTGGCATTGAGCTTGTCCTTGACCTCGTTCCACAACGCACCGCCGCGCAACGCTTTCTCAACGCGACCATCCATCTCGGACTTCGAAATCTTCTCGTAAAGACGAATGCCGAAGGCGATGTTTTCATAGATCGTCATTGGAAACGGCGTCGGCTTCTGGAACACCATGCCGACGCGCGCGCGCAGCAAATTTAGATCGAGCTTCGGATCGAGCACGTTCTGATTGTCGAGCATGACCTGACCCTCGGCGCGTTGGCCGGGATACAGATCATACATGCGATTGAAGACACGTAGCAGCGTAGACTTGCCGCAACCCGACGGACCGATGAAGGCCGTCACGCGATTGGCGACAAGATTGAGATTGATGTTCTTCAGCGCATGGTGTTCGCCATAGTAGAAATTCAGGTTGCGCACGCTCACCTTCGGGCGCGCATCGGCTCCCGTGGAGATCGGCGGCGCGACGCTGGTGGCAGCGTTGGAGGCAACGGACATCTGGTTCATTTGGTTGTCCTCTCGGCACCGAGAATGCGTGCGCCAATGTTCAGGGCAAGTACGGTCAGTGTGATGATGAGAGCGCCGGACCACGCCAACTGTTTCCAGTAGTCGTAGGGGCTCTGCACGAAGTTGTTGATCGTCACCGGCAGGTTCGCCATCGTCTTGGTGAGATCGAGACTGAAGAACTGGTTCGACAGCGCGGTGAACAGCAATGGCGCAGTTTCGCCGGCGACGCGCGCCGTTGCGAGCAGTACGCCGGTGATGAGACCGGCGCGGGCCGCGCGATAGGCGATCCGCTTGATGACGAGCGAGCGCGGCATGCCGAGCGCAGAGGCCGCTTCGCGTAAGGGGCCGGGCACGAGGCCGAGCATGTCTTCGGTGGTGCGCACGACCACGGGGATCACGATGACGGCGAGGGCGAGCGCACCGGCGAGGGCCGAAAAGCCGCCCATCGGCACGACGATCGCGCCGTAGACAAAGAGACCGATGATGATCGACGGCGCGCTCAGCAGGATATCGTTGATGAAGCGGATCACCGAGGTGAGTTTGTCGTTCTTGCCGTATTCGGCCAGATACGTCCCGGCGAGCAGGCCGATCGGTGCGCCGATGCCGACGCCGATCACCGTCATGATGAGCGAGCCGACGATGGCATTGAGCAACCCGCCTTCATTGGCACCGGGCGGCGGCGTGTTCTGCGTAAAAATTTGAACGCTGATGCCGGCGAGGCCGTTGTAGAACAGCGTGAACAGGATCGATGCCAGCCAGGCAACGCCGAACAACGTGGCACCGATACAGAGCGCACGCACGATGATGTTGGTGCGGCGGCGAGAGGCGTAAATCGGGTTCATGTTAATTTCCCGCCTTCTTTTCGAGGCGCATCAGCATCAGCCGCGCGGCCGACAGCACGAAGAAGGTCAGCACGAACAATAAGAGACCGAGCAGGATCAGGCCGGATTGATGCAAACCGTCCGATTCCGCGAACTCGCTGGCGATTGCCGCCGAGATCGTGGTGCCCGGCGAAAACACCGAGCCCGTAATCCTGAATGCGTTGCCGATGATGAAGGTCACTGCCATCGTCTCGCCGAGCGCACGGCCGAGCGCCAGCATCACGCCGCCGATCACGCCGACGCGCGTATAGGGAATGACGACATTGCGGACGACTTCCCATGTCGTGCAGCCGACGCCGTAAGCGGCTTCCTTCAGCACCGGCGGCACCGTCTTGAAGACGTCGACCGAGATCGCGGTGATGAAAGGCAGCACCATTATCGCCAGAATAAGCGAAGCATTGAAGAGGCTGAGATAGGACGGCGGGCCGGCGAAGATCGTGCCCAGCACGGGAACGCCTTCAAAAATATTGATCAGGAATGGCTGGAAGTGGTTGGCCAGAAACGGCCCGAGTACGAAGAAGCCCCACATGCCGTAGATAATCGAGGGAATGCCGGCGAGCAGTTCGATCGCCATGCCGATCGGGCGGCGCAGCCAGTTCGGGCACAGTTCGGTGAGGAAGATCGCGATGCCGAGGCCGACCGGAATCGCGATCGCCATCGCGATCAGCGACGTCACCAGCGTGCCGTAAATGGGTCCGAGCGCGCCGAGCACCGGCGGATCGGCGGACGGTGCCCAGCGCTGCGTCCACAAAAACGCAAAGCCGAATTCCTTCATCGCCGGCCATGCGCCGGCAATCAATGACAGGATGATGCCCCCGAGAAGAAGCAGCACCGAGATCGCGCAAATTCGTGTCGCCCAGTAGAACGTCACATCGCCGAGCTTGAAGGCACCGAGCGCCTTGGCGCGGTCATACGGACCCGCGGCCGATTGTGTGTCGCTGCTCTGAACGGCCATATCTGCCACGCTGGTCCCCTACAGTTGCCTGTCGCTCGTCATTGCGAGGAGCGACGTTTCTCGTCCGCGAGAAACGAGAGCGACGAAGCAAGCCAGTCTTTTCGATCGTACTGGATTGCTTCGCTACGCTCGCAATGACGAACTGCGCTCATACCCCTGCGCGCAGTCGCAAGTCCTCAGCTCTTGATGTCAGCCGTCCAGGTCTGCTCGATCAGCTTGACGACCGAGTCGGGCATCGGGATGTAGTCGAGTTCTTCGGCCATCTTGTCACCCTTGGCGAACGCCCAGGTGAAGAACTTGATCGCGTCGGCCGACGCGGCTTTGTCGGTCGGCACTTTGTGCATCAAGATGAAGGTCGCGGCGGTGATCGGCCACGAGGTTTCGCCCGGCTGGTCGGTGAGGATCACATAATAACCGGGAGCCTTCGCCCAGTCGGCATTGGCGGCGGCGGCCTGGAAGGCAGCGACAGTCGGCTGCACGGTCTTGCCGGCCTTATTGATGAGGGCTGCAAAGGTCAGCTTGTTCTGCTTGGCGTAAGCATATTCGACGTAACCGATCGCATTCTTGGTCTGACCGACATTGCCGGCGACGCCTTCATTGCCCTTCGCACCGACGCCGACCGGCCATTCGACCGCGGTGCCGCTGCCGATCTTGGACTTCCAGTCCGCGCTCGCCTTCGACAGATAGTCGGTAAAGTTGAAGGTGGTGCCCGAACCGTCCGAGCGGCGCACAACGGTGATGGCGTCGGTCGGCAGCTTCAGATTGGCGTTCAGCTTGGCGATTGCCGGATCGTTCCAGGTCTTGACCTTGCCGAGATAGATGTCGGCGAGCAATTCGCCCGAGAGAACGAGTTCACCCGGCTTGATGCCTTCGAGGTTCACGACCGGCACGATCGCGCCCATCACCATCGGCCACTGCACGAGGCCATCTTTTTCGAGCACTTCTGCTTTCAGCGGCGCGTCGGTCGCACCGAAGGTTACGGTCTTGGCCTGGATCTGCTTGATGCCGGCACCTGAACCGATCGACTGATAGTTCAGGCCGTTCCCGGTTTCCTTTTTGTAGGCATCGGCCCACTTCGAATAGACCGGGAAGGGGAAGGTCGCGCCTGCGCCGGTGATGTCGGCCGCGGAGGCGGGAGCCGCAAAAGTGACAGCGCCGACGAGGCTTGTCGCAACAAGTCCTGCAGCGACGAGAGTCTTGATGAAATTCACTGGTTTCTCCATCGCGTGAGCGAAGCGCTGATCGCGCCCGATGGCGCCCACGCCGCTGCTTTACCAAGCAGCCCGTTGTGCTTTTATGAGAGTTTAGTGACAGTTACGTGACGCTCGGAACCCACTGAATTTACTACGAAATTCAGGTCGGACTCGGCTTGGTCCGGGGAAAACACGCCGTAAAGGTTGCGCCATGCCCGACCACACTGTCGATCAATAGACGGCCGCGATGGCGGTTCAGGATATGCTTGACCAACGACAATCCGAGACCCGTGCCGCCTTGTGCGCGGCTGTCGCCGACATCGACGCGGTAGAAGCGTTCGGTGAGGCGCGGCAGATGCTCCGGCGCGATGCCGGGCCCGAAATCGCGCACCGCGATGCGCGCATCGCCGCTGGCTTCAGGCGTCGCGAGCGTCACTTCGATGCGGCCGCCGACGGCACCATATTTCAGCGCGTTCTCGATCAGGTTCTCGAACAGCCGCAGCAATTCCTCGCGATCGCCGGCGATCTTCAACGGTGTGTTCGGCAGGTCGGTCGCGATCACGACCTGACGATCAGTGGCGAGCGGCTCCAGTCCATCGATCACTTCACGGATGATCGGCACCAGATCGACCTGCGTGTCCGGCTGCACATGGGCCGTGAGTTCGACCCGCGACAATGACAGCAGATCGTCGATCAGCCGCGCCATCCGCGTCGCCTGCGTCTGCATGATGCCGAGGAAACGTTCGCGCGCCTTGGCGTCGTCGCGCGCAGGGCCGAGCAGCGTATCGATGAACCCCGACAGCGCCGCCAGCGGCGTGCGCAATTCATGGCTGGCATTGGCGACGAAATCGGCGCGCATTTCCTCGACACGCCGCAGTGGCGTCTGGTCGTGGAACGTCATCAGCATGCACAGGTCCTGACCGCCGAAGGATGTCGGCACGGTCAGCGGCGAGATGACCAGTTCCATCCAGCGATCGACCGGCACATGATCGACGAAGAACGTGCGGCGCGGCTGCGCGGTCGCAATCGCCTCGCGCAACGCGGTGAGAATATCCGGCGAGCGCAGCGCGAATTGCGCCAGCTCGTTGCGGCGCAGCGCCGGGGCCAATTGCGCGGCACCGGCATTCAAATGAATCACGCGGCCGGCGCGATCGAGCAGCACGGCCGGGTCGGGGATTGCGCCGATCACCGCACGCACCACGATGTCTTCGACGGGAATGACGACCGGGCTATCGTCGCTGCGTGTCAGCGGATTGCTCAGCCGCCACGGCACCAGTGCCGCTGCACCGATACAGATGAAGGCGGCAATCGCGCGCAGCAGCGTCACGTCGCCGAAGGCAACGAGGGTCGCCAGCGCCAGACCCGCCACCAACAGGATGATCGCGGCGCGGCGTAGCCGATCCGGCCACGGCGAGAAGACAGAGCCTGCGGCCATGTCGGCGAGCATCGGCAAATCCTTTTTCGGGAAGTCCCTCCCCGGGAAGTCCTTCCCTTGGAAGTCCTGCCCAGAGGGGTCGTTGCCGCCTTGGGGTACCCCGCCCTGCATCACGCAGGATCGCGCTTCGGCTCGGGCGGCGGCACCGCCAGCGCGGCTAGGCGCTTGTTGCGCGCACCGATCATGATTTCGCGAGACGTCAGCATGATGACAGAGAGCAAAAACGGCACGATGTAATAGAGCAGACGGAACAGCAGCATGCCCGCAAGGAGGCGCTCTTTGTCCATCTGCCACAGCCCGACCAGCATGGCTGCGTCGAACACGCCGAGCCCGCCCGGCGAATGACTGGCAAATCCAAGCAGCGTCGCCGAGACAAAGATCACGGCGACGACGATGAAACCGAGATTGGGCTCCTCCGGCACTAGCATGTACATGGCCAGAGCGCAGAAACTGAGATCGACGATGCCGATCACGATCTGCAGCAGCGTCAGCGGCCCGCCGGGCAGTTCGACGACCCACGGCCCGCGTCCGAACTGACGCGGTTTCATCCAGACCCAAATCACGTAGCTGGCTAAACCGGAGAGAATGCCGAATGCCACGAGGCGATTGAGCCAGACCGGAAGTTTATCGATATTGGCGGCAGCCTCAGGATGATAGGCGACGCCGATGCCGAGCACCGCGGCATTGCCGAGCCAGAAGGTGAGCCCGGCCAGAAAACATACTTTCGCGACGTCGATCGCGTTCAGCCCCCAGCCCGAATAGATGCGATAGCGCACCGCGCCGCCGGTGAACGCGCTGGCACCGACATTGTGGCCGATCGAATAGCTGGTGAAAGCCGCGAGTGCCGTGACCAGATAAGGAATGTCGTCGCGGCCGATGGTTCGCACGGCGAACAGATCGTAGAAGGTCAACGTGAAATAACCGGCTGCGACATACAGCCCCGCCAGCATCACGAGTTTCAAGTCGGTCTGCTTGATCGCGTCGATCACCTTCTCGACATCGATCGTGTTCAGCATGTGGTAGAGCACATAGCAGGCGGTCGCGATCACGCCGATGCTGATGAGCACGCCGAGCTTGTGCAGGATTTGCTTCTGCCGCAGCAACGAGATCGTTCTGCGTAACACGTCCAGCATCTCAACCTCGACCTGCGAACCCAAAATCTGCGACCACACGCCGATTGCCGCATTCCGTGACGTCGACACGCCTATCGCTCACGCGGCTCACGCTTGCGGCAAGTTGCGGGCGTGATGGCGCGTCACTACGCCATCGCGCAGCCACGAACCGATCGCGCAGCCCACGAGATAGATCGCGAACATGACAAGACCAAGATCGAGCCAATAACCATATCGGCCCGGCACCAACCGCGCGAGCGACAGCCCGACCAGCACAACGGCCAAAGCCGACAGGCCACGGATCATGTTGCGCGACACCGGCCGCGCATGGGTGACGACAGCGACCCAACCCATGCAGAAGCCGAGCACGAAGGCGGCGAGTAGGTAGCCCCAGTGGAATGTGACCAGAATGCTCATGCCGTTATCTCACCAGAAATTCGATACGGCGGTTCTGCGCCTTGCCGTCGTCGGTATCGTTGGACGCGACCGGCTGCGAACTGCCGAAACCGGTGGTCGAGAAACGTTGCGACGGCAGCCCTGCTTTGGTCAGATACGCTGCGACCGCTTCGGCCCGCTGCTCGGACAGCGCCTGATTGAACTCGTCCGTCCCCTCCGAATCGGTGTGACCGATGATCTCGATACTGCTATCGGGGCAGCGCCGCGCGGTCTCGATCAGGCGGTCCAGCAGCCCCGTCGAGTCCGGATCGATCGCAGCTTTTTTCGGCTCGAAGCGAATCCGTGCCTTGCTGAGCAGGTCCTTGAACAATTGCTGGCACACGGTCGGGTCGACCGGCGATGCCGCGGGCTTGACCGACAGTTCCGTCTTGGCCTGCCAGCCCGGCGGCAGCGACTTCAGCAGCCCCTCGCGGATTTGCCCCGCGGCGGCGTCGAACAAGGCATCGCCGGAAAGCTTCACTTCGCGGTCCGACACAATGAGCGTTCCGGTCGAGAGCCGCGACAGGCCGCCGAGCGCCACGGCGACGGCTGCGCCGAACCCGCCGGGCGCGCCGATGCTGGCCTTGAGATTATCGGCGATCTTCGTACTGAAGAATTTGCGGCCGGCCGCACTCACGAGCGCCGCGTGCACGGCATTGTCGGGCACATAGCCCGACAGGGTCAGCGTCTGCGTCACCGGGTCTTTGTTGGCCTGAAACACATAGGCCGGGGCCGCGATGGCGTTGCTGCCGACCGTATAGCCCTCCGGCAGGTTCTTCAGCGCCGCAACGATCGCCTCGCGGCCGCCGAGATCGCGCGCCATACCGGCGAGGGTTACGGTCTGATCCGAGATCGTGATCTTGCCCTCTTTCAGTCTACCAATCTGGTCGATCAGCAAAAATGCCGCCGTATCGAAACGCGGCGGCGCGCCGCGCGCGAGGCCCATGCGGTCCGCCACTTCGGTTCCACCAAGGCTGGCACGCGCGGCATCGAGCAACCGCTGCTTACTCCCCGGCAACGGGGCATTTCCCGACAGCGTCACGCGAACCACGTCACGCTCGGCATTCCAGACGAAGGGCTTGGCCTCCGGCACGAGACGGGTCTGATCGACAACCAGACGCACGCCCGGCGCTGCCTCGACCTGCGACACGGCGCTGGTGCGGCCATTTTCCGAGAAGGCATTGGCGTTAAGGATAACATCGCGCCCGGCCAAGCCGATGCTGGTGCGGTCGAGCACGGTTCCCTTGAGCGCCGCTCCGGCGCGGCCGGCGAGTTCAGCCTCGATCGGGACGGTGTTGCGCCAGGCGGCGAAGAGAAACAGGATCGCGAGCGGGATGAGGCCGGGCCACCATTTGCTGCTCCACCGGTATAGTCCGCGCATTCTTGATCCCTGATGTCCTGAAACAGAGAGAAAACAAACCCTTGCGGGACTGTCAAACGGCAAATCTGTCGCTGGCGGGAAGCTGCGTCGATAAGGCTTTGTTCAGCGTCGGTGGCTAGGTTGCGAGGCTGACGTCAATGGATCGTCGCCATGAAACAGCTCCGCCACGCGATCATTCGCGCCGGGTTCAGCGCTCTGTCGCTGACCGGGGCGCATCATTTGCTGCGCCCGATGCTGGCGGGCGTCGGCACCATCTTCATGCTGCATCACGTCCGGCCTCGCCGCGCGGATGCATTCCAACCCAACCACCACCTCGAAATCACGCCGGAGTTTTTGCACGCCACGCTGCTGCATCTGCGCAGCGAAGGCGTCGATGTCGTCAGCCTCGACGAGATGGCGGCCCGGCTTGCCTCCGGTGACACGACCAAGCGATTTGCCTGCTTCACCTGCGACGATGGCTACCGCGACAATCGCGACCACGCGCTGCCCGTGCTGCGGGCGTTCAACGCGCCGGTGGCGGTCTATGTCGCCAGCGATTTCGCCGACGGCCGGGGCCGGCTGTGGTGGGCGGCGCTGGAGCGCGTCATCGCCAAGGCCGATGCGATCGAGGTCGCTTTGTCAGGCGTCGTGATACGGCTTGACTGCGCGACACTGGATGCCAAGCAGATCGCATTCGATCGCATGCACGGTGTTCTGCGCGGCCTGTCCGAAGACGACGTCCGCCGCGAGATCAGCGCATTGTGCACCGCGCATGGCATTGACGAGATGGGCATCAGCCGCGAGCTGTGCATGGGCTGGGACGAGTTGCGTGGCTTCGCCGCCGATCCGCTTGTGACGATCGGCGCGCATACGATGAGCCATTGCAATCTCGCCAGGCAGAGCGACGTGGGTGCAGCCGACGAGATGCGCCTCTCGCGGACGCGGATCGAGGATGCGCTGCAGCGCCCGGCTCTGCATCTGGCTTACCCCTATGGCGACAAGCTCGCTGCCGGCGGCCGCGAATTCGCATTGGCGAAAACACTCGGCTTCAAGACGGCAGTGACGACGCGGCCGGGCATGATCTTCGCGAATAACGCCGCGCATCTGACTGCGCTGCCACGTGTGTCGCTCAACGGCAATTATCAGGACACACGGTTTCTGCCGGTGCTGACGTCGGGTGCTGCGACTGCGATCTATAATGGCTTTCGCAGGGTGGACGCGGCGTAGCTCTCGCTTGACTCGGCAAATCGCGCGACGCACACCATCGGCCAACCAAATTGAGGGAGGCTGCATGTTCAAGAATCTGTTTTCACTGCAAGGCCGCGTCGCGCTCGTCACCGGCGGATCGCGCGGCATCGGCAAGATGATCGCGTCGGGCTTTCTCGCCCAGGGTGCCGCGAAAGTTTATATCACCGCGCGAAAGGCTGGCCCCTGCGAGGCGACGGCGAAAGAACTCACCGCACTCTATGACGGCGAATGCATCGCGCTGCCGATCGACATGGCCACTGTCGCCGGCTGCAATCTGCTCGCCGATGAATTCATGAAGCACGAAAAGAAGCTCGACATCCTCGTCAATAATGCCGGCGCGGCATGGGGATCGACCTTCGACGACTTCCCGGAAGCCGGCTGGGACAAGGTGATGAACCTCAACGTCAAGTCGCTGTTCTTTCTGACGAAGGCCCTGGCCGGGCCATTGCGTGCCGCCGCCTCCAAGCACAAGCCTGCAAAGGTCATCAACATCGCCTCGATCGACGGCCTCTCCGTCAATCCGATGGAGACCTATTCCTATCAGGCGAGCAAGGCGGCGGTGATTCATCTTACGCGCCGGATGGCCGCGAAGCTGATCCAGGACAACATCAACGTCACGGCGATCTGCCCCGGCGCATTTGAGTCGGACATGAACACTGCGGCCCGCGATCACGGCGACACGATCGCAAAAAAGATTCCGTCACAGCGGATCGGCACACCGGAAGATATGGCCGGGATCGCGATCTATCTTGCGTCGCGCGCGGGCGACTATGTCGTCGGCAACGCCATCGCCGTCGATGGCGGCATCGTCTATGCCAACCTCAGCCTGCCGGTGTCGGGAGAGTAGCAGTCTTCGTCATTGCGAGAAGTCGTTAGTTTTCATCTTCGAAAACTAACGACTTCGAAGCAATCCAGCCTTTAAGCACCGCCGGCGATGAAGCAGCCGAACCACATGCAACCATGACGGATGCAATCTTAAGGGAAAAGCAGATCAAGGCCGGAAGCCGAGCGGACAAATTGAAATTGATCGAAGCACTGAATCCGAAATGGACCGATCTCTACCCGACGCAGATCTAATTTGTTTTGCAAACGAAGCGAACGGTTCCAGACAGGACTGGATTGCTTTGTCGCGATCGGCTTTCAAAGATGAAAACTATTACTCCTCGCAATGCCGGCTATCTCTCAATACGTCTCGACGTGATAGCGCCCTGAGTCCCGCATCAGAGGCTTTAACGCCGCCCAATCGAGCGACGCAGCCCGACAGACATCGGCGAAGGCTTCATCGACGCCGCTCTCCATGCCTTTCAAACCGCAAATATAGATATGCGTGTTGGTATGGCCGAGGAGTGCCGCCATCACGGTGGCTTCAGAACGAATCCTATCCTGCACATAGACACGCGGCTGACCCGCGACACGCGAGTAACAGAAGTGCTTGCCGAGCAATCGATCCGGCACCTTCTGCAACGGTCCGAAATACGGCAATTCCTCCGGTCGCCTCGCACCGAAAAACAACAACAAGCGCCCCGGCGCATCCGGCATCGCGCGGCGTCGGCGCTCGGTGAAGCCACGAAACGGCGCGGAGCCCGTGCCGGTGCAAATCATGACGACATTGGCGGCAGGATCGTTCGGCAACAAAAACGTCGCGCCGAACGGGCCGGTGACATCGAGTTTTGCGCCACGCGGCAGGTCGCACAGATAATTCGAACACACGCCATCTTTCTCACGCTTCACGGTGAGCGCCAGATTATTGGTGTTCGGCTTCTCGCCGTCGCGCGACGACGCGATCGAATAAAGCCGGACGTTGTGCGGCTTGCCATCGGCATCGACACCCGGCGCGACGATGCCGATACTCTGGCCTTCCAGCACTGGAAACGGCTGATCGCCAAAGTCCAGAATGATATGGCGAACATCGCTGTCGGCGTCCGCATGCGTCAACCGGAAATTGCCGGAGATGACAGCCTTTGCCGGTTTGCCGCGATTATAGAGATTGACGGTCGGTTTGCTGGATGAATGCGGCGCGACCGGCTTGCCGCCGAGACCCTTGCGCGCCTCTTCAAGCAGTTTTCCGATCTCGTCTTCGAGCGCTTCGACGGCGTTGCCGGATTCGCTTGCAGCAAGCTCTTCCTGCGCGGGCAGGTCCGTCCATGAAAACTGATCGTCGAGCGAATAGGGTACCGCGACGACGCGCCAGTTGTCGATCGCGCCGGTCGGGCACGGCGAGATGCAATCCATGCAGTAATTACAGATCGAGGCATCGACGACGTAATTGTTGTCGTCATGCGTTACCGCATCGATCGGGCATGCCTCTTCGCAGGTGTTGCACCTGATGCAAATTTCGGGATCGATGAGGTGCTGTTTCAGCGGTGCGTTCATGGTGTCATTCGCTTCTCGTTCCCTCGCCCCGCTTTTGCGGGGCGAGGCCAAGACAGATCAAGCCGCGATCTTCACATATTCGAAATCGCCCGGCTTGTTGTCGATCCCGACTTTCGGCGCGGATATCCAGTTGGCGTATTGGCCGGGCTCGCTCACCGGCGTCATCAGCGACGAGATGAAATCGCCATCCGCGTTCGATGGCAGATAATCGCCCTTCACCTTAGCCCAATCGGCATCGGTGAGAATGATTCCCTTCGGCGTCGCATGGACGTTCTTGAACTCGCCGATCTGACGATGGAACGCGGTGTGCGGCAATTCGAAACGGAAATTCACGCCCGCCTTCTCGATGATCTTGTTCCAGCGCTCCACACCCTTGGCGCAATCCTGCGTGTAGTCGTCGCGCAGCCGCATGTTGAGCGCGGTCAGCGCCGGCTCATCGACCAGCTTGATCTCGCCATCGACCAGCTTCAACACCTGATAGATGTCGTTGGTCAGGCGATGATCGTCGTCTATCTTGGTTTCCTGGAAGCGGCCTTTCAGACCTGAATTGTAGAAATTCGCAGCGTTGGTCGAGACTTCCGATCCAAAAAGATCGAGCGACAGCGAGTAATGCAGGTTGATCTTCTTCTGCATCGTCGGAAGATCGATCACGCCGAGCGCGCGAATCTTTTCGATCGCATTCGGATCCTCGATACCGGCCTCCTTCATCGCCTCGCAGGTGCGTTGAAGCACGCGGCCGACGCCCGTTTCGCCGACGAACATGTGATGCGCTTCTTCCGTCAGCATGAAGCGGCAGGTGCGCGACAGCGGATCGAAGCCGGATTGCGCTAGACTCTCCAGCTGCATCTTGCCGTCACGATCCGTGAAGAAGGTGAACATGAAAAACGACAGCCAGTCCGGAGTCGCTTCATTGAACGCGCCGAGCATGCGCGGCGCATCCTCGTCACCCGACCGGCGACGCAGCAGATCGTCGGCTTCCTCGCGGCCATCGCGGCCGAAATATTTCTGTAAGAGATAGACCATCGCCCAGAGATGGCGGCCTTCTTCCACGTTGACCTGAAACAGATTGCGCAAATCATATAGCGACGGCGCGGTCTTGCCGAGAAAGCGCTGTTGCTCGACCGACGCCGGCTCGGTGTCGCCCTGAATGACAACAAGACGACGCAGCATCGCGCGATATTCGCCGGGCACTTCCTGCCACGCGGCCTCGCCCATGTGCTGGCCGAAATTTACCTTGCGCTCGGTGTCCTGCGGCGCGAGCAGCACGCCCCAACGATATTCCGGCATCCGCACGTAATCGAATTTCGCCCAGCCCTTCGGATCGACCGAGATCGCCGTGCGCAGATATACCAGCGAATCCTGAAAGCCTTCCGGCCCCATGTCGTTCCACCACGACAGATAACCGGGGTGCCAGCCTTCCAGTGCCTTAAGCACCTGTCGGTCTTCGGTGAGATTCACATTGTTCGGAATCTTGGTCGAGTAATCGACGTTCATGATGTTCATCGGTAGGCTCCTGACTGTTGTCTTGTGCCGAACTTGTTATCGTTATCCCTGCCAAACGATCGTGTTCAGCTTCGAAGCGTGAGGGCGACTTGAAGCGTAAGGGCAACTTGGCGTCATCCTCGAAGAGTGATGTTCATCCGCCGTCCTGCGAGTCTCGCTTAAGATTCGCCCAAGACGGCGAGCACTCAGCATGGCGGCTAAACCCGTGTCATATCGAACTCGGCTTTTACGCCGCTGCCGTAGCGCCGCAGCGCGCCGTTCTCGCCGACCGCATTGGGCCGCTGGAAAATCCAGTTCTGCCACGCCGTCAGCCGCGAGAAAATTTTCGATTCCATCGTTTCGGGGCCGACGAAACGCAGATTCGCTTCCATGCCCGTCAGCGAATCCGGCGAGAACGACGTGCGCTCTTCCATGAAGACGCGGACTTCGTCGTCCCAGTCGATATCGTCAAGCGCAAACGTTACGAGTCCAAGTTCTTCGGATGCTTCGGCGTCGAGGGCCTCGCCGATCCGCGCCTGCGCAGTCTGCACGTCGGACGGCTCAGCCTGAAAGCGCGATTCGAGTCGCGTGAGCCCATGGCTCATCGG
Organism: Tardiphaga sp.; assembly: GCA_043739005.1. Classification (GTDB taxonomy): domain Bacteria; phylum Pseudomonadota; class Alphaproteobacteria; order Rhizobiales; family Xanthobacteraceae; genus Tardiphaga. Next base: position 15,969 of record JAYUEY010000083.1, read on the forward strand.
ATAGGGCCCGAAGTTCATCGCGGACAAAACGATCGACGGCGGCGGACGATTGTCACCCTGCTTTTGGCCGACCAGCATGTAGGAGCGATCCGCCGCGAACACCAGTTCGGCGAGCGTACCGACGAAGCACGAACCCGGCTCGACCAATGTGACAAGCGTGCGCGATGTGACATCGACCCGCTTCAACACGCGCTTCCAGTAATGCCTGACCTCATTGACCAACCAGTGCGTCCTGTTGGCGTCGAGAAACTCGTCATGCGACAGAACGTTCGCGCCATCACCATGCGACTTGAACACCAGCATCGCGGTGTCGAGTTCGTTGATGCGCAGATGCAAAATTGCATCGTCGAGTTCGCGCGCGGCCTGCAGCGGCCAGAAACTCGCGCCTTGTTTCAGCATCGAGGCAATATCGGCCGGCGCGGCGTTATCAGGTGCCTTGATCGAAATCGTCGCAGTGCGCGCGACGCGATCGATATCGACGTTGACGAGGCTATAACGAAGGCCCTCGGCGTCGATTGTTCGCGACAATGGCGACAGCATCACGCCGTCACCCTCGCCATTGCGCTTCGAGGCGGCCGCGAATTCCTTGGCCCGATCGGCCACCTTGGCTTCTAATTTAGAATTCGGTGCGATTTCATCGACGAAACGCCATTGCACGGCGCGCTTGCCCTTGATGCCTTCCTCGATGGTGCAAAAATAATCGGCGTGATCGCGGCGCACCTTGCGCTTGTCGACGACGCGCGTCAGGCCGCCGGTGCCGGGCAGCACCGCAAGCAGCGGCACTTCGGGCAACGCCACCGCGGCTGCGCCGTCATCGGCCATGATGATGTGATCGGTCGCGAGCGCGAGTTCATAACCGCCGCCCGCCGCCGTGCCGTTGACCACGGTGATGAAACGCTGGCCGGAATTTTGGCTGGAGTCTTCCAGACCGTTGCGGGTCTCGTTGGTGAACTTACAGAAGTTAACCTTGTGCGCATGCGTCGCGCCCGCGAGCATACGGATGTTCGCGCCCGCGCAGAAGACGCGGTTCTTGCCGGAACGCATCACAACGGCCTTCACGCCGGGATGCTCGAAACGCAGCCGCTGCACGACATCGGCAAGTTCGATGTCGACGCCGAGATCGTACGAGTTCAGCTTGAGTTGATAGCCCTCGAACAGCCCGCCATTCTCATCGACATCCATCGTCAGGGTGGCGATGTCGCCATCCACCGAGAGCTTCCAGTGCTTGTAGCGCGACGGCTCGGTCTGGAAATCGATGTGCTTAGCGCCGTTCGCGAGCGCGCGGTGTTCGCCGGCCATATGCCACCCTCGTGATGTCGTGGACAATTGTTGATATGCACAATAATGCAGTATTTTGAATGCGTCTAGCAGTTAGTGAAGCGAAGATGCATTTTCTTTCATGTTCCAATATGCGCTAGAAGCATAACAGACGATGCATCGGCCGGATTAGCGAGCCTGACCCGCAAACGGGCCGCCAAATCCCGAAAAGGGTAGTTTGCCGCAAAACCGTCACAGGGTTTTTTGCGCGTTGCAAGCTCGTCCAGTTCGCCCAGCGCCTCTCGGAAAAGCCGCGCGACCGCGCGCGGTTGCGTCATGATCTGCTTGAGATTGGCATTGGCGATCTGGATCAAGGCGCGCAGCAAGATCCGATCATGCCCGTTCTGCAATGCAGCCTTCCAGATCGCTTCGAGAATCTCATGGCACTCCCAGAAGAAATTTTGGTCGTTGAGCGTGAGACCATAGATCAGCGCCGGATCATCCGCCGGCACCGCCCGATCGAATCGAACAGGCACCAGCGCCTTTACGCGCTCCAGAGTCTCGCGATCAGCTTCGCCGCCATGATCTTTGGATAGGCCCGGAACGTAAGTCCAGCGCGGCAGCGCAAGATCGTTAGGCATCGATCGCCGCAATATCGTTTACGAACGCGGCGATGGTTTGCAGCGTCACGTCCGCAGCCTCGCGATGTGGCGAATGCGTAGCACCTTTGATGATCGTGACATCAACCGGACAATAGCATTCTGTTTGCGCGATCTCGATCTGGCGCAGCGTGCCGTATTGATCGTCCGCGCCTTGAAGAATGGCGATCGGCACGCGGATGTAAGCGAGCGATTCTGAAATATCCCAATCGCGAAAGTCCGGATCGAGCCACGCGCCGTTCCATCCGTAAAAGGTATTGTCGACATCGCGATGCCATCGGCCAAGTTTCGTTCTGAGATCGGTCGTCTCGTAGGCAATCTTGATCGCGGCGATCGATGTCACCGACACATCCTCGACGATGAAATGCGGCGCGATCAATGCCAGACCGCGAATGCGATGATCTTGTACGCCGCCGGCATAGATCGTCGCGATCGACGCGCCGTCGGAGTGGCCGATGAGAATGCCGCGTCGAAAGCCGATGGCGTCGAGCAATTTGGGCAACACGTCCAGCGCTTCGCGGTGCATGTAGTCGAGGCCGCGCGGAAGTCGCGTAGGCGATGACTGGCCGTAGCCAGCGCGCGAAAACGCGAACACGCCACAGCCAGTTTCGGCCGAGAGCCGGTCGGGAAAATCGCCCCACAGTGCCGCGCAACCAAGACCTTCATGCAAGAGAATGATCGTCGGCGCAGCATCGGGTTGCAACCCAATGAAGCGATAATCGAGATCGGCGTCGGCGATCCGCAGCGTGCCCGTGGCAGAGAGGTGGGTCATTTGACTTTCGTTTGATCGACGCAGCTCGCGAACGGCAGCCTGCCCCGTTTCCCGCTTGCAGAGGTCAAGCCTGCTTCGTAGTTACTCGATCGCTCCAACTCAAACTGCCCCGTCGCGCAGCTTGAATCTCTGGATCTTCCCCGTTGCCGTTTTCGGCAACGCTTCGACAACATCGATCCAGCGCGGATATTTCCACGGCCCTATTTTCTGCTTCACATGATCCTTCAGCGATTCATGCAAGCCCTCTGTCGCAGCGTCTGGGCGCAAAACGACGAAAGCTTTCGGCTTCAGCAAACCTTCGCCATCGGCCTCGGGAACTACGGCGGCTTCAAGCACGGCGGGGTGCGTAATGAGCGCGCTCTCGACCTCGAACGGAGAGACCCAGATGCCCGACACTTTGAACATGTCGTCGGCACGGCCACAAAATGTGAAGCGCCCTTCGCCGTCGCGGATATATTTGTCGCCGGTTCGCGTCCAGTAGCCTTCGAACGTGCGGCGGCTTTTGCTGCGCTGATTCCAGTAGCCCTCGCCGGCCGACGGCGCATCGACCAGCAATTCACCGACCTCGCCGTCCGGCACATCGGCCCCGGCATCATCGACGAGCCGCACGCGATAACCCGGCACCGGCCGACCCGACGTCCCGTATTTGATATCATCCGGCGCGTTCGACAGAAAAATATGAAGTAGTTCTGTCGAGCCGACGCCGTCAAGAATGTCCGCGCCGAAGCGTGCCGCCCACGCATGTCCAACTGATTCGGGCAGCGCCTCGCCGGCCGACGTGCAGATGCGCAAGCGAGTGCCCGCGCCTGCCTGTTTGAGCGATTCATCATTGAGCATCGCTGCAAACAAGGTCGGCACGCCGAAGAAGATGCTCGGATTGTATTTTTGCATCAACGCAAACATCACAGCGGGCGTCGGCCGTTCTGAATTCAGGATCGTCGTCGCACCGACTGACAGCGGAAATGTCAGCGCATTGCCGAGCCCATAAGCGAAGAACAGTTTCGCCGCCGAGAGCCCGACATCGTGCTCGCGAATGCCGAGGACCTGCTGCGCGTAAGTTTCTGCCGTCGCGGCGAGGCTCGCATGCAGATGCCGCACGCCCTTCGGCATACCGGTCGAACCGGACGAATACAGCCAGAAGGCCGGTTCGTCCGGATGCGTCGGCGCGGTTGCGAACTGGTCGCTTTCGCTTTTAATCTCGTCGGAGAATGTCTTGAAGCCGTGTGCGTCGTCGCCGCAGACGATGACATGTTCGAGGTCCGGCATCCGGCCGACCAAATCCTTCACCACCGGCAGCAGCGCTTTGGAGACGAACAGCACGCGCGCGCGGCAATCCGCCAGCACATAGGCGTATTGCTCTGCTGTCAGCAGCGTGTTGAGCGGCACCGGCACGATGCCGGCGCGGATCGCGCCGAGAAACACGACGGGAAAATCCACCGTGTCGAGCATGATCATCGCAACGCGCTCCTCGCGACGCACGCCGAGGCGCTTGAGCATGTTTGCAAGTTGCCGGCTCCGGCTCTGTAGCGCGCCATACGTCAGGTCGCGAACCGTGTCGGTGAAAGCGAGCTTGTCGCCGCGACCGGCCTCGATATTGCGGTCGAGCAACCACGTCACCGCGTTGTAGGACGTCGCTGGATCGCTCATGATGCGTTCCACCCACCGCGATTCACTGCCCTGCCTGATCGCATGGCGTCACTCCCTGCCGAAACCGCTTCGCGGATATTCTGAATTATAATTCTTCAAAAGCCACGAGGCGCAATTGCTGTCAATGATTTTCGGCATTATGTTTCATCGTAGCCTTAAACACACGCGGCGACGCTGACATGACCGACGCTTTTCCCGAAACCGATCGAACCGACCCGGAGCGCGACTTTCTCGACGCCTTGGGTCAGCGCGTCCGTACGATGCGCGGCTTGCGCGGCATGTCGCGCAAGGTGCTGGCGAAAGTCTCCGGCATTTCGGAGCGCTATATCGCGCAACTCGAAAGCGGCAAGGGCAACGTCTCGATCGTGCTGCTCCGGCGTGTCTCCGGCGCGATGGGCGCGCCGCTGGAAGATTTGATTCCCTCCGCCGAAGCGTCGCCGGATTGGCCGGTCATCCGCGATCTCCTGCGCAAGGCCTCGCCTGAACAGATCGTACAGGCGCGCGATCTCCTGTCCGGTCAGGGCGGCACAGCGATGGCCCCGCGGCCGGCGGGCTTTGCCGGCATTGCGCTGATCGGCTTGCGCGGTGCAGGCAAATCGACGCTTGGCAAATTGCTGGCTGGACAGATCGGTTGGGGATTTGTCGAACTGAACAAAGAGGTCGAGCAGCAGAACGGGCTATCCGTCGCGGAAATCATCGCGATGTATGGTCAGGAAGGCTTTCGCCGCATGGAGCAATCCGCGCTCGGTCAATTGCTGGCGCGGCGCGAACCGATGGTGCTGGCCACCGGCGGCGGCATCGTCTCTGAACCGCTGACCTTCGATCTGGTGCTGTCGTCGTTCTACACGGTGTGGCTCAAAGCCGAACCGGAAGAGCATATGGCGCGCGTACGCAAGCAGGGCGATCTGCGGCCAATGGCCGATGATCGCTCCGCGATGGCGGAGTTGCGCACGATCCTGCGCAGCCGCGAACCGCTTTACGCGCGCGCCGCGGCGGTGGTCGATACCGCCGGCGTCGGCATTCCGGAGGCTGCAGCCCGTTTGACGCAGACCGTCGCGCCGATCATCATCGCGCGCAAGAACCCGGCGTTTGGCCAGACCGGGGCTGCGTCTTGACGCTTGGTGAGTTGCTGCAAGCGCGCGGGTTGCTGACGCCTAACACCATCGCGATCCGGAACACGCTGCACCCCGAAGATGTCTCCGACGATTTTCCAGACACGAAAGCGATCGTCGATGCCGGCGTGATCGGCATGTATGACCGGATGCAAGACAGCGCGGTGATCGCCGATGGCAGCCGCGTCTTGTCGTTCGTCGCGCTTGATAACGGTCGCGCGAAACTAACGGCGTTTCGGACATTCTGGTTGCGCGCCGGCGGCAATGTGCCGGGCGACATCGTCTATGATTATGACGCCGCCCATCTGCTGCACGCTTTCATCGCACGTGCTGCGACGCCGATGTTCTATGACGCGATCGGGATCGATGGGCTGGATGATCTGATCGGCACTTTGACCGTGCAGTGGCCCGAGCCGCTGGCGATGAATGTGCGCATAGCGGATGATGCGGGGCTGGTAATAATCACAACACCGACGTAATGCGGCGTTTAACTCACACTCCCAAATGCCGCTCCAACAACTCCGGCTGCGCCGTCAATTCCGCCGGCGTGCCGTCGAAGACGATCGCGCCCTTCACCAGCAACACCATGCGATCGGCGATGGTCTTCAACGAGCGCACATCCTTGTCGACGACGATCGTCGCAATGCCTTCGCTGCGAATAATCCCGAGCGTGCGCCAGATGGTCTGCGCCACAAGTGGCGCAAGACCTTCCGTCGCTTCGTCGATTAGAATGAGATCAGGATTGGTCATCAACGCGCGGCCGATCGTCAGCATCTGCTGCTCGCCGCCGGAGAGTTGATGCCCGCCATTGCCGCGCCGCTCGTGCAAGCGCGGAAACAATTCGAAGATGCGCGGCAACGTCCAATTGGTCACACCGTCGCGCGACGGTCGCGCCGCCATTGTCAGGTTTTCGATTACGTTCAGCGCACCGAACACGCCGCGCCCCTCCGGCACCAGAGCGATGCCCGCGCGCGCGATCATTTCCGGTGCCAACCGTGTCGTGTCTTGCCCCGCAAAGCGCACGCTGCCGCGACAGCCCGGCATGAGGCCCATCAGCGTGCGCAACAAGGTCGTCTTGCCCATGCCGTTGCGGCCGATCAGCGCGACCTGTTCGCCTTTTGCAATTGTGAGATCGATGCCGTGTAGAATCTGGCTCGCACCGTAAAACGCTTCGAGCTTCCCGACACTCAACAGTGCATTCATGCCGCGTCACCATGCGTACCAAGATAGGCCAAGCGCACCGCTGGATGCGTACGCACCTCTTGCGGTGCGCCCGATGCGATGACGCGACCGTCCTGCATCACGGTGAGACGATCCGCCAATTCGAACACCGCATCCATGTCGTGCTCGACGATCAGCAACGCCCGACCGGCTTTCAGCGATGCGATCAGATCGACGATCCGCCGCGCCTCGGTGGTGCCCATCCCCGCCAGCGGTTCGTCGAGCAGGATGATGCCGGGATCGGTTGCAAGCACCATTGCGATCTCGAGTTGCCGCTGTTCCCCGTGGCTGAGAATCGCCGCGACGACCTCGCCGCGCCCGTTGAGTCCGGCTTTGGAAATGCTGTCGGTCGTACGCGCGTTGACACTCTCGTCCGACGCGATACCACCGAACATTTTCAACGGCGCGCGTGATCGCGCTTGCGCGGCGAGGCGAACATTTTCATACACGGTGAACTGCGGAAAGATCGTTGTCTTCTGATAGGCGCGGCCCAGACCGGATCGCGCGCGTCTGTCCGGTGCAAAATTTGTGATGTCCAGCGCGCCCAGTCTGATCGCGCCGGATGTCGGCAGCAATTCGCCGGACAACAAATTGATGAGCGTCGATTTGCCCGCGCCGTTGGGACCGATGACGGCGTGGATTTCGCCGCCGTGCACATCGAGGGAGACATCGGACACGGCTTTGAGGCCGCCGAAATGCTTGCTCAATCCCTTGGCTTGCAAGGCTATCGACGATTTGGCGATCTCAAACATGACGCGGCTTCGCATGTGTGGAAGGGGTAGCGGGTGTTTCGGTCTTCCGTGCGCCAACGATCATCGGCCATAACTGCCGCACGCCGCCCGGCAAGACCAACACGATGGCGATGATGATGAGACCCTCTGCGAGCTTCCAGTGATCCGTCGTCGCCTTCAGCACCTCTTCCAGCGCGATTAGCACCAGCGCGCCAATCAAAGGTCCCGTCACCGAACGCAGGCCCCCGATGAGCACCATCACGAGAATGGTCGCGGAGACATGCCAGCCCAGCATCTGCGGTGCGACAAAGCCGAATTGCGCGGCGGCGAGATAACCTGCGACGCCGGCCAGCGCGCCGGAAATGACGAAAGCGATCAGGCGAATGCGAAAAATCGGAAAGCCGAGCGACCGCGCGCGGCGCTCATTGTCGCGCGCAGCCGCCAACGCGTGACCGAACGGCGAGCGTACGATCATCGTCAGCAACGCGACGACGGCGACGAGAAACGTCAGCACGACGAAATAGAACGCGATCGGCTTGTCGAGATCGAGCAGTTGCGTCCCAAACAGCGCAATATCTGGCTTGGTATTTATGAAGGCGCCGTCCGAGCCGCCGGCTACTTTCGTATCGTGAAAAAAGAAAAACAGCATCTCGCCGAAAGCGAGCGTCACCATGATGAAATAAATGCCTCGCGTGCGCAGCGCGAGCGCGCCGATTACCAGTGCTGCTGTGGCCGACGCCAGCACCGCGAGCGGCAGCGTCCATAATATCGACGCGGCATCATATTTCGGTGTCGTCATCGCCAGCACGTAACCGGCGACGCCGAAGAATGCGCCGTGGCACAGGCTGACGAGGCCGCCATGGCCGACGATGAGATTCAACGCCATCGCCAGCATGCCCATGATGAAGGCCTTGCCGATAAACTGCACATAATAGGTCGAGGCAAAGAACGGCAGCGCGATCGCCGCCATCAGCAACATCGTCATAATGATGGATTGAGCGCGCGAGCTCATGCGTCTTTGCGGCCGAGGATGCCGTTCGGCCGCCACAGAAGAATGACCGCCATCAGCAGATAGATGAGAATGCTGGCCACGCTTGGGAAGAACACCTTGCCGAACGTATCGGTCAACCCGATCAGAAGCGCGCCTACGGCAGCGCCCGCAACAGAGCCGATGCCGCCGAGCACGACGACCACGAATGAGAGAATCAGCATGCTGTCACCCATGCCGGGAAATACCGTCGAGATCGGCGCAACGACAATTCCGCCGAGTGCCGCCAGTGCGATGCCAACAGCAAAGACATAACGGTTCACCTGATCGAATTTGATACCGAGCACGCGGGCCATCTCGCGATTTTCGGCACCGGCACGAACGATCATACCCACTTTTGTACGCGTGATGACGAGAAAGATGATCGCGGCGATCGCGAGACAAAACACGCAGATCGCCAGCCGATAAACTGGGTAGGACAGATTATCCGTGAGTTGGATCGAGCCTGACAGCCATTGCGGCGGTGCAACGGCATGAACGTCCTTGCCGAACAGCACTTGGCGCACTTCATCGATCACTAAAATAAGTCCGAATGACAGCAACACCTGTGCCAGATGATCGCGGCCGTAGAGCAAGCGCACGAATACAGTTTCGAGAAGCAGACCGACAACGAAAGCGATCACGACGCCGCCGAACATCGCCAGCGCGAAACTGCCGGTGTAGGCCGTCAACCAATAGGCCAGATAAGCACCCAGCATATAAAACGCGCCATGGGCAAGGTTGATGACGCCGAGAATGCCGAACACCAGCGTCAGCCCGCTGGCGACGAGAAACAGCACCATGCCGTACTGGACCGCATTCAACAGTTGAACGGCGAAGGTGACGAGGTCCATTGCGGATTAACCGTTCAACTTTATTCCAAGCTCTGCCACGAGCGCTTCTTACCTCTCCCCTTGTGGGAGAGGGTGCTGCATTGCCAGTTGCCGCGCGCATCACGCCAGCTTGCAGCCGCGTGCCGGATCATCCACCGCTTCCTGTGCGATCTTGACCAGTTCGTTGCGGCCATTCTTGACCTCGCGCAGATAGATGTTCTGGATCGGGTTATGCGCCTTGTTGAAGGACAGCGGCCCGCGCGGCGAATCGATCTTCGCAGCGCCCATCGCCGCAATCATCTTGTCTTTCGCCGCCGCATCACCGCCGGCCGAGGTAAGGCCGATATCAAGCAACGCCGCCGCGTCATAGCCCTGCACAGCATAGATGTCGCCGTCCTTGCTGGTTTTTGCCTTGAAGGCCTTGAGGAAGGCGAGGTTCGCGGGATTGTCGAGATTGTCAGCGTAATGCAGCGTCGTCTTGATGCCGTTTGCGGCCTCGCCCTGCGCCGGGATGGTGCCGTCGGTGAGGAACCCTGCACCATAAAGCGGAATCGTCTTGTTGAGGCCTGCCGCCTCGTAATCCTTGACGAACTTGACCGCGCCGCCCCCAGCGAAGAACGAGAACACGGCATCTGGCTTCAAAGTCGCGATGCGCGTGATGAGTGCCTGGAATTCGACTTCGGGAAACGGCACCGTCAGGTCTTCGACGATCTTGCCGCCATTCTTTGTGAAATTCTCCGAGAACGCACCGACCATCTCCGCGCCAGCGGTGTATCGCCAGGTGATCGTCACGACATTTTTGATGCCGGCATCGGCCATCACCTTCCCCATTGGATAGGTGCACTGCCAGTTCGAGAACGAGGTGCGGAAGATATTCGGCGCACATGCCGGTCCGGTCGCGTCATTGGCGCCGGCATTCGGAATGATGAGCATCGTCTTGGTGTCGCGCGCGACCTTGACCATCGCCATCGCGACGCCGGAATGTACGGTGCCGACCACGACATCGGCTTTCTCGCGGCCGACGAGGCGGTTCATGTTGTCAGTCGCTGCTTCGGGCTTGGATTCGTCATCGACCTGCACGAACACGATCTCGCGGCCGCCGAGTTTGCCGCCTTTCTGCTCGACATAGAGCTTGAAGCCGTCATCGATGAACTGGCCGAGCTTCGCGAAGGTGCCGGTATAAGGCAACATCAGCCCCACTTTCAGTGGTGCGTTCTGCGCGATCGCCGGAGAAAATATGGACGGCGCAGCAGCCAATGAGGCGGCTCCGGCGGCCCCTGTCAGCAGGCGGCGGCGCGTTAGCAAAAACGAGCGGTCGGTCATCGGCGTTTCCCTCGGTGAATTTTGCGGCGATCGTCGTTCGCGATCTTGTCCGTTGCAATATGACTTTTGGCCTCAAGCACCGATTGTCATTTGATTACTATGCACCATAATGCAGGTTATTTTTGAATAGCAAGAAAGATAATGCAGGATACTCTGGAATTACGCGGTGCTAACTCCTGTATGAGTTCGCACGGCGCATCGCGAGGCGAACCAAAAGCCTCGGTGGCATCCCGGGCATCAGAAGCATGCGAGAGGACGCGCATCGACGTGGCCCCGACTAAAATCACGACAAAGGGCGAATGACGCAGCGCCGAATGGTATGCGCGGATCGATCTGCTGTACGCCTTTGACCATGCTTTTTGCGAACGTGGTCCGAGCAATTTGGAATCGCTCCAGTGTGTTCCGCGCATGGCTGGCAGACCGCGACATGCCGCCCGCGCTGCAATATCCTGAAGCTCTGGCGCAGCGACGCCAACTGAACGGAGACCTCATGAAGACGATCCTTGGCGGCGCTAGTATTTTGGTGGCGCTGCTATCAGTGCCGCAACTGGCCTTCGCCGCGACGGCCGAAGCGACGTTGCCGCATAATCTGTCGCCATGGGGCATGTTCATGAATGCCGACATCGTCGTGAAGGCGGTGATGGTCGGTTTGGCTTTCGCATCGCTCGTGACATGGACGGTATGGCTTGCCAAGACCATCGAAATCGCGCGCGAAAGCCGCATCGCAAAACGCCGTGCCGCCTCGCTGGCGCGCGACACGACACTCGCAACGGTGGCGAAGGAGTGCGGCGAGAACACCGACGCCGTGGCACAACTGGTCGCGACCGCTGAACGCGAAGCCGAACTGTCCGGCGGCAGCTTTGACGAGGGCTTCAAGGAACGCATCGCACTGCGGCTTGAGCGCGTCGAGAGCGCCATGGCGCGTCGCATCGCACGCGGCACTGGCGTCGTCGCCACGATCGGCGCAACCGCGCCCTTCGTTGGCCTGTTCGGCACGGTGTGGGGCATCATGAATGCGTTCATCGGTATCTCCGAAGCCAAGACCACCAACCTCGCGGTCGTCGCACCTGGCATCGCGGAAGCTTTGCTCGCGACGGCGTTAGGCCTCGTCGCGGCGATCCCCGCCGTCGTGATCTACAATCAGCTCGTGCGCGCCATCACATCCTATCGTGCGCTGCTTGGCGATGCGTCGGCGCAGGTGCTGCTGCTCGTCAGCCGTGAAGGTGACCGCACACGGCGACTTTTGTCGCGCGCGGCGGAATAAGACTATGGGCGCAAAACTCGGGGCAACACCCGGCGGCGGCGGCCGGCGCAATGATGACGATCTCGCGCTCAATCACGAGATCAACGTCACGCCGTTCATCGACGTGATGCTGGTGCTGCTCATCATCTTCATGGTCGCAGCGCCGCTCGCAACCGTCGATCTCGGCGTCGATCTGCCCGCAAGCGCCGTGCAGCCGCAGCCGCGCCCGGATCAGCCCGTGTTCGTGACGCTGAAGCCCGATTTGGCGGTTTCCGTCGGCGAAGACGTGATCGTGCGGGACGCGCTGGCACAGACGCTCGACACGGCGACCAAGGGCAACAAGGACGAGCGGATTTTCCTGCGCGCCGACAAGTCCGTCAGCTATGGCGAACTGATGAATCTAATGAACCTGTTGCGCAATGCCGGTTATCTCAAGGTCGCGCTGGTCGGCCTCGACGGCCGCGATACGCCGTGACTTCGTTTGCGATCCATTCCGGCGAGAACAGCAGCGGCGCTGCGCGCTGGAGTCTGTCCGCAATCCTCATCGTGGCACTGCATGCCGGCTTGATCGCAGCGGCCGTGACCTGGGCACGCACGACAAGAGCACCCGGTGTCAGCGTTCCGACAATTCTTGTCGACATGTCGCCGGTCTCCGCGTCACCGAAGCCGCAGCAGATGGATGTCGCGCCCGGCCCGGAGATGGAAGAGGCCGATGCGCCGACCGCGCCGCCGCCCGAGCAGATCGTACAGGCCCCGCCCGAGCAGATCGCGCCGACGCCGCTTC
>JAYUEY010000084.1:0-9390 GCA_043739005.1 Tardiphaga sp.
TGCGAATGGCCAGTTGAGCGGCAATGCCGGTTCGGGCAAATGGAATGGTGCGTCCGGTGGCGTGCCTTGCAGCGGTCGTTGGGAAGCGTCGCGCGAGTAAGGCGATAAAGATACATAAATGGGGACTTTTATGATTTCGATGACTTCCGCCGCGCGTTCGATTCTTGTGGGATGCACGCTTTTTCTGACGGCCGTTACGGCCCAGGCCGAATCCGGACCCTTCGCCGGCATGGCTGGCGTGTGGTCGGGATCAGGCACGATCAGTCTTGAAGGCGGCGCAACTGAACGGATTCGATGCCGCGCAACCTATGCCGTGAGCGGTGACGGCACTGGCCTCAATCAAAATCTGACATGCGCCAGCGACAGCTATAAGTTTGACCTGAAGAGCGACGTGACCGCACGCGGCAACGCCCTGACCGGCCAATGGTCGGAATCAGGCCGTGGTGTCGGCGGAACGCTGTCCGGTCGGGCTGGAAACGGCCAGTTCAACGTCACTGTGTCCGCGCCTGCTTTCACGGCTAATCTCGTGATGATGACCACCGGCAACTCGCAAAGTGTGACGATCAGCTCGGAAGGCCAGTTCAAGGGTGCCAAGATCGCTTTGACGCGCTCCTGACGCAGCGGTCCATATTTGAACCCAAAAATGGCGCTGGATCTGATCCAGTGCCATTTTTTTGAGACATACCTCGTGATCACGCTTTTGGCGGTGGGGCCAGTTTCGCCGCCGTCTCTTTGATCGTCTTGGCGATCAGCACGGCCTGCTCCTTGGTCAGCGCAAAATCTTGAGTGCCGTGCGCTGTGGCAAGCGTCAGGATCATCAGATCCGGTTTGTCCTCGGGCCAGCCAGTCGCAAAGCCTGTTACGAAATTCGCCGATCCCTTGCGCAGATCCGTCATGTTCCCGTCCCTCTTCGTTTGAATGCGCGTCGCGCGCATGGCTGCGCGGGCCGATCCGGATATTGCATAGTCGCGACACCTCGCCGATAGCAACTGGCGCGGCATATCGCCGTGAGCCTAGCGAGCGATGCAAGCCATGACGCGGCAGCCTTCGATGCCCAACAATCATTCGACACCGAAGAGTCCTTCAATACCGCAGGCTGCGCTGTGGATGGCCGGCTGGTTGTCCCTGATGCTGATCGTCGCGGTCGCCGGCCGCGAAACGCTCCGCGAATTGAACGTCTTCCAGATCATGGAAATCCGGTCTTTGATCGGGTTCGCGATGCTCTACCCGCTCGTGCACCTCAATGGCGGCTTCCGCGCGATGCGAACCGCGAAGCCGATCAAGCATATCGCGCGCAATCTGGTGCATTACGGCGCGCAACTGTGCTGGTTTTTCGCATTGACGTTGATCCCGCTGGCGCAGGTGGTGTCGATCGAATTCACCATGCCGGTGTGGACGGCGATCCTCGCCGCATTGTTTCTCGGCGAGCGCATCACGGTCTGGAAGTTCGCAGCCATCCTGCTCGGCATCATCGGCGTCATCGTCATCGTGCGTCCGGCCACGGGCACAATCAATCCGGGCCAGATGATCGCGCTTGCGGCGGCGCTCGGCTTCGGCATTTCGATCGCCCTGATGAAATCGCTGACCCGGACCGAGGGCACTATCACCATCATTTTCTGGATGCTGGTGATTCAGTCTGCCGCCGGGTTCGTCCCTGCGCTTTACGCCTGGAAATGGCCATCCGCCTATGTCTGGATGTGGATCGTCGTGATCGGGTTTTGCGGCACCTTCTCGCATTTCTGCATGGCGCGGGCGATGCTGTATGCCGACGCCACGGTCGTCGTGCCGATGGACTTCCTGCGCGTGCCGCTGACCGCGCTGGCCGGCTGGCTGATCTACAGCGAGCAGATCGACCTGTTCACGGTTCTCGGTGCAATGCTGATCCTGAGCGGAAATCTGCTGAACCTGCGTCCCGCCGCACCCGCCCAAGTCCCCGCCTGACGAAGGCCGTCTCAAGGCAAGATTTCAGTACACATTTGAACCTGCGGTGGTAACGTCACGGCATATTAGTTCGGAATTTTCAGAATCATTTGATTGAGGAGAGTGGCGATGCATCGCATCACGACCGCTGTTTTGCCCGCCATTCTAGCGCTGTGCGCTTTGTTCGTCGCTCCATTCTCCGCACCTGCCGAAGCCTCCCGAAAGGTCGCTTTCGTGGTCGGCAACGGCGCTTACAAGAATGTCGAGCCGCTGCCCAATCCGTCGATCGACGCCAAGGCAATCGCCTCGGCGCTGCGCAATGTCGGATTCGAAGTGGTCGAGGGCGTCAACCTGACCCGCGACGGCATGACCGAGCGCTTGCTCGATTTCGGCAAAAAGGCACAGGGCGCGGATGTCGCGGTGTTTTTCTATGCCGGCCACGGCATCTCCGTGAACAACGTCAATTATCTGCTGCCGATCGACGCCAATCTGAAATCCGAAATGGACGTCAAGCTGGGCGCAGCCATCAATGTCGAGACCACGCTTGAACAGACGATGGGCGACGCCAAGGTCAAGCTGGTGTTCCTCGACGCCTGCCGCGACAATCCCTTCGCCGCCAAGATCAAGGCCTCCGGCACCGCGACCCGCAGCGTCGCCGCCTCGTCGGGTCTAGCCGAAATGAAGTCCGGCGAAGGCACGCTGATCGCCTTCGCGACCGGGCCTGGCCAAACCGCGCTCGATGGCCAGCAGGGCACCAACAGTCCCTTCACGCGGGCGCTGCTGGCCAATATCACGATGCCCGGCGTCGAAATCCAGCAGGCGATGACCAAGGTGCGCGCCCAGGTCAATGAAGAGACCAACAAAGGCCAGTTGCCGTGGGGACATACCAACCTGATCGGTGCGGTCTACCTTAATCCAAGCGCAGCTCCCGCCGCGACAGGCCCGATCGGTGCGACGCCGGCACCGACAGCGGTCGTTTCATCCGCCGGCAACGATGTCGAACTGGAGTTCTGGCGCTCCATCAAGGATACCAACAAGACCGAAGAATTGAACGCCTATCTCTCCAGCTATCCGAACGGCCAGTTCAAGCCGCTGGCACTGGCACGCATCGCCTCGCTGCAGGACGGCCCTTCGACGACGACGCGCGCGCTGACGACCGGCGACAAAGCCGTCTCGACCGACGAGCCGACGCAAGTGACCGAAGACCAGATCGGTCTCGACAAGGGCCAGCGCCGCGATGTGCAGCGCCGTTTGAACGGTCTTGGTTTCGACACCAAGGTCACCGGCAAGTTCGACCAGAATACGCGCGGCGTCATCACCCGCTGGCAGGCCGCGCGCAACTATCCCAAGAGCGGCTATCTGAACAAATCGCAGCACACCGCGCTGTTGAGCGAGATCGTCGCGGCCAAGGTCGATGAAGCCGACGACAAGCCGGCACGCACCGAGCGCCGCTCGCGTCACAGCGGTGGTGGTGGCGGCGGTGGCGGCGGACGTCATTACGGCGGCGGCGGACCGGGCGGCTTCATCGGTGGCATGGTCGGCGGCATGTTCCGCTGAGCCGCGCCTCGACCTGACGTCAAAAAGCCCGGCATTGAGCCGGGCTTTTTCTTGGTCTGAATATTTGAGTTGCTTACTTCCCGGCCGCCTTGCGCAGCGCATCGTTGATGCGATCCTGCCAGCCCGGTCCGTCGTCCTGAAAGAATTCCAGAACGTCCTGATCGATCCGCAACGAGACCAGTTCGCGCACGCCCGGCACGGCCGCCGCCTTGGCCGGAGCCTCCACGGGTTTGGTCGTGGTTTTCTTGAACAGCGCCTCGGCTTCGGTTTTGGCGTCGCTCAAGGTGCGCGGCCGGCGCGGTGGCTGGGACGTCGTCATTGTCCTAGATTCCCTCGAACAAAACTGTCGAGAGATAGCGCTCGGCGAATGACGGCACGATCGCAAGGATGGTCTTGCCGGCACTCTCCGGCCGCTTGCCAATCTCGATGGCAGCGGCAATCGCCGCACCCGACGAGATGCCGCCGGGAATGCCTTCGTGCCGTGCCAGTGCGCGCGACGTCTCGACCGCCGTCATGCTGTTGATCTTGATGATCTCATCGATCACGGCGCGATCGAGAATATCCGGCACGAAGCCTGCACCGATGCCTTGAATCTTGTGTGGCGAATGAGTCCCACCCGACAGGATGGCGCTCTCCTCCGGCTCGACCGCAACGATTTTGATCGATGGCTTGTGCTGCTTCAGCACCTGCCCGATGCCGGTGATGGTGCCGCCGGTGCCGACACCGGCAATGAAGTAATCGAGATTGCCGCCGGTGTCGTTCCAGATTTCGAGCGCCGTGGTCTGGCGATGGATTTCTGGATTTGCGAGATTCTTGAATTGCTGCGGCATCACCGCATTCGGCGTTGTCCGGACCAATTCCTCGGCGGTCGCAATCGCGCCCTTCATGCCCTGCGCAGCCGGCGTCAGAACAATTTCCGCGCCCAGAAACGCCAGCATCTTGCGGCGCTCGATCGACATCGATTCCGGCATCACCAGTTTCAACTTATAGCCCTTGGCCGCCGCCACATAGGCCAGCGCGATGCCCGGATTGCCTGAGGTCGGGTCGATCAGCACGGTATCGGCATTGATGACGCCCGCCTTCTCCATCGCGGCGACCATCGCCGCCCCGATGCGATCCTTCACGCTGGCGGCCGGATTGAAATATTCCAGCTTCGCCAGAATCGTCGCGTGGACGCCGTGCTCTTTCGGCAGGCGATTGAGCCGCACGATCGGCGTGTCGCCGATCGCCTCGACGATCGAGCCGAACACCCGGCCGCGGCCGGGGCGATGTGTCTGCGATGGCGCGGTGTCCATGATGGTCCCTCTTGTTTGCAAGTCGACAGCATTAATGCCGCGTTAAACCCGATCTGCTTGATGTGGCTTAGGTCGCGATGGCGCGCAAGTGACAAGTGGCGCGACCTTTTACGCGCAAAACCTTCGCTGCAGTGCAAACTCTCGCCATCAGCAATCGCGAAAGCAACGCATTTGTGTTGCGACATCGTCAAATATCGCCGCTAGATTCTGATGGCGAACAGACGATTCATACCAACGTAAGGAGGTCACGATGACGGCAATCGCTGCAAACCAGACGATCAGTCCTCACCATCGGTCCCCTCGCGGCAGCGACATGCCGACTTGCACCGTGTGTGCCGATACGATGGTCGCCGCAGAGGCTTCAGCCTTCGTGTCCGACAATGTCATCAGCTATTTATGGACCTGCGACACCTGCGGCTATGGCTTCGTGACCAAGCACCGCATGCAACGCATCGTGTGTAATTGAGATTTTGCTAAATTAGCAATAACGCGAATGTTCTTCGTCCCCTCTCCCCTTGTGGGAGAGGGTGGATCGGCCCTTAGCCGAGCCAAGTGAGGGGTCTGGTTCAAACGAGACGCCTCACCCCTCACCCGCCGTCGCTTCGCGAAGGCACCCTCTCCCACATGGGGAGAGGGGACGATGAACTTGATGGCACTGCTCCAAAACTTTTTAGAGCACAGCAATATCGCCGCGCGCCCAGTCGGCTTTGGTCTGCGCGTGAAAATCCTCGAAGCTGCCACTCGCGATCGCCGCGCGGATGCCTTGCATCAGCGTCTGATAATAAGCGATGTTGATTTCCGACAGCAGCATCGCGCCGAGCGTCTCGCCCGACTTCACAAGATGATGCAGATAGGCCCGCGCATAGCCTGACGTGGCTGGCCATGCGCTTGTCTCGTCGAGCGGCCGGTGATCGTCGGCATGGCGTGCATTTTTGAGATTGACCTGCCCGAAGCGCGTAAAGGCGACGCCGTGGCGACCGTTGCGGGTCGGCATCACGCAGTCGAACATGTCGATGCCGCGCGCCACCGCCTCCAGCATGTCGTCCGGCGTCCCGACGCCCATCAGATAGCGCGGCCGATCGCTCGGCAGCAGCGGCGCGACTTCCTCAATCATCGCCAGCATCACCTCTTGCGGCTCACCGACCGCGAGCCCGCCGACGGCATAGCCATGGAAACCTATCTCGACGAGGCCGCGCGCGCTGGCATGGCGCAGCGTTGCGACGTCGCCACCTTGCGCGATGCCGAACAACATATGGCCGTCTGGCGCGGATTCAAACGCACGCTTGCTGCGCTCGGCCCAGCGCAGCGAGAGATGCATGGCGCGCTCGATCTCGGCGTTCTCGGCCGGCAGCCGGACACATTCGTCGAGCTGCATCGCGATGTCGGAGCCGAGCAGCATCTGGATCTCGATCGCCCGCTCCGGCGAGAGTTCGTGGCTGCTGCCGTCGATATGGGAACGGAACGTCACGGCCTTCTCGGTGACTTTCCGAAGCTGAGCGAGTGACATCACCTGAAAGCCGCCGGAATCCGTCAGCATCGGCCCGTTCCAGCCGGTGAACTTTTGCAAACCGCCGAGCCGCGCGATGCGTTCGGCACCCGGACGAAGCATCAGATGATAGGTATTGCCGAGCACGATGTCGGCGCCGGCGTCGCGGACCTCACGCCAATGCAGACCCTTCATCGCGCCAAGTGTGCCGACCGGCATAAAGGCTGGCGTGCGCACCACGCCATGCGGCGTCGTCAGCCGTCCGGTCCGCGCGCTACCGTCCTGCGTCAGCAATTCAAAATGATTGGGCACACTCATGCGGATCTCTGGTCTGCTGATCTTTGGCGAAACAGCAGGCTGCCGTCGCCATAGGAATAGAACCGATAGCCGTTTTCGATCGCATGGGCATAGGCAGCGCGCATGGTGTCGAGCCCGGCAAAGGCCGAGACCAGCATGAACAAGGTCGAGCGCGGCAGATGAAAGTTGGTCACGAGGAGATCGACGGCACGAAAGCGATAACCGGGCGTGATGAAGATCGCCGTGTCGTCTGCAAAGGGATGGATGACGCCGTCGTCGGTCGCGGCACTTTCCAGTAGCCGCAACGACGTGGTGCCGATCGCGACGATCCGACCGCCCGCTTTTCGCGCGGCGTTTAACGCATCGGCAGTGGCGCGGGAGACCGTGCCCCACTCCGCATGCATCTTGTGCTCGGCCGTGTCGTCGACTTTCACCGGCAGGAACGTCCCTGCCCCGACATGCAAGGTCACGCGATGAAATCCGACGCCTTTGGCGCGCAACGCGGCCTCAAGCTCGGGCGTGAAATGCAGTCCGGCGGTGGGGGCCGCGACCGCGCCGTCATGGGCAGCGAACATGGTCTGGTAATCGGACGTGTCGCGCTCATCCGGCGCGCGCTTTGAGGCGATGTAGGGCGGCAGCGGCGTTGCGCCCAGTTCAGCAATGGCCTGATCGAGTGCAGGGCCATGAAAGACGAAGGCGAACACGATGTCGCCGGCGTCGCCCTTGGTCTCGACGGTCGCATCGAGATGGCCGAGCAGGCAGACGCGGCCTTCATGACCGAAACGCACGGTGTCGCCGGGTTCGAGTTTTTTCGCGCCCTTGACCAGGGCCTGCCAGCGCGACCCATCGAGGCGCTTGATGAGCGTTGCGTCGATCGCGGATTCCGGCCCGCGGCCGATGCGGCGACCGCTCAGTTGCGCTGAGATGACTTTGGTATCGTTGACGACGATCTGGTCGCCGTCGCGCAGAAAATCCGGCAGATCGCGCATGATCTTGTCTTGAAGCATCTCGTCTTGCAGCATCTCGTCTTGCAGCGCATCGCCGGGCTGCACGACGAGCATTCGCGCCGAATCGCGCGGCTGTGCCGGCCGCAGCGCGATGCTGTCAGCGGGAAGATGAAAATCAAAGAGATCGGTGCGCATGGTTCAAAAACTGTCGTCATTGCGAGGAGCCGTCGCGCCTCGTCTTCGAGGATCGACGGCGACGAAGCAATCCAATCTTCCTTTGGCGTAGAAAGAGCTGGATTGCTTCGTCGCAATCCTTTCTCGAAGACGAGAAAGATTACTCCTCGCAATGACGGACGAACATAAGTGCTCGTCCGGGTATGACACGTGGAAAGACTTACGCCGCCGCGTCGGCAGCCATATGCGCCTTGATGATCTTGTCGGGGTTCTTCACCGGCTCGCCGGTCTTGATTTTGTCGACATGGTCCATGCCGTCGGTCACCTTGCCCCACACCGTGTACTGGTTGTTCAGGAACGAGGCATCGTCGAAGCAGATGAAGAACTGGCTGTCGCCCGAGTCGGGGCTCGCCGCACGGGCCATCGAGGTGGTGCCACGGACATGCGGCTCCTTGTTGAACTCGGCCTTCAGCTTCTTGCCGGAACCACCGGTGCCGGTGCCCTGCGGACAGCCGGTCTGCGCCATGAAGCCCGGAATGACGCGGTGGAAGACGATGCCATCATAAAATCCCTCGCGAACCAATTCCTTGATGCGGGCGACGTGACCGGGCGCAAGGTCCGGGCGCATCTCGATGGTAACATTGCCCTGCGTGGTTTCGAGGATCAGCGTATTTTCGGTGGCGGCCATCGGGCCCTCCTGAAGATTGAAGAGAAACGGGATTGGTTGCGTGATGCGGTCTATTTCAGATCGGAGGCGACCTGCACCTTGATCATCTTGTCGGGGTCGGTGACCGCGCCGCTCGGCGAGCCGGCGGGCGCCTTTTTGAGCTTGTCGACGACATCCATGCCGGCGACGACGTCGCCGACCACGGTGTATTTGCCGTTCAGGCCGGAATTGGTCGCCAGCATGATGAAGAACTGCGAATTAGCGGAATCGTTGCTCTGGCTGCGCGCCATGCCGACCACGCCGCGAATGAATGGCACGCTGGTGAACTCGGCCTTGAGGTTCGGATATTTCGAGCCGCCGGTACCGTTAAAATTCTGGCCGTCGCCGGTTTGCGCCATGAAGCCGTCCATGACGCGATGGAACGGCACGTTGTCATAATAGCCGTCGCGCGCGAGTTGCTTGATGCGGGCGGCGTGCGCCGGAGCGAGTTCAGCGTTGAGCTTGATGACGATGCGGCCCTTGGTCGTGTCGATCACGATGGCATTGGCCTTGTCGAGATTGGCCGGCAAAGCGGCCTGCTGCGCGACGGCGGGTACGGCACAAAACAATGCCGCAGCAAGAGCGAGAATACGGATCATGGACACTCCGGGGATGGTTAAGCCGGACTAACCGGCGAATTTCTTTTTCAGGCTGGCAGCAACTTCATCGGGTACGAAGGCTGAGACGTTGCCGCCCATCGCAGCGATCTGCCGCACCAGTGTGGCGGTGATCGGGCGAACCGCGACGGAGGCCGGCAGAAACACCGTGTGCACCTGCGGCATCATCGTCTCGTTCATGCCGGCGATCTGCATTTCGTAATCCAGATCCGTGCCGTCGCGCAGACCGCGGATCATGATCGTCGCATTGTGTTTTTCGGCGGCCGTAATCGTGAGGCCGTCATAGGTCGTGCAGTCGAACGCGCAATGCGCAGCGGCAGCGATCGGCGCGAACACGTCCTCTACCATTGCGAGGCGTTCCTCAATCGAGAACAGCGGCTTCTTGCCGGGG
>JAYUEY010000085.1:0-2875 GCA_043739005.1 Tardiphaga sp.
AGGCACCGCTCAATCCGGGCGCGAGCAGCCGGCGAGTTGGCGCATCCCGGCGAGTTGGCACATCCCGAAATGACGAATTTCTGCCTAATAATCAGTCAATCGCTGCCGGTTTTGAATCCGCTACAAACCGTTCTGTAGCCTGGCAACAATGCTTGCTTCTCCGGGCCCGCTGCGGCGCAGCGGTTGCCATCCCGCCTGCGACATTCCGTCCTGATGACGCCCGATGGCACATGGCTTGCAAATTTGGCGCTGCAGTTCATGCGCGGCAGGAGATTTTGCATGTCCACTTTCGACAATCCGTTCGACGCGTCACGGAAACTCTCCAAAGCCTGCGCTTGCGGCGAACATGCCAGCGACGCGGAACATCGCGCCGCCGAAGATTTGCAGTTGCGCGCAGCACTCGACAGCGAACAGAAGCGCTATGAAGGTGTCGTCGCCTCCGCCGTGATGCGCGCGATGTTTCCGCAGGACATTGCGCGCCGCGCCTTCCTGCAATCGGTCGGCGCATCGACCGCGCTGGCGGCGGTGTCGCAATTTTTCCCCACCAAATTCGCGACCGAAGTGTTCGCGCAAGGCGCAGGCAAACTTGAGAAGGCCGATCTCAAGGTCGGTTTCATTCCGATCACCTGTGCGACGCCGATCATCATGGCGGACCCGCTCGGCTTCTACAAAAAGCAGGGACTGAACGTCGAAGTCGTCAAGACCGCCGGCTGGGCCGTCATCCGCGACAAGACGATCAACAAGGAATACGACGCCGCCCATATGCTGGCGCCGATGCCGATTGCGATTTCGCTCGGCCTCGGCTCGCAGCCGATCCCCTTCACCGTCCCCGCGATCGAGAACATCAATGGGCAAGGCATCACGCTTGCCGTGAAGCACAAGGACAAGCGTGATCCAAAGATGTGGAAGGGCTTCAAGCTCGCCGTTCCCTTCGACTATTCGATGCACAACTATTTGCTGCGTTATTATTTGGCCGAGAACGGTATCGATCCCGATACCGACATCCAGATCCGGTCCGTGCCGCCGCCGGAAATGGTCGCCAACCTTCGCGCCGACAATATTGACGGCTTCCTTGCGCCGGACAATATCTGCCAGCGCGCGATCTATGACGGCGTCGGCTTCATGCATCTGCTGTCAAAAGAAATCTGGGACGGTCATCCGTGCTGCACCTTCGCCGCCAGCCGTGAATTCATCACGACGTCGCCGAACTCGTTCGCAGCGTTGACCCGTGCAATCGTCGATGCGACGGCCTATGCGTCGAAGGCGGAGAACCGCAAATCGATTGCGGAAGCCATCGCACCGGCAGCCTATCTCAATGCGCCACCGATCGTGCTTGAACAGGTGTTGACCGGCACCTATGCGGATGGACTTGGCGGCATCAAGACCGATCCGAAGCGTGTCGATTTCGATCCGTTCCCATGGCAATCGTTCGCCGTGTGGATGATGACGCAGATGAAACGCTGGGGACAGATCAAGGGCGATGTCGATTACAAAGGCGTTGCCGAACAAGTGTTTCTCGCAACGGATACATCGAAGGTGATGGCCGAAATGGGCCAGACGCCGCCAAAGTCGGCGTATAAATCCTTCCAGGTGATGGGCAAGACCTTCGATCCCGAAAAGCCGGAAGACTATCTCGCCAGCTTCAAGATCAAGAAGGCATCGTGATGGTGCTTTATTTCATCGTCTCTCTCTTAAGGGGAGATGACAGACGATGACTTCATCACTCCGCCTCCGTGCAGCCGTCGTCTCCATCGCGATCTTGATTGCCTTCATCGGCGCATGGCATCTGGCCACGCGCGGCATCGGCAATACCACTGCGATGTCGCCGGAATACGCAAAGCTGATGGGCCTGACCGCGACGCAGGGCAAATCGGCGATGCCGGGTCCGCTCGATGTCGGAGCCAAACTCTGGGGACATCTCAAGCGGCCATTTTACGACAACGGTCCGAACGACAAGGGCATCGGCATCCAACTCGGATATTCGATCGCGCGCGTCGCGCTCGGCTATTTCCTGGCTGTTGTCGTTGCGATCCCGCTTGGATTTCTGATCGGCATGTCGACTCTGCTCAATAAAGCGCTTGATCCGTTTATCCAGATTCTCAAACCGATCTCGCCACTGGCATGGATGCCGCTGGCGCTCTACACGATCAAAGATTCGGCTTTGTCTGCGATCTTCGTGATTTTCATCTGTTCGGTGTGGCCGATGCTGCTCAACACGGCCTTTGGTGTCGCGGCGGTGCGCAAGGAATGGATCAATGTCGCGCGCACGCTCGAAGTCGGCACGTTCCGTCGCGCCTTCACGGTCATCCTTCCTGCGGCTGCGCCGACGATTCTCACCGGCATGCGTATATCGATCGGGATCGCCTGGCTCGTGATCGTCGCGGCCGAGATGCTGGTCGGCGGAACCGGTATCGGCTATTTCGTTTGGAACGAATGGAATAATCTCGATATTGCGAATGTCGTGATTGCAATTTTAATGATCGGCGTCGTCGGCATGCTGCTCGATCAGGTGCTGGCGAGCGTGACGCGCCTCGTCACCTTTCCGGAGTGAGCCAGGTGTCATCAGTCAGCAAAGCGTCCTCGAACAAATTCATCTCGGTTGAAGGCATTGCAAAGCGTTACGGCGATGTCGCTGTATTCGAGGATCTCTGGCTATCACTGCCACGCGGCGAATTCGGCTGCGTGATCGGGCATTCCGGCTGCGGCAAGACGACGGTGCTCAACATTCTCGCCGGACTTGACGAGCCAAGCGAAGGCGTTGTCATCGTCGACGGGCAGGCGATCTCCGGCACCAGCCTGGATCGTGCGGTGATCTTTCAGAGCCACGCGCTTTTGCCGTGGCGCACGGTGCTGGGCAATGTCGCCTATGCCGTCA
>JAYUEY010000086.1:0-14928 GCA_043739005.1 Tardiphaga sp.
TCGAACGAGAAGACAAAGTCGGGAAAGACACTCTCGAAGCCAGACAAGACGGCTGGCAAGACAGCCAAAAAAACGCCTGCTGCCAAACCGTCTGCGAAGAAGGCGACGGCTGCAAAATCCAAATCGGGCAAGTCGGTTGGCAAGTCGGTTGGCAAGTCGGTTGGCAAGTCGGTTGGCAAGTCGGTTGGGAAGTCGGTTGGCAAGTCGGTTGGCAAGTCGGTTGGCAAGCCCGCTGCCAAAGCCAAGCCGAAGGCGGCTGGCAAATCATCCGTAACGGCGGCGAAGACGGCGACCAAAAAAGCGACAAAGACTCCGGCGCCCAAGAAGCCGGTCAAGAAGGCTGTCAAAAAGGCTCCCGTCAAAAAAGCAGTCGTAAAAAAGTCAGCCACCAAAAAAATCCCGGTCAAAAAGGCGGCCCCGAAAAAAGCTCCCGCGACAAAGACACCTGCAAAGACGACACCTGCGAAAAAGACACTTGCGAAAAAGACACCTGCGAAGAAGATCGCGTCGAAGCCGCCCTTCGCCAAAAAGGCCGCAGGCATGATGGCGTCGGCCGCCGCACCTGCGATTCTCGCGCTGCCCGACGATCCTGTGATGCTCAGCGGCCCCGCGCCGAAGGCGACGAAGCCGAAAGTGCCACGCAAGCCGCGCGTCAAGCCGGCCCCCATGATCGCGACGCAGGACTATGACCCGCCGCCGGTGACGCCGGACCTGCTTGACGGTCTCGCCGCCGCGCCATTGGAGCCCCAAAACCATGACGATGCGCCTCACCCAGATCATGGCCATGAGGATCACGGCGGGCACGAACATGACGCGCTTGAGAGCGACGATGGCCATGAGCACGACCACAACCATGACCATCCGGGTCACAGCCACGACCGCGACGACATGAAATAGGAGTCTGGATCATCCGGATCGATGCGGGCCGCAGCCATCGCTGCGGCCCTTTTTCGTCGTCGAGAATCGCAGCCGAATCAGTGCTAGCAAGGACTCAATATTGGGCAAGACGGGTTCCGCGTCGCTTCCGGCCAGACAACTTGGCGGCATTTCAAGGTTCAAATTGCGCTTTTTTTGTTGTCGGAATGTCACACCCGCGAACCAAGAGATTGCCGCCACCTTAAAACGATTAAAAAGGCGGCAACTGCCCGTGTTTTTGGCTTCACCAATTTGCTGCCTCGCATCACAGTCACGTCAGAAGTTTTGGAACTATCGGGGCAGACGGTGACGGAAGCCTTTGAGCGGCAACGACGCCAACTCAGAAATCAACGGGGAATGTTATGAAGAAATCACTTCTATCGGTCGCAGCGGTTCTGGCGATTGGTGTTGGCTCCGCCCAGGCAGCCGATCTCGCGCCGCGCATGTTCACCAAGGCTCCGCCGGTCGTGGCGTTCGACCCCTGGGACATTGCTTTCGGCAGCGCCATCATGAGCGATTACGTGTTCCGCGGCGTCACCCAGTCAAACCATAAGCCCTCGGTCACCGCTTATTTCGAGCCGCGCTATAACCTCACCAAGGACTTGCAGCTCTATGTCGGCTCGTCGTTCGAGAGCATCTCGTTCGCTAACCGCGCCGCTGCTGAAGTCGACATCTACGGCGGTATCCGCCCGACATTCGGCGCCGCTGCATTCGACTTCGGCGTGTTCGGTTATCTGTATCCGGGTGGCACCTGCTACTACGGTGCCGCCAACGCAGGCCCCGGCGGAACTGACACGGCCGGCCGGCCGCTCAGCGCAGAGTGCTTGGCCAACGCACTGCCGAACGCCAACGTCATCAAGAAGGACGTTTCGTTCTTCGAAGCCTACGCCAAGGTCAACTATACCTTCAACGACACCTTCTCGCTCGGTGCGAACGCCTATTACTCGCCGAACTTCCTGAACACAGGCGCCCAAGGCACCTATGCTTCGGTCGTCGGCAAGGTCATCGCGCCCGGTACGTTTTTCGGATCCAGCGGCATCGGTGCCTATGTGTCGGGTGAGTTCGGTCGTCAGTGGCTCGGCACCTCGGACAGCTTCTACGGCGTTCCGGCCTTCCCGAACGGCATCAAATATGCCGACTACAACACCTGGAACATCGGCGTCGGCTTTACCTACAAGGTCTTCACGCTTGACCTACGCTACTCCGACACCAACCTGTCGCGCGCCAATTGCAACGCCTTCACCAGCGACAACACTGCGCGCTTCAGCAACAGCTTCAGCCCGATCAATCCGACCGGCGTCGGTTCGACCTGGTGCGGCGCGACCGGTATCGCCAAGCTCTCGGCTGACCTGACCGCGATGACCAACCTGAAGTAAGTTTTCTCCCGAAGACTTCGCAAAGGGCGGCAGAGACATCTGCCGCCCTTTTTTTGTTGCCAATGTCTTTCAAAGAGATGGTTTGGTGCGGACGGCTCGATTTATGCAAAACGGCACCCATGATTAACCGCCGCCAAGTTGCGCATCTGCGTTTGCGTTCTCGAATTGCCCGAAAGCGCTGGACGCGGCGGTTGTTGTTCGTGGCCGGCGGCGTCGTCGTCGGACTGGCTGCGATTGCGCTGGCCCAACTGGCCGACATTGCGCAGGCGTCATTTGGTCGTGTGCTCGGCCATTCGCGCTACTGGGCGTTACTGATGACGCCGCTCGGTTTCGGACTCTGCCTCTGGCTTGCGATTCATGTGTTTCCGAATTCGCAGGGCTCAGGCGTCCCGCAAGTGGTCGCCGCTTTGCGGCTGCCCCGCGAACAGCGCGGCTCGCTGGTGTCGCTGCGCGCCGGAATCGGCAAGATTATCGTCACCGTCCTCGGCCTGTTGTTCGGTGCATCGACCGGGCGCGAAGGTCCGACGATCCAGATCGGCGGCTCGATCATGGCGGCACTGGGCCGCTTCGCGCCGTATCGGCAGCCGGGTTTTTTGCTGGCGGGATCGGCAGCCGGTGTCGCCGCTGCGTTCAATACGCCGCTGGCCGGCATCGTCTTTGCGATCGAGGAGTTGTCCAGATCGTTCGAGATGCGCACCAGCGGCCTCATCATCGGTGCGATCATCGCCGCCGGCCTGACCTCGCTCGCGATCGTCGGGGACTATCATTATTTCGGTAATATCTCGGCGTCGTTGCCCTTGGGCAAAGCGTGGCTGGTGGTTCCGATCTGCGCCATGATCTGCGGCGCGCTCGGTGGCGTGTTCAGCTGGGTGTTGATCCGGATGGCGCTGGGCTTGCCCGGCGCGGTCGGTCGCGCCATTCGCACTTATCCGGTCGTGTTCGCCATGCTGTGCGGGCTTGGGGTCGCGCTTTGCGGATTGATGAGTGCCGGTCATGTCTATGGCACCGGTTATGAGCAAGCCCGCGCGGCGCTCCACGCCACCGCCGATGTCGATTACAGCTTCGGCCCCTGGAAATTCATGGCGACATTGTTGTCGGCAATCAGCGGCATTCCCGGCGGTATCTTCGCGCCATCGCTGGCGATCGGCGCTGGAATAGCGTCCGACATCGCATTGCTGTTTCCCGACGTGCCGATCGGCGCGCTGGTGCTGATCGGAATGGTGTCGTATCTGACCGGCGTCGTGCAGGCTCCGATCACGTCCTTCGTTATCGTGTCGGAAATGTCCAACGATCATGCGATGGTCATTCCGCTGATGATGGCGGCGCTCATCGCCACCGCCACCTCCAGGATGGTCGTCAGCGAAGGGCTGTATCACGCGCTGGGCAAGATTCTGATCCGCCGCGAACGCGACCGCGCGATCACGCCTGTGGGGTGAGACTGTCGCCCGCTGTCGTTGTGACAGCCGGTTTCTCCTTCAGCACAAATCGCTCGCCATCCTTCACCAGCGCGATTTTTCGCTTATGCAGCGCGTCGAGCGTCGAGCGATGGCCGATCGAGATGATCGTTGTCGCGGGCAGGTCAGATGCCAGCAATGTATAGAGGGCTTCTTCGGACGGCTCGTCGAGCGAAGCCGTTGCCTCGTCGAGAAACAGAAAATCCGGGCGATGCAACAGCGCGCGGGCGACGCCCAGCCGCTGCTGTTCGCCGAGTGACAGCATCCTGTTCCAGTGCGCCTCCTCGATCAGCCGCCCGGCCAGTGCCGGCAGGCCGACGGCGGTGATGACGTCGCTGATCCGCGTGCTGCCGAACTGCGCGGTCTCGGACGGGTAGGCGACGGCGGCCTCAAGCGAGCCGGTCGGGAAATACGGCCGCTGCGGCAACATCATCAGGGTCGCATCTTTCGGCACCGCGACCGAGCCTGTGCCGAACGGCCAGATGCCTGCAATCGCCCGGAACAGCGTCGATTTGCCGGAGCCGGAGGGTCCCGTCAGCAACGTGGTCTCGCCGGCGCGCAGTTTGAAATCGTCCGCCGCCAGCAGCGGTGCCCCGTTCGGCAGGCCGAGCAGCAAGTCGTCAAGTTCGATGGTGCGTTCGGTTTTCGCAGCGACGTGCAAGATGTTGCTGTTCGCGGTCATCTTGGCGGTCATCTTGTCAGCGCTGGCGATCGCGGCCTCGAAGCCGTCGAGCCGCGCCACTACCGATTGCCATTCGGCCAGCGTGCGATACGCACTGACGAAGAACGACAGCGAGTCCTGCACGCTCGAAAATGCGGAGGCGGTCTGCATCATGCCGCCGAGCTGGACTTTATTCGCGAAATAGGCCGGCGCGATCAGAACATAAGGCAGCAGGATCGAGACCTGCGAATAGGCTGCCGTGAAGGCCGTCAGCTTCTTGGTGCGGTTCATGATACCGATGAAATTCTCGATCACGAAGCCGAAGCGCTGATTGAGCCGCACGCGCTCCGCGCCTTCGCCGCGCAACAATGCGATCTGCTCGGAGTTCTCGCGCGCCCGCACGAGGTTGAAACGGAAATCGGCCTCAAAACGCTGTTGCTGGAAGTTCAGACCGACCAGCGGCCAGCCGATCAGGTGGGTCAGCACGGTACCAAGTATCGCATAGATCAAAGCGGCCCAGACCAGATAACCGGGGATATTCCAGTCCTGCCCAAAGACCTGCAACGGCGCAGATTCCGACAGGCCCCATAGGATCACGACGAAAGATATCAGCGTCACGATCGAGCCCAACAGGCCGACGCCGAGCGCCAATGTCTGCTCGACGAATTTTTGGGTGTCTTCGGCGATGCGCTGGTCCGGATTGTCCGCCGCGTCGCCCGTCAACTGCATGCGGTAGTGATTGGCGTCGTGCAGCCAGCCGCGCAGATAATGTTGCGTCATCCAGTTGCGCCAGCGAATCTGGAGCCACTGATTGAGGTAGAGCTGATAGACCTTCAGCGCGATGAAGATGGCGGCAAGAAATGCGAAATAGCCGAGCTGATAGTTAA
This sequence comes from Tardiphaga sp., assembly GCA_043739005.1. Classification (GTDB taxonomy): domain Bacteria; phylum Pseudomonadota; class Alphaproteobacteria; order Rhizobiales; family Xanthobacteraceae; genus Tardiphaga. The sequence goes on from JAYUEY010000086.1 coordinate 5,294, forward strand.
ACGTCGGACGGTCGCGCTCCTGCAGCGCATTGTAGAAAACGTTATTCCAGCGGTTGAAAAGTACCGTCAAAAACACAACCGCGAGTTCGATCGCGATCACTGCTGCGAGCAGGCCCCGTCCCATCCATTTGTCATCGGATTTGAAATACGGGATCGCGATCCGCCAGACATTGGCGAGCGTCGAACGGATATTGTTCACGGGCGGAGGTCTCCATGCGGGCATCGCCGGGCGCCGGGCAGCGCCGATGCACCGAAACAAAGTTGGGTATCACGACTAAAATTGGAGTTTTCAAGGCTCCGCACGGCTTTCCTTCACGGCTGCGTGAAACTAACGTCCCGCCGCGGATGGGCGGCTTCAGGTTTTGTCCTGGGCTTCCAATTCGCGTGCGTGTGTGACCGGCTGCGGCCGTCATACGCGCGCGTTGCGCCGCAAGGCGCGTTGAACGCGAGGCATCACTATGTGGAATCAAATCTACAATCCGCTTAATAATGCGGCCTTATCGACGATCGCAGCCGCAATTCCCGTGGTCGCACTTCTGATCATGATTGCGAGCGGAAAGGTGAAAGCGCACATCGCGGCCATCATTGCCGTCATTCTTGCCAACCTCGTCACGATCTTCGTCTTCACGATGCCGGCCGGAATGTCGATCCGTGCGTCGCTGCTCGGCGTCGTTTCCGGCTTTTTCCCGATTGGCTGGATCGTGCTGAACGTGATCTTTCTCTATCAGATCACGGTCGTCACGGGCCGGTTTGAACTCCTCAAGCGCGCCATCGGCGGTGTCACCGAGGACCGTCGGCTTCAACTGCTGCTGATCGCCTTTTCGTTCGGCGCGTTCTTCGAAGGGGCGTCCGGCTTCGGCACGCCAGTTGCGATCACCGGCGCTGTCCTGATCGGACTGGGCTTCTCGCCGCTCGCAGCGTCGGGTCTGTCGCTGATCGCCAATACCGCGCCAGTCGCTTATGGCGCACTCGGAACGCCGATCCAAGGCCTCGCCACCGTCACCGGCTTCGATCCCTATATCCTCGGCGCGATGGTTGGTCGGCAACTACCGCTGTTCTCCATGATCGTGCCGTTCTGGGTGATCTGGGCCTTCGCCGGCTGGAAGGGCATGAAGGAGGTCTGGCCTGCGATTCTCGTGACGTCGTTGTCGTTCGCGATCCCGCAATTCCTGATCTCGAATTATATCAATCCGTGGATTGTCGACATCGGTGCGTCGCTGATCTCGATGGGCGCTCTGATCCTGTTCCTGAAGGTCTGGCAGCCAAAAGTGTTGTGGCTGTCGCCTGCGCTGCGTGGCAAGGACGAATCGGCAGCAACGATGGCCAGCGTCAAGTCGATGGACAAGACACCGCTGACGCAGGCGCAATTGTGGAGCGCCATGCTGCCGTGGATCATCGTCTGTGTTGTGATGTTGATCTGGGGCAATGGCGCGTTCAAGGGCTGGGCCAATGCCAATTTTAGCTGGAGCTATCCCGTCCCCGACCTCGACAAGTTGATCATGAAGGTTGCGCCCATCGTGGCGAAGCCGACGCCCGAGGGTGCCGTGTTCGGGTTCACCTATCTGTCCTTCACCGGAACAGGCATGTTGATCGCCGCGATCATCTCCGGTTTCCTGATGGGCTTCTCTCCCGCCAAGATGATTGTTCAATATGGTAAAACGATCAAGCTGTGCGGGGTCTCGCTGATCACGATTTCGGCGATGCTTGCGATCGGCACGTTGACACGACTGTCGGGTGTCGATGCCACGTTGGGTCTGGCGTTCGCAGCGACCGGCGTGCTGTATCCGTTTTTCGGAACCTTGCTCGGCTGGCTCGGCGTCGCCCTCACGGGATCGGACACGGCATCGAACGTGCTGTTCGGCAATCTGCAAAAGATCACGTCGGAGCAACTTGGTCTGAACCCGATCCTGATGGCGGCCGCGAACTCGTCGGGCGGCGTGATGGGCAAGATGATTGACGCGCAGTCCATCGTCGTCGCCTCCACGGCGACGAACTGGTACGGCCACGAAGGCACCATCCTGCGTTACGTGTTCTGGCACTCTATCGTGCTGGCGTGTCTGGTCGGCCTGTTCGTGATGCTGCAGGCTTATGTCTATCCGTTCACAGCGATGGTCATCACGTTGCCGAAATAGTCAGATACTAGCGTCATCGTCGCCAAGTTGATCCCGGTCGCGCGTCTGCGTTGCCGGGATCAACGCTAAGGAGATGACGATGTCTGACAGCGTTGCGAGGTTCGATGATTTCGGGGCGGTTTTTTCTATTGGCCATCATGAGCGTCATTGCAGTTGCGGCAGGGCGCGCGCACGCCGCCGATGAATTTCCCTTCGGTCTCGAAATGACGCTCGATGCGCCGCCGATGCCGAGCTCCAAGCGTCGGCCGAATATCGAGATCGGCGATGCCGGCGAGGCGCGGATCGAACTCTTTTGCAAAGGCGGCAAGGGTCAGTTTTCAGTCGCGGGCAACACGATCGTATTCGTGACCGGCGCGATGGAAGAGCGCTCCTGTTCGCCGGCGCAGGTTGCTGCCGACGATGCGCTGCTCGCATCGCTGAGCGACGCCACGACATGGACGCGGCGCGGCGATGCCGTGACGTTTGTCGGTGCAAAGCCGCTGCGGTTTCGGATCAATACGAATTGACGATCAGGCGTCCGCTAAAATCATATCCGCGCAGATGCCCGCTGCCTGCAACACGCCGGTATAGCCGCCGACGCCGGCATAAGCGGATGACAGATATACGCCCGGCAGTATGGTTTTCGGTGAGCGCGACGGCGCATCGGGTGACGGTGCAAATCCATAGACCGCGCCATCGGGCGCGTTGAGATATTGCCGCACCGACAGGGCCGAATTAAACGACGACGCGACGATGGACGTCTGCACGCCGGGGTAGATGCCATCGAGATATGAGACGATCGCATGCTGCCAGCGGCCACGCTTGTCGCGATAGGCGTCCATATCGGACGAATCCCAGTTCGACAGATGATCGGGGCCGAAGATCGACAGCACATAAGGCGGCGACGGCACGCCGCTCTCGATCGCGGCAAAATCGACGATCGACATCGGCGGCATTTTATCGCCGGGCTCGTCCTTCATCAGCGTGGTGCCGTCTTTGAAATCGGCGAGGCGTGTCAGCCACGGCGGCAGAATTTGCGTCGAATAGCCCGCGAAACCGAATTCGCGCGGCGGCTTGGACAATCCCAGCGTGAGCGCGAACAGCGAAATCGACGGCGATTGATTGCTGTAAGATTTCATCAGCGTTGTGCCCGCGTCGTCGCCGAGCAACTCCGCCAGCGTCGCAGGCGCGGCGTTGCTGACGAGGCGATCATAGGCGACCGTCTTCGGATCGCTGCCGTCTTTCGCGCAATGAGTGACGGTCTTGGCATCGGCATCGACGGCGGTGACCATACGGCGCAGCGCGACCTCGCCACCCGCGCGCATCACGGTTCGTGCCAGCGCGCTCGATAGCCGCTGCGAGCCACCCTGCACATAGCGTCCGCCACTGGCGAGATAACGGCCTTGTGCCGATGCAAAATGCGACCACGACAACGTCGCGGGATCGTCGTGATAGTAAGCGAGGTTCGCAGCCAGTGCGCATTTGATGCGCTCGTCATCGCCGAACAATTCGGTGAGCTTGTCTTGCAATGAGAGTCTTGTATCCGCTGTGTCGCTGGCGATGATCGCCTGCATCTGCGTGAACAGTTTGGCGACGCCGTCTGTTGCGTCGGGGAAATGCTGCGCCAGCGCTTTGGTGGCCGCTGCGAAATTGTCGGGCAGAATGATGGGAGCTTCGAGCGGACCGCCGCGCACCTGATAGAGCGCGCCGGCGGGGACGAAGGTCACGGTGCCGAGGACGCCGGCACGGCTCAGCACATCATGCTTGGGATCGGCCGGATCATGTGGGTCGCTGGTCTCGTGCAACGAGCCTTCGACGAAGAGATCGCCGACCTTGTAGCTCGACGCCGCACCGCCGACGGAATTGCTGCGCTCGATCACGAGCACTTTGCGGCCGGCTTTGGTCAGGATTGCCGCCGTCGCGAGGCCGCCAAGGCCCGCGCCGATCACCACCACATCATAGCGCGCCATCAAGCCTGTAACCCTGCGAAGCCTCGAAACATGGCCATGTCTTTGCGGTTCGTTGCGGCGATGTCAAATAAAGGAGGGAACGCCATCACATCGGCGGCCGTCATGATCGCCAAGTGTACCGGCAGTGCTTGTTTGTCGGTCGCGCTTTATGACGGCGTATTGCTGTTACTTCCACACCGCCCGCTCGCCATCCCAGCGCTGTCCGCTGAACGCTTTCGCCAACGCCGTGACAGTGCCGACATCGCTGCGTTGGTCGCCTTCATCCTCGCCTGCGGTCTCGGCATCGGTAAAGGTCAGTTTCGCGCCGCTGTTCTCGTCCGTCGTGGTCGTCGTCGGGCCGGACACCCAGAGCATGAGCTTGTCGGTGGGATCGGGTTTGTCCGGGCTGACCAGCGCGTTGACCTCCATCGTCTCGGTCAGGCCGAGCGTCGGAAACACCTGGCTCGGGCGCTTGAAGGTGAGTTTCAACTTGCCGGTGGTGTCGCTCCATGCGCTCGCCGCGAGTTTGGTCGACAGCGCCGTCGCCAGGACATTGCCGATCGCCATCGCGAGCTTGTCGCGATTCAGCGTATCGCCGTCGCGCCACTCGGCCGCGTTGAAACGGATGGCGCGGTCCATCTCGATCAGACCGGTCGACCAACCCGCCGCAACGACGCCGGGCATGGTGCGCGCTTTTGCGATGAAAGCGGCGGCCTTGTCGGGATCGACGGTGAGATAGATCGTCTGTTGGCCGGAGCGCAACGCATCGCAGGCGACGGCGAGGCTGGAGACGGCGATTTCGACATTCTGGCCGCGCAGCGAGCGCAGGAAGTCCGACGCGGTATCGAGCTTGACCTTGACGGCGACGGATTCCGGCGAGACTTCGGTGAAATCCTTCGGGGCCAGCGCGACGCTGTCATCGCTCGACTGGCTGTCGCGAAATTCGCTTTCGCTCAAATCGGTGTTGTCGGTCGATGTCACCTCGGTGGTGGTCTGGCCGATGCTGATCTGGCCTTTGAATTCAAACGTGTCGCCGGTCTGTCTGCGGTTCAGCTTGACCGAGACCGGCAACTTGTCGGCTTCGCTGGTCGCGGTGCCGGTCAGCGCATTGCCGTTGACGGCCAGAGTGGCGACGAAGCGATCCTTGCGCGCCGAGCCGCGATCGGCCGGGTAGCAGACATCGAGCGTCACCGATGTGACGGTTTTGCCGGTGCGCGTCTCTTTCAGGATCACGTCGGCATTGCCGTCCATCAAGCCATTGACCGAGGTGAAATAGCGCGTCTCCGGTCCGGCTGGTGCGGCCTTCGGCGCGCTCTTGATCTGGGCATAAGCGAGGCTCGATGACGCCGTCATCAGTCCAATCAGACAAAGGCGAAGCGCGTGCATGGCGGGTTCCAATATTATTCTTTGCATCACTGGAATCAGTTGGCGGCAACATACCACGCGCGCCAAAAAAAGAAGGCCGCCCGGAGGCGGCCTTCGATCTCGTCGTGCGACTGGCTCGGCTTAGAAGCCCATGCCACCCATGCCGCCCATTCCCCCCATGCCGCCGCCACCGCCCGGCATCGCCGGTGCAGCATCCTTTGGCGACTCGGCGACCATCGCTTCGGTCGTCACCAGAAGGCCGGCGACCGAGGCTGCGTCCTGCAACGCGGTGCGAACCACCTTGGCCGGATCGATGATGCCCTTCTGAACCATGTCGACATAAGTCTCGGTCTGGGCGTCGAAGCCGAAGGTCTCGGAAGAGTTTTCCAAGATCTTGCCGACGACGATCGAGCCTTCGACACCGGCGTTCTCGGCGATCTGGCGGATCGGAGCTTCCAGCGCCTTCAGCACGATGTTGATGCCGGCCTGCACGTCGGGATTGGCATTGGTAATCTTGCCGACCGCCTTTTTGGCGCGCAACAATGCCGTGCCGCCGCCGGGCACGATGCCTTCCTGAACGGCTGCGCGAGTGGCATTGAGCGCGTCATCGACGCGGTCCTTCTTTTCTTTCACTTCGACTTCGGTCGCGCCGCCGACGCGGATCACCGCGACGCCGCCTGCGAGCTTGGCCAGACGCTCCTGCAACTTCTCGCGGTCGTAGTCCGAGGTGGTTTCCTCGATCTGCGCCTTGATCTGGTTGACGCGCCCTTCGATCGCCGGCTTCTTGCCCGCGCCGCCGACGACAGTCGTGTTTTCCTTGTCGATCACGACCTTCTTGGCGCGGCCGAGCATTGGTACGGTGACGTTCTCAAGCTTCATGCCGAGGTCGTCGGAGATGAGCTGACCGCCGGTCAGGATCGCGATGTCTTCCAGCATCGCCTTGCGGCGATCGCCGAAGCCGGGTGCCTTGACGGCCGCGACCTTGAGGCCGCCACGCAGCCGATTGACGACGAGAGTGGCGAGCGCTTCGCCTTCGATGTCTTCCGCGATGATGAGCAGCGGCTTGCCGCTCTGGACCACGGCTTCGAGCACCGGCAACATGGCCTGAAGACCCGACAGCTTTTTCTCGTGCAACAGCACGTAGCAGTCTTCGAGTTCGGCGGTCATCTTCTCGGCGTTGGTGACGAAATAGGGCGACAGATAGCCGCGATCAAACTTCATGCCTTCGACGATATCGACTTCGGTTTCGAGCGACTTGTTTTCCTCGACGGTAATGACACCTTCATTGCCGACCTTCTGCATCGCCTGCGCGATCATCTTGCCGATGGCGGCGTCACCATTCGCCGAAATGGTGCCGACCTGCGCGACTTCGGATGAGGACGCGACCGGCTTGGCGCGCTTGGTGATGTCCTTGATAACGGCGGCGACGGCGATGTCGATGCCGCGCTTGAGGTCCATCGGGTTCATGCCGGCAGCCACCGACTTTGCGCCTTCGCGCACGATCGCCTGTGCCAGAACGGTTGCGGTGGTCGTGCCATCGCCGGCGGTGTCATTGGTCTTGGAGGCGACTTCGCGCAGCATCTGCGCGCCCATGTTCTCGAACTTGTCTTCGAGTTCGATTTCCTTGGCGACGGTGACGCCGTCCTTGGTGATGCGCGGTGCGCCGAAGCTCTTTTCGATGAGGACATTTCTGCCCTTCGGTCCCAGCGTCACCTTGACGGCGTTGGCGAGGATATCGACGCCGCGCAGCATACGATCGCGCGCGTCTCCGGAGAATTTAACGTCTTTGGCGGCCATGTGGCTTGTCCTGTTGTGTGAGTAAATCTTATCCGCAGCGTTTCAACGCACGTCGCTGTCATCATCCGCGTCGGCAAATGATCCAGTATTCCGACAGTATTTCGACGTGCAAAAATCTATTCGCAAGCGTCGCAGGTGACGGGATCGCCCGTCATCGCGCGCGCGTGCTTACGCCATCACGCCCATGATGTCGGATTCCTTCATGATCAGGAGATCGACACCGTCGAGCTTGATTTCGGTGCCGGACCATTTGCCGAACAGCACCTTGTTTCCGACCTTAATGTCGATCGGGATCAGCTTACCGGCTTCGTCGCGGCCACCGGGGCCGACGGCGACGACTTCGCCTTCCTGGGGCTTTTCCTTGGCGCTGTCCGGGATGATGATGCCGCCCTTGGTCTTCTCGACGGCATCGATGCGCTTAACGACGACGCGGTCATGCAGCGGGCGGAACGAGGTCTTGGCCATGATGGCTCCTTGCGGTTCGATGGAAGTCTCAGCGTGCCGGGCCCGGCACGCACCAGCGAGAGACGCTGGGGACGATTGACGCCTTGGCAATCGGTCTAGGTGAGTGCCAATCTGCTCGGCGAGGAGTATGGCGGGATGTAAAACCTGTCAAGCAAACGGTTGATGCCGATCCGGTTAAGGCCTTGGTGAGGCCAATATAGGATGATCTGGAAACCATAACCGCAGGTATGCGTAATTCAGGTGTGGTTCAGGTCGGACAGGGTGTGATGCCTGCGGCGGGACCCGCTCCGGCAGAAATTGTTAAGGGGATGACATGGTGACGTCACGCATGACACGCGCGTTTATGAATCTGGGAGGCGTGCTTGTGCTGACGCTTGGCCTTGGCGCCTGCGGAGGCATGAATCTGAGCATGCCGAGTTTTGGGTCCAATCCAGCTCCGCCGGAACTGCCGCCGGCGGTTGAGTTGCCGGCGTCGATTCGCTCCGAAGAGATCGTCGGCCGCTGGGGGCTTGCCTCCTACCAAAACCCGAATGACCGGGTCCGCACCGAGAACGCGGCGCGCGGCCAGTGCAAGCAGCCTTACGTGATCGGCGCGGGCACCTCCGGCGGTGTCATCATGCATCTCGCCGACGAGGCCACGCCGCAGGAACTGCGTCTCAAGGGCAGCCCGAACGGCGAGAATTATATTGGCCCGCCCGGACCGGCCGGCGGCGACCGCGACCGCAAGATCATTTCATTCGACGGTCGCGTGATGGTGACACGCTTTGTCGAGAAGGACGCCGGCGTCCGCTACGGCAACATGGTCTATGTGCGCTGCGCACCACGGGCATGACGTGATCAATCCGGATGGGTTTTGCTCGCGCTGAACCCATCCGCGCGGCGAGGGCGCGCTAGACGATCGGCAGACGCGGGCATGATCCGGAAGCTTAGAATTCCGATTTTCGTCCAGATCATGCCCGAAGATAAAAAGCTTAACCAAAAAGCGCGTCGATATCGTCCTGAGACGTATGGCCAACCGCGTCCTTGCTCTTCGGGCCATTCAGCAACCGCGCATCTTCGCTGCGCTCATCGATCGTCACGGGCGCATGCGCCTTCATCGCGTCAACCCCGCCCCAAATGTCCATCATGGCGTTGATGTGGTTTTCGATGAATGACATCGTCGCCATCACCTTTGCGATGCGCTGGCCGGTGAGATCCTGAAAATTGCAGGCCTCGAAGATCGACATCACGCGCTCGCTGATGTCGTCGCACAGAGCCTTTTGCTGATCTGGTGAATTCACCCGCGTCATCGCTGCGGCCGCCTGATCGATCTGTTCGGCGGCGTCGAGAATTTGTTGCGTGGCTTCTTCGGTGCCGTCGACGACTGCGCCGAGTTCACCACTGACGATCGTGATCTCGCCGCCGTCGAACGTCTTGCCGTGCAGGGCCGCAATCTCGCGCTTGGTGCGGTCGATCGCGTCATGAATGAGATCGAGTTCGATCTTGAGTTTTTCGCATTGCGCGATCTGAGCGCGATAACTGTCCAGCGTCGCTTGCGCATCCTTGGTTTCGGACACTTGTGATGTGACCGCGCCGGACGGCTGCGAGCCGGTCGCCTGGGGATTGGACATTGCATCGCGGATCGCACGCAATTCGGCGACAATGTTTTCCTGCATCGGCAAAGGTTCTGCGATGACAGGCAGGGTCATGTGCCCGTGTGTCATTTCCTCGATCCGAAAGCGCTTACGTTGAACGGCCATGTCTTTTGTCCCCATCTCTCGCTCCTCTTATAGAGACATGTCTTTAACGGCGGGTTTCGAAGCTGCCGATGCATGGTGCGAGGATCGGCGTTGCGGTGACGCCCGGTTAACCATGCGCGTTGGCTGAAAAGTAACGCTGTTCTCAGGATCAGCGCGTCATGGCCACATGGTGAATCCAAACGGCGATTTTGTTTACCAAAACTGCGCCG
>JAYUEY010000087.1:0-2489 GCA_043739005.1 Tardiphaga sp.
TGCGTCCTCGCAATTGGTGATGTTATTCAGCGCATCCTCGATGGCGCGATAGCCGGTGCAACGACACAGATTGCCTTTCAGCGATTGGCCGAGATCAGCACGCTGCGCCTGATTGAGCGAGGCACAAGTGAGAATCATGCCGCAGGTGCAGAAGCCGCATTGAAACGCCTGGGCATCGAGAAACGCCTGCTGCATCGGATGCCTCTCGCCCTCCGGCGCAAGACCTTCGATGGTCGTGATCGCGTGACCACTTACGCGGAACGCCGGCACGATGCAGCTATGCACGGGCTCACCGTCGAGCAACACGGTACAGGCGCCGCAATCGCCGGCATCGCAGCCTTTCTTGACACCGTAAGTGCCGAGATCGCGTAGCAGCGTGCGCAGGCATTGCCCGGCGGCGGGAATCGTCTCGACCGCAACACCGTTGAGTTCGAAATTCATGCGTGCGAGCCTTTTTGAACCTCTTGCAATTCACAGCGGATCTCTTCGGCAAAGCGCAGCGTCATCGCCTTGCGCCAGTCCGGTTTGCCGTGGACGTCATCGTGATAAAGCCCGTCCGCAATACGATCGCGGATCGCGTCGCGCAGATCGGCGAGGCTCGGCAAGCCTGCGAAGGACAGTTGGATCGGCCGTACGGTCGAGGCTGTCACCGTCAAGGTCATCGCGCCGTCCCCATCGAGACTGCCGATCAGCAGCGCGCCGGAGCGGCCGACCGGCGTTAGCGAGATTTGCCGGAACGCGACGCGCCGTTTCAGGGCCGTGATTGGAAGGTCGATCTGGCGCAGCAATTCGCCGGGCCTCAAGGCATTGCGGATATTTCCGGTGACGAAATCGACCACAGGCATGCGCCGCTCGCTGCCATCGGCGCACCAGATCAGGCAACCGCCATCGAGCGCTGCCGTCAGCGCAATCATCGGGCCGGCCGGGAGTGCAAGACACAGATTGCCACCGATGGTGGCGGTCTTCCAAATTTTGAACGAGGCCAAAAAGGAACGGGCGCATTGCGCGATCAAAGGCGACGCGACCCAGTCCGGCGGGCAGGCCATCGCATCGAGTTGCGCCACCGTGCACGTCGCGGCGATCGTCAGATGCGTGTCGCTGATCGTGAGCGCCGGCCATTTCAGATAGGCAAGATCGATCAGCCGCGTCAGATGCGCCTGCGGTTCGGAATAGAGCCATGTGCCGCCGGCGAGCCAAGCGTCGCCTTGCGTCCATGCGGGGAGGTCGGCGCGGGATTGCGGCTGCGCCACCGCTATGATCGTGTTCAGGTCCATCAGATTTCAGTCTTGCAAAACCGACGCCAGTTTGGTCTCCGATTTGCAGGAATCCGTTGGCGAAATGGTGGCTGTTGTCGCGTTGGCGCACTGGAGAGACGAATGCAGGCGATCTGGATCAAGACCCCGCTGGGAATTTTCGCGGACAATGCCGCCGGTGGCGTCGTCGTGCGCGACGGCCGCATTGTCGAACTGGTGCCATCCGGCAAGACGCCCGCAACATCCGATGTGACGGTCTTCGATGCCTCTGCCCATGTCGTGCTGCCCGGCCTCATCAATACGCATCATCATTTCTACCAGACCCTGACGCGCGCGCTGCCGGCCGCGATGGACCGCGAGCTGTTTCCATGGCTCCAAGCACTTTATCCGATCTGGGCGAGACTGACGCCGCCATCGCTTGAACTGGCGGTGACGGTGGCGATGTCGGAACTGCTGCTGTCCGGCTGCACGACGACGACGGACCATCATTACGTATTTCCGGCCGGGCTTGAAGATGCCGTCGATATCGAGGTCGGTGTCACCAAGCGTTTGGGCATGCGGGCGCTGCTCACGCGCGGTTCGATGAACCGCTCACAGAAAGACGGCGGCCTGCCACCGGACTCCGTGGTGCAAGACGAAGACGACATTCTGGCCGACAGCGCGCGCGTGGTCGCGAGGCATCACGAGCGCGGCGAAGATGCGATGGTGCAGATCGCGCTCGCGCCATGCTCGCCGTTTTCGGTCACGACCTCGCTGATGACGGCGACAGCGGCGTTGGCCGAGACACTCGACGTTCGCATGCATACGCATCTGGCCGAAACCGAGGATGAGAACACGTTCTGTCTTGAAACACTGGGCTGCCGACCGCTGGATTATCTCGAACAATGCGGCTGGCTCAACAAACGCACATGGCTCGCGCATGGCATCTTCGTCGATGCATCCGAGATGAAGCGGCTAGGACGCGCAGGCACCAGCATCAGCCATTGCGCCTGCAGCAATCAGTTGCTGGCGTCAGGCTGCTGCCCGGTTTGCGAGATGGAGGAGGCCGGCGTCTCGATCGGGCTCGGCGTCGATGGTTCGGCGTCGAATGACGGCTCGAACTTGATGCAAGAGGTGCGCGCGGCTTTCCTGTTGCAACGGGCGCGCTACGGCGTCGGCAAGGTCAGCCATACGGATGCTTTGCGCTGGGCGACGAAGGGCTCGGCCGCCTGCGTCGGACGGCCCGAACTCGGTGAA
>JAYUEY010000088.1:0-2535 GCA_043739005.1 Tardiphaga sp.
CGTGCGTCAGGGGCAAGTCATCGGCTTCGTCGGCTCGACCGGCATGTCCACCGGCGCGCATGTGCACTACGAGATTCTCGTCAACGGCCGCTTCGTCGATCCGATGCGCGTGAAGCTGCCGCGCGGCCGCTCGCTTGAAGGCCCGATGATCGCAGGCTTCGAAAAAGAACGCGACCGCATCGATACGATGATGAGCAACCGCAACAACCGCGTCTCGGATGCTGGCAACGGCACCACCGGCACCGTGATCCCGGCGCGGCAGGTTATCAATCGCTGACACGTCAGGCGGCGATGCGAACCGACGATCGCGCAATCCTGTAGCGAGTTCGACTGAGCTCGGTCATACTGGACCTTTGGAAAGGTCACACCATGAATCGACGCTTTTTCAATACAACAGGTGCGGGTGTCCTCGTCGGACTCGGCGGATTGTTCGCGACCGCCTCGGCCAGATCAGAGCCGGCTAAGCAAGACCCCGCATTGAAGATCCATCGCATGGCCTTTCAGGTCAGCAGTGGTGACACGCAACTGATGACGCTGGTTCTCGGCAATGCCACGAATGCGGCCGACTACTACGAGGCCCGCAACGAAGCAGTCGAGATCGAAATTGTTGCGTTCGGACCCGGCTATCTCATGCTTCGCGACATTTCTCCGGTGAAGGACCGGATTGCCGAGCTCCACAAAGCGATGCCATCTCTGGTTTTTTCGGCGTGCCAGAACAGCCGTGCAGCGCTAGCCCGTCAAAACAACAAAGCGCCGGCAGACATCGTTCAATTGCCCGAGGCGACCGATGTGCCGGCCGGTGTGGTGCGATTGAGCGAGTTGCAGGAGCAGGGATGGAGCTACATCCGGACGTGATCCTGAACGAATGGCGCAGCATCCATGCGGCAGCTATCTGACAATCATGCCGCCAAGTCCAGAATCTCGCGGATCTGCGCAGGACCCGCGATGTGGCGCGGATTGCGCGGCACCCACGGCGTGCCCATCGCCTGTTCCGCGATGCGATCGAAATTGTCCGGCCCTATGCCTACGTCTCGCAGGCTGCGCGGCATGCCAAGATCGCGCATGAATGCATCGAGCAACTCGGATGCATCGCCGCCGGGATGACCCATCGCCTCATAGACCAACGCCTGCCGCTCAGCATTCTCGCTCTTGTTCCAGCGCATCACCGCCGGCAGCATCACGCAGGACGTATGACCGTGCGGCACGCCAAATGCCGCGCCGAGAACGTAACCAATGCCATGGCTGGCACCCATCGGGACGCCCGATGACAGCGGCCCCATCGAGAGCCATGTCCCGATCTGGCAATCGAGCCGCGCCTGCAAATCATGCGGATCGGCTTTGACCCGCGGCAGTGCCCTTGCAAGCATCGCCAACCCCTTCATCGCCTGCGCATCGGCATAGGGATGCGCCTCACGCGAACATAATCCCTCGACGCAATGATCGACCGCGCGGATGCCGGTCGAGAGCCACAGCCATTCCGGCGTGTGTACGGTGATCGCCGGATCGAGAATCGCCGCGCGCGGCATCACCAGCCGATGCGTCAGCATTTCTTTGACGCCCGTCGCCGTATTGGTGACGCCGGCAAGCGAACTGAATTCGCCGCCGGCAATCGTCGTCGGCACGCTAATCTGCCGCACGACCGGCGGCTTGATCTGCGGCATCACGCCCTTCACAGCCCGCACGGCATCGATACCCGCGACGCTGCGCACATCATTGGCAAGGCAAATCTGCACGGCCTTCGCGCCGTCGGTGATCGATCCGCCGCCGATGGTCACGATCAGATCAGCATCGACCTCGCGCGCTTGTTCTGTTGCTGCAATCACGGCATCTCGCGGCGTATGCGGCGGCATGCCGTCGAACACGGCAACGCAGAGCGAACCGAGCCTCAGTTTGATTTTATCGATCTCGTCGGTGGTTTGATTGAGCGTGCGGCTGACCATCAGGAATGCGCGTTGCGCGGACAGGCGATCCATCTGCGCGACGATGGCTTCGGCGGCAGGCTTGCCGAACACCACTTCGTCCATCGCCCCGAATACGACATGCCCTGATTGCATGGCACGCTTCTCCCCTTGCGGCCCGATCATGTGCGTCGAGCGTTATCCGACCAGTGTCTCATACGGGGCGTGCGAGGAAAAGATTTTCGACAGACGTGCTGCGCCCATCGAAGAACTCCCCTCCGCGCAAAACAGGAGGGGAGAAGAGCCTCAATTCAGCATCCGCTTCGGCACGGCCTCGTCGAATTGCGTGATCTCCGCCATATGCGGCGGCTGGCCGTTGAAGGTTAGCACGCCACCGTCGGTTGAGATCGCGACATCGTCGCCGTCGCGCACATCACCGGCAAGGATCATTTCCGCCATCGGATCCTGCACGAATTTCTGCACGACGCGCTTCAAGGGACGCGCGCCGTAAGCCGGATCCCAGCCTTTCGCAGCAAGCCAGTCGCGTGCTCCATCATCGAGCGTCAAAGTGATTTTGCGATCGACCAGCAGACGTTGCAAACGCCCGAACTGAATCTCGACGATGCGGCCCATCTCA
>JAYUEY010000089.1:0-13725 GCA_043739005.1 Tardiphaga sp.
GACGAAGAAGCAGATCCGGCAGCTCCGCGGCACCCGCGTGCTGTTCAAGACCGACGGCGACAACATCAAGAAGTATTTCTTGCCGAACGCCTGATCGCCTCGGTTTTTCGTATCGCCGCCTCGCGCGGCCTCTGTTTCAATGTCCTCTTTTAAAGGAGATCAGTCATGGCTCGCGTCAAACGCGGTGTGACGGCTCATGCCAAGCACAAGAAAGTCTACAAGCTCGCCAAGGGGTTCCGTGGCCGACGCAAGAATACGATTCGCACCGCCAAGGCAGCGGTCGAGAAGGCCGCGCAATACGCATTCCGCGACCGCAAGCGCAAGAAGCGCACGTTCCGCGCGCTCTGGATCCAGCGGATCAATGCGGCGGTTCGTCCGCTTGGCATGACCTATAGCGTGTTCATCAACGGCCTTGCCCATTCGGGCATCGAAGTCGACCGCAAGGTGCTTGCGGATCTCGCGGTTCATGAGCCTGCTGCCTTCCAGGCGATCGCCGAGAAGGCCAAGGCTGCACTGCCGGCCGCGCCACCCGCCAAAGCTGCGGCGTAAGCTCTAGCGATAACGGCAGCGTCGTTCGTTGCCGTATCACCACCAAAGCCGTCATGGCCGGGCCAGAGCGCATGTTTGCGCTCGCTGTCCCGGCCATCCACGTCTTTGCTTCTGGCTTTTTGACAAAGCGTGGATGCAACGGAACATAGGCGAGCGAAGCGACGCCGTTCTTCGACCGACTATGCGGGGCATGACGCTGAGAGGTGAATGATAAACCTCTCCCACTGAGGTTGCTTCATGTCTGAACTCGCCACACTGGAATCCCAGGTTCTCGCCGATATCGCCGCCGCCTCCGATGAGGCCGCGCTCGAAGCCGTTCGGGTCGGCGCATTGGGCAAAAAGGGTTCGATCTCCGCGCTGCTTTCAACGCTCGGCAAGATGTCGCCCGAACAGCGCAAGACCGAAGGCGCAGCGATCAACCTCGCAAAGGACAACGTCACACAGGCATTGATCGCGCGGCGCGATCTCCTGAAATCCGCAGCCTTGGATGCACGACTCAAGTCCGAGACCATCGACGTCACGCTGCCATTGCGCGAAAGCCCCGCCGAGCATGGCCGCATTCATCCGCTCAGCCAGGTCTATGAAGAGGTCGCCACGATCTTCGCCGATATGGGATTCGCCATCGCCGAAGGTCCGGATATTGAGACCGACGATTTCAACTTCACCAAACTGAATTTCCCGGAAGGCCACCCGGCCCGTGAGATGCACGACACGTTCTTTTTCCACCCGAAGGAGGACGGCTCACGCCTGCTGCTGCGCACGCACACCTCCCCGGTGCAGGTCCGCACCATGCTGAGCCAGAAGCCGCCGATCCGCATCATTTGTCCGGGCCGCACCTATCGCATCGACTCCGACGCGACGCATACGCCGCAATTCCATCAGGTCGAAGGCCTCGTGATCGACAAGGGCGCCCATCTCGGCCACCTCAAATGGATCCTGAGCGAGTTCTGCAAGGCGTTCTTCGAGGTCGATCACATCGAGATGAAATTCCGGCCGTCGTTTTTTCCGTTCACCGAGCCGTCGCTCGAAGTCGACATCCAGTGCCGGCGCGAGAAGAATGACATTCGCTTCGGCGAGGGCACCGACTGGCTGGAGATTCTCGGCTGCGGCATGGTCCATCCGAACGTGTTGCGCGCTTGCGACATCGATCCCGAAGTGTATCAGGGCTTCGCATGGGGCATGGGCATCGACCGTATCGCGATGCTGAAATACGGCATCGCCGATTTGCGGCAGATGTTCGATTCCGATACGCGCTGGCTCTCGCATTACGGCTTCAAGCCGCTTGATGTCCCGACGCTGGCGGGGGGATTGAGTTCGTGATTGGAGCAAATTAACGGTGTTCGACGATTCCAAGATTTGGATTCCTGCAATCGTCGCCGTTCTTACCGCGCTGCTTGGTATCGTTACCTTTTGGAATCAGAAAGCAGCCGAACGTCGCGCACGGCACAAGTTGGACGTACAAGACCGATACGAAAAATACCTTCAGGCAATTTTTGACGTGATGGCGAAGCATAGCGACGCTGACAGGCATGCAGCTTTTCAAAAAATGCAGATCTCTCTACGCTTGTACGCAAGCGTAGAAGTCCTTCGAAAAGCGAAGAAGTTTGAACAACACGTGACCCGGTTGAAGCTGGCAGAGAATCCAAATGAGTTGGCTGCATCTTTGTTAAACGCAATGCGAAATCACGTCCTTCCACGAGGTATGCGATCCCGCGATTCGATTTCAGATCGCGAGATGCAAGAATTGAAGTCCTTCGACCTAAACTGAGGCATTGCAGATCATGAAATTCTCCCTGTCCTGGCTGAAGGATCATCTCGACACCGACGAGCCGCTGGAAAAACTCGCCGACAAGCTGACCATGATCGGGCTTGAGGTCGAGCACATCGACGACAAGGCTGCGCTGCTGAAGCCGTTCACGATCGCGCATATCCTGTCCGCTGAGCAGCATCCGAATGCGGATCGCCTGCGCGTGTGCAAAGTCGATACTGGGACCGGTGACCCGCTGCAGATCGTCTGCGGCGCACCGAATGCCCGCGCCGGCCTGAAGACCGTGTTCGCGAAACCCGGCACCTATATTCCGGCGAAGGATTTCACCATCAGCGTCGGGAATATTCGCGGCGTCGAAAGCCAGGGCATGCTGTGCTCGGCCGGCGAACTGGCTCTGCCCGACACCAGCGACGGCATCATCGAATTGCCCTACGATGCGCCGGTCGGCGTGTCCTATCCCGACTGGGCCGGGCTCGGCGATCCCGTCATCGAGATCAATCTGACGCCGAACCGTCAGGATTGCACCGGCGTCTTCGGAATCGCGCGCGATCTGTCCGCCGCCGATATGGGCGTGTTGAAACAACCCGCGATCAAGCCGATCAAGGGCGACTTCGCCTTGCCGATCAAAGTCACGGTGGAAGATGCGACGCTCTGTCCTGGCTTCGCACTGCGCCTCGTGCGCGGCGTCAAAAACGGTCCCTCCCCCGAGTGGCTGCAACAGCGGCTGACGTCGATCGGTTTGCGGCCGATCAATGCGCTCGTCGATATCACCAACTTCCTCACCTTCGATCGGTCGCGGCCGCTGCATGTTTTCGATGCTGCTAAAGTAAAGGGCGACATCACCGTGCGCCGCGCCAAAGACGGCGAGACGCTGCTCGCGCTCGACGGCCGCACATACAAGCTCGATGAACAGATCTGCGTGATCGCGGACGACAACGGTGTCGAATCGCTGGCCGGCATCATGGGCGGCGAGGCCTCGGGTTGCTCGATCGAGACCACTGACGTGCTGATCGAATCCGCATTGTGGAACGAGATCAACATCGCGCAATCCGGCCGCAAGCTCGGCATCAACTCGGACGCGCGCTATCGCTTCGAGCGCGGTGTCGATCCGGAGTTCATGCTGCCCGGCCTCGACCTGGCAACCAAGCTCGTGATGGACATTTGTGGCGGCACGCCGTCAGAGATCGTCGCGGTCGGAAAGGTTCACGCCGACGACCGCGTGATCGATTTCCCGCTGTCGGAGCTCAAGCGACTTGCCGCGATCGAGGTCCCGCTGATCGAGATCAAGCGTATTCTCGGCCATCTCGGCTTCATGGTCGCGGGATCTGGTTCCGTCGTGAAGATCGCGGTGCCGCCGTGGCGCAGCGACATCGGCGGCAAGGCCGATATCGTCGAGGAGATCGTTCGCATCGTCGGCGTCGATACTGTGCCGATGACACCGTTCCCGCGCGGCGACAACCCGCGTAAGCCGGTGTTGACCCAGATGCAGTCGCGTACCCGCCGCGCCAAGCGCGCGCTCGCCGCGCGCGGCATGGTCGAGGCGGTGACGTGGTCGTTTATCTCGAAACAACAAGCGGAATTATTCGGCGGCGGCGCGGCGGCGTTGTCGATCGCCAATCCGATCGCGAGCGATCTCTCCGACATGCGGCCGAGTCTGCTGCCGGGCCTCATTGCTGCCGCGCAAAGCAATGCCGATCGCGGCACTGGGGACGTGGCTTTGTTCGAGGTCGGACAGATTTTTAAGGGCGATCGTCCGCAGGATCAATTCATGGCTGCAGCAAGCATCCGTCGTGGGCTAGCGTCGTCGGATGGTCTTGGTCGCCATTGGACAGGTACGGCGGCGGCCAACGCGCTCGACGCCAAGGCCGATGCCTTCGCGGTGCTGTCGGCGGCCGGCGCGCCGATGCAAGCGTTGCAGATCGCCAGCGACAAACTCCCGAGCTGGCTGCATCCGGGACGCTCAGGCGCGATCCAGATCGGTCCGCAGAATGTGCTGGGCTATTTCGGCGAGTTGCACCCGCGCGTGCTCGAAGCACTGAAGGCCGACGGCCCACTGGTCGGCTTCGAAGTGATCCTCAATCGCGTGCCCGATGCCAAAGTGAAAGCCACGCGCGCCAAGCCGGTGTTGGATTTGTCATCGTTGCAGCCGGTGTCGCGCGACTTCGCTTTCATTGTCGATCGTTCGGTGAAGGCCGGCGACATTGTCCGCGCTGCGCAAGCGTCGGACAAGAAGCTGATTGCGGCTGTTACCGTGTTCGACGTCTATGAAGGCAAGGGCATCGACGAGGCCAAAAAATCCGTCGGCATCGCGGTCACATTGCAGCCGCGCGACAAGACCCTGACCGATCAGGAGATCGATGCGGTCGGTGCAGCGCTGGTGGCCGAGGTCTCGAAGAAGACCGGCGGCGTGTTGCGAGGGTAGGATATTCTTTCCATCTCCCTCAAGGGAGAGGAGCAAAAAAGGGAAACGCCATGCTCGACCGCCGCGATCTTTTAAGATTCACCGCGCTCGGCGCGACTGCGGTGCTGACATCGCCGCTGCGTGCGCAAACTCAATCAAAGCCGCGTACGCGGATCGTTTTTCTCGGCACCAAGGGCGGCCCGCGCGTCGGCATTGGCGCGTCGAACCCGGAAAATGTTGTAGTGGTCGATGGCACGCCGTTCGTTATCGATTGCGGCATGGGCGTCAGCCGGCAGCTGGTCAGTGCCGGCATTCCGATTCCGTCGATCAAGTATGTCTTCATCAGCCACCATCATTCGGATCACAACCTCGAATATGGCAACCTTATCTACAATGCCTGGGCTGCAGGGCTTTCGACACCGATCCAGTCGTTCGGGCCGGCTGGCCTGGAGGCAATGACGAAGACCTATTGGGAGCTGAACAGATTCGATGTCGAGACCCGTATCGCGGATGAAGGCCGGCCCGATCCGCGCCCGCTGTTGATCGCGAAAAATATCACGCAAGACGGCGTGGTGCTGAAGACCGACACAGTGACAGTGACCGCGTTTCGCACACCGCATCCACCGATCGTCGACAGCTTCGCCTATAAGTTCGAAACGCCGGACGGCGTGATCGTGTTCTCAAGCGACACCGCCTATAATCCAAAGCTCGCCGAGTTCGCCAAGGGGGCCGACGTGCTGGTGCATGAAGCGCTCTATGTGCCGGCGGTCGATCGGCTTGTCATCAAAACGAAAAACGGCGCGACCCTGAAAAAGCATCTGCTGGATAGTCACACCACGACTGAAGATGTTGGCCGCATTGCCGCAGCAGCCGGTGTCAAAGTCCTCGTTTTAAGCCATTTCGTGCCGGGCGACGATCCCGAAGTGACCGACGACGACTGGACCCGCGACGTGAAGAAGCACTTCACCGGCCGCATCATCGTCGCAAAGGATCTGATGCAACTCGCACTGCCGGTGTAGCGAAATCATTCAAAGCGTCACCCTAAGGTGCGTGCTCTTTCTTGGCGCGCCTCGAAGGATCGATGCAGGAAAGCATTTTGTTGCCATCCTTCGAGGCTCGCAGGCCGCGCAAATATGCGGCCTTCGCACACCTCAGGAAAACGACCAGCCTATCGCGGCCATTGCTGCGAATTTGACTGGATCGCTGGCGCACGCTCGCGGCGCGGCGGCTTCTTTTCCCGAACAGCCTTTGCCGGCGCATCGGTCTTCAATGCGCCGAGCGTTTTCAATGCCGCATCCGCCGCGCGTTCGCCGCTGTCCCACGCGCCATCGACCGTGCCAAACAGCGTCTCGTGCGTGGCTTCACCTGCGAAAAACAGGCTGCCCTGCGGCTCGGCGATCACCCGTCGCGCGAATTGGCCGCCCGGCCCGGCCGCTGATACCGCGCCCTGAATGAACGGCATCTTGCTCCACTGTGTCGTGCGTGATGCTTTGATTGCTTTGGCAACGTCGCTGCCGAACAGCTTGTTCAACCACTCGGTTGCAAACGCCACCATCGCGGCATCGCCCTGCGCCGCCAGATCGCGCCCGAACGCGCCGGCGACATCGACCGTGCATAGATTGGAGCCGGCAATATTGGCGTAGAGCGTCGCGGTGCGCGGCCCGTCGCTCTGCTCAATGAACAGGTCGTCGCGGCCGAGGCCGAAAACATTGCCGGTCAATTGCAGCGCGATACGCTCTTTGTTGCCAAGCGACAACCGGGCAAACGACTCCTGCTTCGGCTTCGGCAAATCCGGCGAAAACTTCAGCGCACCGGACGCCAGCACATTCGACGACGCCGTGATGATAACGGCACGCGCCGCCACGCGCCCGGCCGGCGTCTCGACGCCGACATCGCGCCCGCTCCAGACGATGCGCTGCGCCGGCGTGGACAGCGCCACGGGTACGGTTGCCGCGAGTTTGCCCATTAGCGCGCCGATGCCCTGGCGCGTCGCCAGCGCGGAGATTCGGTCCTGCGCACGAAACTGATCGACCACGGAGAGGTCTTTCAACTCCTTGCCGTTTGCATAGGGCCCAAGCAGATAGTCGATCGTCCCTGTCCAGATGCCGAGATCCTTCGGTAGGGCACGTTCGCAGGCCATGTCGAGGAACCGCCGCCCGGCATCGTCGATCGCACGATTGGCCCGGACCAGCGTGGCGAGAAAGTCCTCGGTCTCGCCGGCGCGGGCATTGCGTCGCCCGATCCTGATCTTCTGTCCCGGCGGCGCTGGATAGACTTCCGACGCCGCATCACGGGCGAGTTTAACCAGCGGATTGCTATCGGGGTTGTGTAGCCAGCGCGCCCCGCTGTCGTATGGTGTGTCGAAACTCGTTGCGTCGGTCTGGCAGCGGCCGCCGACCTTGTTCGAGGCTTCAAGCACGATGACGCGCCGGCCAGCCGCGATGATCCGCCGCGCGGCGGCGATACCCGCCGCACCCGCGCCGACCACCACCACATCGGCGTCGCGTGGCAGCGGCACAGCCTGCGCCCGCGCACCCGTTATCGGCACCAGCGCATATGCGGCAGCGGTCAAAAGAAAATTGCGGCGCGACAGCGCCGGCACATCCCCGCGCAACAGCTCCATCACATCATCGTCACTTTGTAATTTATCCGGCATGGTTTCCGAAGGTTTGAAGCGGGCACTGATTGTCCGCGAATTTGCCGCAACGACGGGCTTGCGGCAACTCACATGGTAAAGATCGCCTCAACGCAGAGATGCAGTCATGAACCAAATTGCAACGGCTTTGCTGTCATCATCAAACCATCAAGAGGCGGGTCAACCCGTCCGGATGGGAGTGGGGACGATGGGATTTGTGCTCGACAATATCGGTAAACTGATCGCGCGGTATCTCCAAAAGGAGATGAAGGGTTATGAACCGTTCACACCGACCGACCGCGAGCATCTGATCGGCGTTATCCAGCCGGGCGATGTGTTGCTGGTCGAGGGCAACAATCGCATCTCCGGCATCATCAAATATCTCACGCAATCGACCTGGTCGCATGCCGCCCTCTATGTCGGGCCAATCGATGGCGCATCGGAGCCGAATGGCGAGCCGCATGTGTTGATCGAGGCCAATGTCGGCGAAGGCGTCGTCTCCGCGCCGTTGTCGCGTTATTTCTCGTCGCACACCCGCATCTGCCGGCCAGTCGGATTGTCCTATGAGGATCGTACGACGGTGTGCCGCTATGCGATCAACCGCGTCGGCTTCGACTATGACACCAAGAACATTTTCGATTTGATGCGCTACCTCATTCCATTGCCGGTGCCGCAGCGCTGGCGGCGACGGATGATCGCGTTTGGTTCGGGCGATCCGACCAAAATCATCTGTTCGGCGCTGCTCGCGCAAGCGTTCGAGGCCGTGCGCTATCCGATCCTGCCGAAGATCACGCGCGGCGGTTCGCGACAGGCGCGGAAAGAGATTCTCCATATCCGCGATTCGTCGCTCTATATGCCGCGTGATTTCGACATCTCGCCCTATTTCGAAGTGGTCAAGCCAACGATTGAAATGGGCTTCGATTACACTGCGCTGCATTGGGCCGACAAGCAGAAGCCGCTCCGGGAGGTGGCGGACCCCATCGGGTCGTTTCAAACATTTCCCGACGCGCCGCCGCTCGCGACGCAGGTGGAGGAAGATATGACCGACGACATTCGAATCGCCGCATAACGAAGATCAGGATTTCACAGCGCCGGCAGTCAACCCGCCGACCATGTAGCGTTTGAAAGCGTAATAGATCGCAGCCGGCGGCAGGGCGTAGATGAAGCCGGTCGTCATCAGCAATTCCCACGGCGAATCATCAGCGGCTAGAAAATTGCCGAGCGCGACTGGCAGCGTGATTTCGGTGTCCTTCGACAGCAGCAGGAACGCATAGAGATACTCGTTCCAGGCCAGCAGCAGCGCGTAGGTGCCGACAGCAACAAGTGACGGCATCATCAGCGGCACATAGACCAGTCGGAACAGTTGCAACGTGCTGGCCCCATCCATGAACGCGGCCTCGTCCAGTTCGACCGGCAATTTGTCGGAGGCCTGCTTCAGCACCCAGATCGCATAGGGCGAGGCGATCGTCACCATCGCCAGAATCAACGCCCAGTGATTGTTGAGCAGCCCGTAATTGCCCATCGTGCGATACATCGGCACGGCGAGGAACGCCGCCGGAATGAAATACGTGAATAGTGCGAGGTTCATCACCACGCGGCCGCCGGGCACACGCAGGCGGCTGATCGCGAAGGCAGCGCAGGTTGCGATGAATAATGTCAGCGCGCCGACCGCGACGGCGATGACGACCGAATTGCCGAACTGCACCCAGAAATCACGCAGAAAATAATGCTGTTGGGTGAAGACGATTCGGAAATTGTTCAGCGTCGGATGATCCGGCCACAATTTACCGGCGAAGGCATCCTGCTTCGGCGAGATCGCGAACAGGAACATGTGATAGATCGGGATCATCGTCCAGATGAAGACGGGAATGCCGATCAGCAGCAACCGCGCTTCGGTGCCGACCTCACGAAGTGATGGCAGCCTCATCGGGATAACCGTTTCATCATGATATAAACCAGCGGCAGAACTAGCGGCATTGCACAGACGATCGACGCCATCGACATGTCGAGCTGATCGAGCCGCAGATAGCGAATGCCGAGTGTGGATAAAACGTGGGTCAGGTCCGCCGGGCCGCCGCCGGTCAATAGATAGACGCTGTTGAAATCACCGAGCGTCCAGATCATCGAGAGCAGTGTACATGTGAGATACAGCGTCTGCATCGACGGCCAGGTGATGAACCGAAACTTTTGCCACCAGCTCGCGCCATCCACTTCGGCCGCCTCGAACAGATCCTGCGAGATCGCGAGCCGCCCGGTCATCAGGATCAGCGTCCAGAACGGCAGCGATTTCCAGATATGCATGAGGATCGCCATAGTCAGCGCGATACCCGGATCGTTCAGCCAATTCGGGCCGTCCTCGCCGGTGAATTTGAAAATCAGATTGTTGACGAGACCCCATTCGGGATTCAGCATGAAGCGCACCGACAGGATGGTCGGAATCGACGGTACCGCCCAGGGCAAAATGAACAACACCGACAGCCAGCGGATCCATGACCGCGACTGTACGAAGAAGCCCGACAGTGCCAGCGCGATCAGCATCTTGATGTTGATGCCGATGACCAGAAAGATCAGCGTGTTAACGACCGCGCGCGCAAACACCGGATCATTGACGAGCGCGACATAGCTCGCCGGATGCCGCGCGAGCCACAGCCCGTAGCCGACCGGGTAAACGACGAAAGCCAGGAAGACCAGCATATAGGGCGTCAGCATCACGACGGCCCAGATTTGCGGCGTGCTCAGCCGCGGCAGCCACGGCCCGCGCGGGGCGGCGTCGTCAGAAACTGAGGCCGTGATCGTGCTCATGGTATGCCCTGCAAAAACTCAATCGATCGACGCCGCCGATTGCGTCACTCCGGGATGAACCGCTCGTCGGCGCAGCCGGCGTGTGGTTCAGCCCCGGAATGACGGTCACTAACCGGCGATCTCCTTGATGCGGGCGAGCAATTCATCGACGGCCTTTTCGACCGGAACCTTTTCACTCACCACGCGGTTCATCGCCTTCGCCCAGACGTTCTCGTTGTTGAGGATTGTGAATTTGTAGTTCTTCACGAAATCGAACGACGACGTGCCGCCGGCGAATTGCGTGTAGACCGCCCTGCGGTGTTTGTCGGCTTGCCAGAAAGGACTCTTCTGTCCGACCAGCGTCACGGGAAACCAACGGCCGAGCGCGCCTTCGACATAGGGGCCGAGATTCTGCTCTTCTAGCAGAAATTTCACGAACTCCTTGGCACCGGCCTTGTTCTTCGACTGCGAGAAGATCATCCCGGTTTTGACGTCAGAGCGGTATTTGATCGGCGTGCCGTCCGGCTTGTTCGGGAACGATGCCGTGACGATCGTGTCCTCATAGGCGGTCTTGGCAGCCGCGCGCTGCTCCGGTGTCAGTGCCGGATTCTGCGAATCCTCGAACCACTTCGCCGCGATCGAGATCGTGAAGTTGTGCGTCATCACGATGCTTCTGTTGTGAAAGGCGACATTGTTGTCGGGATCCTTCCACGTCGTCGAGGACGGCGGCGTGCAGCCCTTGATGTAAGTGTCAGTGTAATCCTTTAGCGCGCCGATCAGGCCTTCCTTGACCTTGGGATCGTCGATCAGCAGCTTGCCGTCATCATCGACAAGCTTGACGTTATAGGCGTCCATGAAAGTGTAGAACGACTGCAGAGAGTCGGTGGATTCCACTCCCATCGGTTGGCCGACGCCATAAGCGCGACTGCCCGAGGCCTTGCGATAGGCCGGCTGGACCTTGTCGCACCAAAAAGACCAATAGCCCTTCCAGTCTTTCGGGATGTCGTTGAGCGTGAAGCCAGCCTTCTCCAGCATGTCGGTCCAGATTTCGACATGCATCGATTGCTGCTTAATCGGAAAGCCGTAATAGGCTTTTGCCTTGGTCTGGCTGTTCATCAGATAGGCCGTCTCGATCGTGTTCGGCGCGAAATTGCCCTTGATCGGCGTCAGGATGTCGGTGAGGTCTTCGAGCTTGCCCTCGAAGGCCCATTTGCCGGAAGCCTGCACGTCATAGGTGTCGGCATAAGCGACATCCGGCGGCGTGCCGGAATCCAATGCGGCCACGGTTTTCGGGATCATGTCCTGAATGGCGTATTGCGACAATTCGACCTTGATCTTGGTCTTGGCCTCGAACTTCTTGATGGCGTCGAGCAGCGCCTCGTCCTCGGACCTGTAGAAACCTTTGCTGAACCAGACCGTGATCGATTCTTGCGCCATTGCCGGCGCGGCGGCACCGAACAACGTGGCGGCTGCGATGGCCAATGCGAGCGAAACTGTCCCCTTGATGATCAAGTCGAATACTCCCTGCAGGTTGTTTTTTGTTAGCCTAACCCTTTCTAGGAATTCGTCCAGACAAGTCGATGCTGCGGCGCAAGCTCACAGGACAAAAGGCTCGCTGCACTTGCTCAGATTTGCCGCGATGGTTAGGTCTGCGATGTTATCCTGAAGGAGAATTCCCGATGATCGACGCCGCCATCAAGGCGCTGGTGCAAATGCTGTCGCCGCCGATGCGCGCCATCCTGTGGAAGGCGATCGGCCTCGCACTGGTGCTGATCGTGGCGCTCGCGGTCGGGCTGCAACGGCTGTTGTCTTGGTTCGCAAACTCCGGCGAAGTCTGGGCCGAGACGATGCTCGGGCCGGGCTTCCATACGCCGCTCAATGTGCTGGCGTGGATCATCTCGATCGCGGCAGGACTCGGCGTCGTGCTCGGCGCGATCTTCCTGATGCCGGCAGTGATGTCGCTGATCGCTAGCGTGTTTGTCGACGACATTGCAGATCAAGTCGAGCGCGAACACTATCCGCACGATGCGCACGGCGCGGCGCTGCCGCTCGGTGTCGCGGTGCCCGAAGGCGTGAAGACAGCGCTGCTGACGATCCTTGTCTATCTCGTCGCGTTACCGTTCGTGCTGTTTGCAGGCGCGGGATTCATCGTGTTCTTCATCGCAACGGCATGGCTGCTTGGCCGCGAATATTTCGAACTCGCCGCGATGCGATTTCGTCCCGTCGCCGAGGCCAAGGCGATGCGCAAGGAACACGCGATGACGGCGTTTATAGCCGGGCTGTTCATTGCGGCCTTCGTGTCGATCCCGATCGTCAACCTCGCGACGCCCGTCTTCGCGATGGCGTTCATGGTGCATATCCACAAGCGATTGAGCGGACGGTTGCCTGCGTAAATTTGGCAAAGCCGACATCCTGAGTTGCTTGAGTCATCGTGATGCTTGCGTGATGACACAAGCCTCGAATCATGAATCCGCGCACGACATTTAGACACTCGCCACTGTCAGCAGTGCACCGTCGGCCGAAATAATCCGCACCCGCGAACCGGCCGGTACGTCGGGTCCGCGCACGCGCCAGATCGTATCGTCGATCCGCACGGTGCCGTCGCCTTCGATGATCGGTTTCTCTAAAGTAAACTCGCGACCGACCAGCGCATCGGTGCGCCTATTGAGAAACGGATTGCTGTCGCTCGCACTGGAGCGATGCCGCGCGAAGCGCCGCCACAACGGCACGGCCGCGGCCGTGAAGAACGCGAAGACGAGAATCTGGACCTGCCATGACGGCTCGATCGCAAAGGCGACGAAGCCCGCCAGCAACGCTGCCAGCCCGAGCCAGAACATGAAGGCGCCGGGCGCGACCAATTCCAGAATCATCAGCGCAACACCGAGGATCAGCCAATTCCATGCGCCGAGCGATGAAAACACAGACTCCATGGCTGCCTACTCTGCGCGCGGCGGCATGCCGGCATTCGGCACCGACGACGCGCGCCGCGCAGTGGCGGCAGCCGTCGCCGCGCTTTCGCCGAATGTCGCCTTGGCAATCTCGCCGATGCCGGCCAGTGAGCCCAAAACGTTCATCGCCTCGATCGGCAACATGATGATCTTCTGGTTCGGCGAGTCGGCAATTTGCCCGAACGCCTTGATGTATTTGTCGGCGATGAAATAATTCAGTGCCGCGACGTCACCTTTCGCGATTGCATCACTTACCATCTGCGTTGCCTTGGCTTCGGCCTCGGCGGAACGCTCGCGCGCCTCGGCGTCGCGAAACGCAGCTTCGCGACGGCCTTCGGCCTGCAAGATCTGGCCTTGTTTCGCGCCCTCGGCGCGGAGAATTTCGGACTGCCGCTGACCTTCAGCTTGCAGAATGTCGGCGCGCTTGACGCGCTCGGCTTTCATTTGCCGGCCCATCGCTTCGACCAGATCGGCCGGCGGCACGATGTCTTTGATCTCGATGCGGTTGACCTTCAGCCCCCACGGCGAGACGGCGGCATCGACGACACGCAACAGCCGTTCGTTGATCTCGTCGCGATGCGACAGCACCTGATCGAGATCCATCGCGCCCATCACTGAGCGGATGTTGGTCATCGTCAACACG
>JAYUEY010000090.1:0-10811 GCA_043739005.1 Tardiphaga sp.
CGGCGAAGGCGCGCGCGCGAGTCGGTTTCATGATGGTCGCGTTCGGTCTGGTTTACGGCATCATAGCCGTCCGCCTCGTGATGTTCGCGGTCGGTGGCGAAGGCCATGGCGCACGCCGCGCCGGAGCGGGTGACGCGATTGCCACTGCACGCCCCGATATCGTCGATCGCAACGGCGCGGTGCTCGCCACTGACGTCAAATCGCCGTCGCTGTTTGCCGAGCCTCGCCGTATCATCGACAAGGACGAAGCGATCGAGCTTTTAACCGCGACGCTGCCGGACCTCGACACCGCCGAGGCGCGCAGCCGAATCAATACCCGCAAAGGCTTCGTCTGGCTCAAGCGCGAGATCACGCAGCGCCAGCAACAAGACATCCATAAGCTCGGCATTCCCGGCATCGGTTTCCTGCGCGAGAACAAGCGCGTCTATCCGAGCGGGCCGGCCGTGTCGCACCTGATCGGCCTCGTCAACATCGATAATCAAGGCATCGCGGGCATCGAGAAATGGCTCGACACCAATGGTCTTGCCGACTTGCATCGTGCGGGCTTTGCGTCGGACCGTTTGCAACAACCGGTCGAACTCGCCGTCGATCTGCGCGTCGAACATGCGTTACGCGACGAATTGCTGAAAGCAAAAGAGAAATTCAAGGCAAAGGCTGCGTCGGGTTTGATCTCCAATGTGAAAACAGGAGAGATCGTCGCGATGGTGTCGCTGCCGGATTTCGATCCGAACAATCCGCGTGAGGTGCATGATCCCGATCGCATCAATCGGCTGACCACCGGCGTCTATGAAATGGGCTCGACCTTCAAGACGCTGACGCTGGCGATGGCGCTGGATTCAGGCAAGGTCAACCTCAATACGATGTATGACGTGCACCGTCCGCTCAGCTACGGCAAATTCAAGATCCACGACACCCATCCTGAGGCGCGCCCGATTTCGCTGTCCGAAATCTTCACGTTTTCATCCAACGTCGGTGCGGCGAAGGTTGCGCTTGGGCAGGGCGTCGAGGCGCATAAGGCGTTCCTGAAGAAAGTCGGTCAGCTCGATCGATTGCGTACCGAACTGCCGGAAAGCGCGTCGCCGATCGTGCCGCGGCGTTGGGGCGAACTCAACACAATCACCATCGCGTTCGGCCACGGCATCGCGGTCGCCCCGTTGCAGGCCGTGATGGGCATCAATGCAATGATCAATGGCGGCATTTTGATTCCGCCTACCTTCCTCAAACGCACCGAGGCAGAAGCACTTGCGGTCGGCAAGCGCGTGATCCGCAAAGAAACCAGCGACAAGGTGCGCTATATGATGCGCATGAACGCCGAAATCGGCACGGCGAAACAAGCCGAACTAATCGCCAAGGGCTATTATCTCGGTGGTAAAACGGGAACGGCAGAAAAGGTCGTCAATGGCCGCTATTCCAAGAAGCAGGTGCTGAACTCCTTCACCGCCGTGCTGCCGATGGACAATCCGCAATTTCAGGTGCTGGTGATGCTGGATGAGCCAAAGGCGTTGCCGGAAACCCATGGTTTCATCACCTCGGGCTGGAACGCGGTGCCGACCGGTGGCAAAGTCATTGCGCGCGTCGCGCCTCTGCTCGGACTCGAACCGCGGTTTGATCTCGCGCCTGCGGATGGCCTTATTCTGGCGACATCAAAGACGGCGCAGACTCGTTAATTCCAGCGATGTGTCCCGGTTGCGTTGCGTATCCTTGTTGGTTCGGTTAGCAGCAGCGGCGCGTGTCCGGTCTTCGGTGCGCCCTCCATGGATAAGCATGAAACTTCGCGACCTCTTCGATGACGATACGACGCTCGACGCGCAGATCGGCGATGTGACCGTCGTCGGCCTCGCGATGGACAGCCGTGCGGTAAAGCCGGGCGATCTGTTTTTTGCATTGTCCGGCACCAAGACCGATGGCGCGCGCTTTATCAATCAAGCGCTTGAAAACGGCGCAGTCGCGATCGCCGGCGATCTCGCGCCCGCGGCCTTGCGTGTTCCCTTCGTGAAGTCGAACAATCCGCGCCGTGCTTTGGCCTTGGCGGCTGCCAAATTTTATGCGCGTCAGCCTGCGACGGTCGCGGCTGTCACCGGAACATCGGGCAAGACATCCGTAGCCGCGTTCACGCGCCAGATCTGGGCCGCCCTCGGCCATCAGGCGGCAAGCATTGGCACCATCGGTCTCGTTGCGCCGCATCGCAGCGTCTATGGTTCGCTGACGACGCCGGACCCGATCGCGTTGCATCGCCAGATTGATGAACTTGCGCGCGAAGGCGTGACCCATCTGGCACTGGAAGCGTCGTCGCACGGGCTCGATCAGCATCGGCTCGACGGCATCCGTATCACTGCGGCGGCCTTCACGAATCTGTCGCGCGATCACATGGATTATCATCCGGATGTCGCGCATTATCTAGGCGCGAAGCTGCGGCTATTTTCCGATCTCGTCGTGGCCGATGGCGTCGCCGTCATCTCCGCCGATCATGAGCACTCCAAGGCTGTGATCAATGCAGCGCGTTTAAGAAAATTGCGCATCATCACGATCGGCCGGCAAGGGTCTGGTCAAGGCGACGGCATCCGCCTCCTCGATGCGCAGATCGAAAATTTCGCCCAGCGCCTGACGCTGGAATATGACGGCACTACACGCAGCCTGCTGCTGCCGCTGGTCGGCGAATTCCAGATCGAGAATGCATTGATCGCGGCGGGACTCGTCATCGGTAGCGGCGGCAACGCGGATCAGACATTCGCCGCGCTCGAAAAACTCGAAGGCGCGCCGGGCCGGCTGGAGCGCGTCGGCTCACGCAATAACGCGCCTGTATTTGTCGATTACGCGCACAAGCCCGATGCATTGCAAAAAGCGCTGGAGGCTTTGCGACCTTACGCGAAAAACAAACTTATCGTTGTGTTCGGCGCGGGCGGCGACCGCGATGCGGGCAAGCGGCCGCTGATGGGCGCAATTGCGCGCGATCACGCCGATCGTGTGATCGTGACCGACGACAATCCGCGTAGCGAAGACCCTGCAACGATCCGTGCTGCGATCATGGTCGAAGCGAGAGGCGCGATTGAGATCGGCGACCGTGCCGAGGCGATTGCAACGGCGATCAGCTTGCTGGAAGACGGTGATGCACTGCTGATTGCCGGCAAGGGTCATGAAACCGGCCAGATCGTCGGCGACCGCGTGCTGCCATTCAGCGATCACGATACCGCCCGTGCCGCCTTGAGGATATGATGACGACACCGCTTTGGACTCTCGACGCCATGATTGCGGCAATGCACGCGCAAACATCCGGCGCGCCGCATCAGGTAATCACCGGGATTTCGATCGACAGCCGCAGCGTCATGCCGGGCGACGCTTACTTTGCTATCAAAGGCGATGTACATGACGGCCATGTCTTCGTGCAGGCCGCCCTCGAAAAGGGTGCTGCGCTCGCGGTTGTCGCCAAAGCCAAGCTTCAGGACTTTGCTGCCGATGCGCGACTGCTGATCGTCGATGATGTACTGAAGGCACTCGAAGACCTCGGCCGTGCCGCACGCGCGCGGCTGACGGGGCAGGTCATCGCCGTCACCGGTTCAGTCGGCAAGACCTCGACCAAGGAGATGCTGCGCGGCGTGTTGACCGCGCAGGGCGAAACCCATGCGTCGATCGCCTCGTTCAACAATCATTGGGGCGTGCCGCTGACGCTGGCGCGTTGCCCGGCATCGGTCGCCTATGCGGTGTTCGAGATCGGCATGAACCATGCGGGTGAGATCACGCCATTGGTCAAGATGGTGCGGCCGCATCTGGCAGTTATCACCACGGTCGAGCCAGTCCATCTGGAATTTTTTTCCGGCATCGAAGCGATCGCCGACGCCAAGGCTGAAATCTTTTTAGGCGTAGAGCCGGGCGGCGCTGTATTGTTGAACCGCGATAATGCGCAGTTTGCGCGGCTGCAAAAGGCGGCTAAGGCGGCCGGCATCACGCGCATCGTCTCGTTCGGCGAAATGAAGAGTGCGAACGCGCGGCTTCTGGACGTGTCGTTGCATCCGACGTGTTCGGCCATTCACGCCAATATCCTGAAACACGACGTGACCTATAAGCTTGCCATTCCCGGCCGGCATATGGCGATGAACTCACTGGCTGTGCTGGCGCTGGCTGAACTGGCTGGCTGCGATCTTGCGGTGGCGGCGCTGACTCTGTCGCGCGTCGCGCCTGCTGCCGGTCGTGGCGAGCGACATGCGCTCGATGTTTCGGGCGGCGAGGCGATGCTGATCGACGAGAGCTACAATGCCAATCCGGCCTCGATGGCGGCGGCGCTGTCGGTGCTCGGGCGGTCATCGGTGGACGGCAAAGGCCGCCGGATCGCCGTGCTCGGCGACATGCTCGAACTCGGCCCAGAGGCGGCGTCGCTGCATCGTGGACTGATTGATGCCGTGAGCGCCAATGCCGTGGATCTGGTGTTTTGCTGCGGACCGCTGATGCGGCATCTGTGGGATGCCCTTTCCTCCGGCAAGCGGGGCGGCTATGCCGATGATGCAGCCAGCCTCGAATCACAACTGGTCGGCGCGATTCGTGCGGGCGACGTCATCATGGTCAAGGGCTCGCTCGGCTCGAAAATGAAGACGATTGTTGCGACGCTCGAAAAGCGTTTTCCCGGCACTGCTGCACTCGACGACGCAGCGATGTAAGGCGGTATTTTATGTTTTACTGGCTGATCGATTTTGCAGGCGCGATCCCTGTTTTTAATGTCTTTCGTTACATCACCTTCCGCACCGGCGGCGCGATGGTCACGGCGGCGCTGTTCGTGTTTCTGTTCGGACCCTGGATCATCGATAATCTGCGGCTGCGGCAGGGCAAGGGCCAGCCGATTCGCGCTGATGGTCCGCAGACGCATCTGAAAAAAGGCGGCACGCCGACGATGGGCGGGCTGATGATCCTGTCGGGTCTTGTCGTCTCGACGGTCCTGTGGGCCAATCCGCTCAATCCCTATGTTTGGATCGTGCTCGCCGTCACGCTCGGTTTCGGCTTCATTGGATTCTACGATGACTACTTGAAGGTGACGAAGCAGACGCATAGCGGCTTTGCCGGCCGCACGCGATTGATCCTCGAAGTCGTGATCGCGATGATTGCGTGTTTCGCACTGGTGCGGCTCGGGCGCGATCCGCTGTCGAGTTCGCTGGTGATTCCGTTTTTCAAGGAAGTGGTCGTCAATCTCGGCTGGTTCTTCATCGCCTTCGGTGCGCTCGTCATCGTCGGAGCGGGAAATGCGGTGAATCTCACCGACGGCCTCGACGGCCTTGCCATCGTCCCGGTCATGATTGCCTCCGCGAGCTTCGGCATGATCGCCTATCTCGTTGGCAATGCCGTTTTTTCGGATTATCTCCAGATCAATTACGTCGCCGGCACTGGCGAACTTGCGGTGCTGTGCGGCGCATTGCTAGGCGCGGGCTTGGGCTTTCTCTGGTTCAACGCGCCGCCGGCGTCGATCTTCATGGGCGATACCGGGTCGCTGGCGTTGGGCGGCATGCTCGGCTCGATCGCGGTGGCCGTGAAGCACGAGATCGTGCTGGCTGTGATCGGCGGATTGTTCGTGCTCGAAGCCGTATCGGTCATCGTGCAGGTGACGTCGTTCAAACTCACCGGCAAGCGGGTATTTCGGATGGCTCCCATCCATCACCATTTCGAGCAAAAGGGCTGGACCGAACCGCAGATCGTCATCCGGTTCTGGATCATCTCGGTGATGCTGGCGCTGGTCGGCCTGTCGACATTGAAGTTGCGGTGATAACTTGATCCCCGTCACTTCATTCGCCGGAAAAACCGTCGCGGTATTCGGCCTCGGCGGCTCGGGCCTTGCGGTCTGTGCCGCGCTGAAGGCCGGCGGCGCGGAGGTGATTGCCTGCGATGACAATCTTGACCGCATGGTGCAGGCCGCGCAGGCCAATTACATCACTGCCGACCTGCACAACGTTTCATGGGCACATTTCGCGGCCTTGATTCTTACTCCGGGTGTGCCGCTGACGCATCCGAAACCGCATTGGACCGTCGATCTCGCACGCGCCGCCAATGTCGAAGTGATCGGGGATATCGAACTGTTCTGCCGCGAGCGCAAGCGTCACGCGCCTGACGCGCCGTTCGTCGCCATCACCGGCACCAACGGCAAATCGACAACGACGGCCTTGATCGCGCATCTGATGCGCGCGGCCGGTTACGACACCCAGATGGGCGGCAATATCGGTACCGCGATCCTGTCTCTCGCGCCGCCGCGCGCCGGTCGGGTGCATGTCGTCGAGATGTCATCCTATCAGATCGATTTGGCGCCTTCACTCGATCCATCGGTCGGCATTTTGCTGAACATCAGCGAAGACCATATCGATCGTCATGGCACGTTGGCCCAATACGCGGCAGTGAAAGAGCGCCTTGTCGCGGGCGTTCAAACAAATGGTGTCGCCATTGTCGGCGTCGATGACGATCTGTCGAGCGCGATCGCGGACCGCCTCGCACAGTCGGGCAAGCCTGTGGTGCGTATCTCGGTCACGCGCCCGCTTGCCGACGGCATCGGCGTCGATGGCACGAAATTGGTTCGCACATCCGCTGCGGCTTCGACCGTGATTGCCGATATTGCAAATATTGGTTCGCTGCGCGGCGCGCATAATGCGCAGAACGCCGCCTGCGCGTCAGCGGCCGTGCTGGCGCTCGGCGTGTCGCTCGACGCCTTGCAGAAAGGCCTGCGCAGCTTTCCGGGGCTGGCGCATCGCATGGAGCAGATCGGCCGTCGCAACGGCGTGCTCTATGTCAATGATTCCAAAGGCACCAATGCCGATGCAGCAGCACGCGCGCTGTCGTCGTTTCAGGACATCTACTGGATCGCCGGAGGCAAACCGAAAAGCGGCGGCATTACATCGCTCGTCGAATTTTTCCCGCGCGTCCGAAAAGCCTATCTGATCGGCGAGGCGGCGCATGAATTCGCAGCGACGCTTGAGGGCAGGGTGCCTTATGCGATCAGCGCGACGCTGGATGCAGCGATCCCGGCGGCGGCGCGTGATGCAGAGGCTGACGCGATTGCTGATGCCGTTGTGCTGCTGTCACCGGCCTGTGCGTCGTTCGATCAATATCGCAATTTCGAGATTCGCGGTGATGCGTTTCGAGAATTGGTGCTGGGGCTGGAGGGGATGGAGCGGGTTTAGCTCCGTCTTGGTGTCCCGCCTGCGCGATGATGACGGCCTTCGGTAGAGTGGATGCAGAAATCTTAACGCCTTGGCAACCATGATGGCGCACCAATGAGAGAACCCTAGCGCCACAGGACCGCCGCATGATCTCCCGTGAAAAACGCACGCCTTTGTCGGATTGGTGGTGGACCATCGACAAGCCGCTGCTCGGCGCGATCGTGGCGCTAGTGCTCGGCGGCGTGATCTTGTCGCTGGCGGCATCGCCACCGGTCGCGACGCGCATCGGCCTCGATCCATTTCACTTTTTTAATCGCCACGTCTTCTTTCTGCTGCCGTCAATGATCGTAATGCTCGGCATCTCTTTCATGTCGCCGCGCCAGATCCGGCGCGGCGCGCTAATCGTCTTCGTCGTCAGTGTCGTGCTGATCGTAGCCACGCTGGCTTTCGGCGCTGAGGTAAAAGGCGCGCGGCGCTGGATCACCATCATAGGCATCAATATTCAGGCATCCGAATCCGCCAAGCCAGCTTTCGTGGTGGTCGCGGCATGGCTGTTTGCCGAATCGACCAAGCGCCCGGAGATGCCCGCGACGTCTTTTGCCGTGGCAATCCTGCTGATGCTGGTGTCGCTGCTGGTGCTTGAGCCGGACTTCGGCCAGACCATGCTGATCCTCACCGCGTGGGGCGCGCTGTTCTTCATCGCCGGCATGCGGATGATCTGGGTGTTCGGCCTCGCTGCGACGGCGGCAGGCGGACTATTCACGGCGTATCTTTTCGTCCCGCACGTCGCGGGCCGCATCAAGCGCTTCATGGATCCGGCGTCGGGCGATACGTTTCAGGTCGATACCGCGATGGAAGCGTTCGGAAACGGCGGCTGGTTCGGCCTTGGGCCCGGCGAGGGCATCGCTAAACGCAGCCTGCCGGATAGCCACACGGATTTCGTCTTCGCCGTCGCTGCTGAGGAATTCGGCATCATCATCTGCCTTGTCGTGCTGTCGCTGTTTGCCTTCGTGGTGATCCGCGCACTGCAACGCGCTTATGCGACGGAAGATTTGTTCTCGCGTTTCGCGGCGTCGGGGCTGGCGATTTTGTTTGGCACGCAGGCCGCGATCAATATGGCGGTCAATCTGCATCTGATCCCGGCCAAGGGCATGACGCTGCCATTTATCTCCTATGGCGGCTCGTCGATGGTATCGCTGGCTTACGGCACCGGCATGCTGCTGGCGCTGACGCGGCTGCGTCCGCGTACCGAGATCATCTCCATGAATGATGCGACGGCCGCGCCGACTTACGCATGACATTGGCTCCGCTCATTCTGCTCGCAGCCGGTGGCACCGGCGGCCATCTGTTTCCTGCCGAGGCGCTTGGCGTCACATTGATGCAGCGCGGCTATCGCGTTCGGCTCATCACCGATGCCCGCGCCACGCGCTTCAGCGGATTGTTTTCAAAAGACATGATGGATGTGGTGCCGAGCGAGACCATGCGCGGGCGTTCGCCGATCGCGCTGGCGCGGACCACACTCGCGCTTGGCACCGGCACAGCGATGGCGGTCGCCTTGATGCGGCGGCTGAAGCCTGCTGCCGTGGTCGGCTTCGGCGGTTATCCGACGCTGCCGCCGTTATTTGCGGCGCGGCTCTGCGGCATTCCGACGATCATCCACGATTCCAACGCGGTGATGGGCCGCGCCAACCGGTTGATGAGCAAGCGCGTCGCGGCGATCGCGACATCGTTGCCGGGCGTGCTCGACCACGATAGATCGCTCGCCGCCAAGACCACGATGACCGGCACGCCGATGCGCCCGGCAATTCTTGCCGCTGCAGCCGTCCTTTATGCCGCGCCGGAGATCGGCGGCGTCTTAAGGTTGCTCATCGTCGGCGGCAGCCAGGGCGCACGAGTCATGTCCGATACCGTCCCCGGCGCGATCGAGCGGCTGGAGCCGGCACTTTGGTCGCGACTTGTACTGACGCAGCAGGTCCGCGACGAGGATATGGCGCGCGTCCGCGCGATCTATGAGCGCCTCAAGATTCAGGCCGAATTGGCACCTTTTTTCAGCGATCTGCCGTCGCGGCTCGCGTCGAGCCATCTGGTGATTTCGCGCTCTGGAGCCGGCACCGTCGCCGAACTCGCCGCGATCGGTCGGCCGTCGATTCTGGTGCCGCTGCCCGGTGCGCTGGATCAGGACCAGTTCGCCAATGCCGGTGTGCTGGCTGCGGCCGGCGGCGCGATCCGTATTGCACAGCCGGAATTTACGCCGGTCCGCCTTGCCGCCGAGATTTCGGCGCTGGCCGCCGAGCCTTCGCGGTTGATGGCCATGGCGCTGGGCGCGCGCACCGCCGGCACGCTCGACGCTGCCGAGCGATTGGCCGATCTGGTAGCGAAGGTGGCAAAAATCTAGCAATTGCAAGCTCATTTAGCCCCTTGTCAGACCCGGCCAAAGCGGGGCATCAAGCCTCTCACACTCGAATTTCTGGTCAGGATGTTTCATGAGACTGCCGCGCGAGATCGGCCCCATCCACTTCGTCGGCATCGGCGGCATCGGCATGAGCGGCATCGCAGAGGTGCTGTGCAATCTCGGTTACACCGTGCAGGGGTCGGACGCATCCGAGAGCGGCAACGTGACCCGCCTGCGCGAAAAAGGCATTTCCATCACTGTCGGCCACCGCGCTGAGAACGTCACCGGTGCTGATGTCGTCGTCGTCTCGACCGCGATTAAGCGCGACAATCCCGAATTGCTGGCGGCCCGTGCACAGCGCATTCCCGTCGTCCGCCGCGCCGAAATGCTGGCTGAACTGATGCGGCTGAAAAGCTGCGTGGCCATCGCCGGCACGCACGGCAAGACCACGACGACCTCGATGGTTGCCGCCTTGCTCGATGCCGGCGATCTTGATCCGACGGTGATCAATGGCGGCATCATCAATGCTTACGGCACCAATGCGCGGCTCGGCGCGGGCGAATGGATGGTGGTCGAAGCCGACGAGAGCGACGGCACGTTCCTCAAATTGCCGGCCGATGTCGCCATCGTCACCAATGTCGACCCGGAACATCTCGATCATTTCAAGACGTTCGAGGCGGTGCAGGACGCGTTCCGCAGCTTCGTCGAGAACCTGCCTTTCTATGGCTTCGCGGTGATGTGCACCGACCATCCGGTGGTGCAGGCGCTGGTTGGCAAGATCGAGGACCGCCGTGTCATCACCTACGGCGAAAATCCGCAAGCCGACGTCCGGCTGGTGGATTTCGCGCCGGCCAACGGCGGCTCGCGCTTCAAGGTGATCTTCCGTGACCGTACCGGCACCACGACGCACGAGATCGCCGACCTCGTGCTGCCGATGCCCGGGCGTCACAACGCGTGGAATACGACGGCCGCGATCGCGGTCGCGCATGAGCTCGGCATTGCCGCTGACGTCATTCGCAAGGCGGTCGCCGGCTTCGGCGGCGTCAAGCGCCGCTTCACACGGACTGGAGAGTGGAACGGCGTCGCCGTGATCGATGACTACGGCCATCATCCTGTCGAGATTGCCGCGGTGCTGAAGGCCGCCCGCGAGTCGACCAAGGGGCGCGTCATCGCGGTGGTGCAGCCGCATCGCTATTCCCGGCTGCAATCGCTGTTCGAGGAATTCTGCAGCTGCTTCAACGACGCCGATGCGGTGATTGTGGCCGAGGTCTATGCGGCCGGTGAGACACCGATCG
>JAYUEY010000091.1:0-41134 GCA_043739005.1 Tardiphaga sp.
CACCGATCTGATGGTCAAGGAAGGCCTCATCAATCTCGACTTCGCCGACGTCCGCGCCGTGATGCGCGAAATGGGCAAGGCGATGATGGGCACCGGCGAAGCCTCCGGCGAAAAGCGCGCACTGACGGCAGCCGAAGCCGCGATCGCCAACCCGCTGATCGACGATTCATCGATGAAGGGCGCGCGCGGTCTGCTGATCTCGATCACCGGCGGCAAGGATCTGACGCTGTTCGAAGTCGACGAAGCCGCAACCCGCATCCGCGAAGAAGTCGATGCCGACGCCAACATCATCGTCGGCGCGACCTTCGACGAATCGCTCGACGGGATTATCCGCGTCTCCGTCGTCGCCACCGGCATCGAGCAGGCGCTGCTGGCCCGCAATGCCGCCGCGCCGACCACGATTGTCACCAATGCCGTGGCGTCGCCCGACACCCGTCTGGCTGACCTGACAGCCAAGCTGCGCGCCGACAATCAGCGCACCGTTGCGGCTCAGGCCGCTGCACCGGCGCAGGTCGGCAGCGGCCAGCGCCCGACCAGCCCGCATGAGCGTGCCGCTCTGGCCGCGATCGCTGCTGCCGTCTCGACGGACAAGCCGCTCAACACGATGCCGTCGGGCGACTATGGCGATGTGACCGTACGTCCGATCGTCCAGAAACCGTCGCTGTTCCCCGAGCATGACATTTCGCGACAGGACGCCCACGAACCGGCTTTGCCCGAGCAGTTCATTCCGCAGGCCGCCGAACGCGCCCCGATGCGCGCGCCGCGTATGCCGAAGTTCGAGGATCTGCCGATGCCCGCACAGAACGAGATCCGTCAGGCGCGTGGCGAATCGGAAGAAGAACATCCGCAAAAAGCCCGCCTGTCGCTGTTGCAGCGCCTGGCCAATGTCGGCCTTGGCCGTCGCGAGGAACCGGAAGCCGAACAACGAAGCATTCCGCAGATGGCTCCGATGCCGCCGCTGCCGGATCGCAAGCCGCAGCGCAGCGTGGCCCAACAGATGGGGCAGGATCCCGTGTCGGAATACGCACGTCGCCCCGCGCCACAGGGTCTGGACAGCCATGGCCGCCCCGCATCTGTTGCCC
This sequence comes from Tardiphaga sp., assembly GCA_043739005.1. Taxonomy (GTDB): domain Bacteria; phylum Pseudomonadota; class Alphaproteobacteria; order Rhizobiales; family Xanthobacteraceae; genus Tardiphaga. The sequence continues at coordinate 1,083 of JAYUEY010000091.1, forward strand.
CTGCGCCACAGGGCGACGACCATCTTGATATCCCGGCGTTCCTTCGTCGGCAGGCCAACTAACGAATTGTAACAATCGCGACCACGATGACGGCCCCGAATTAACCAATCGGGGCCGTTTTCTTGAGGTGGCCGTGCAGCAAAATTCCGATCTAAGCCGCTGTTAAAACTATGTTATTAACATTCGTCCATGTTCGCTGCCGGGATTGGTCTGCCACATCGTCGCCGAAAATTGGTAAACGCTTGGCGCGAATACGGCGGAGATAGGGTAACAATCCGTAAAAAAGCGTGAGTTGGCGCTGTTTCGGGCACTCAGTATGGTCATTGCTGACTCGGGGAACACTTCGATCGGAAAAAGTTCCGATTAGAGTGGGTCAAAGTGGGCACTATCTAGATGATGAAATCCAGCCGTCAGACAACGCTTCGGTCGCAGGCTACCGTCACAGGTGTAGGCGTCCATTCTGGTTTGCCGGTGAATTTGACAATCGGACCTGCACCTGTTGATGCAGGTTTTATTTTTGCCCGTACCGGTTCCGATGGCACCGACCGCGAAGTTCCCGCGACTGCCCAATCCGTGATTGCCACCGATTTAGCTACCGTTTTGGGCGACCGTGACGGCCCGCTTGTCTCCACTGCAGAGCATATCCTTGCGGCCTTGCGCGGCATGGGCGTCGACAATGCCATCATCGACATTGATGGCCCTGAAGTTCCGATCATGGATGGCAGCGCGAGCGCCTTCGTTGCCGCCATCGATCAGGCCGGCATCGTCGAGCAGTTCGGCCGCCGCCGTTATATTCAGGTTCTCAAGACCGTGCAGGCCACCGTGGGTGATTCCTTCGGTGAAATCCGCCCGCATGCCGCAGGCTTCCGCGCTGAAGTCGAAATCAACTTCGCCAATCCCGCCATCGGCCGCCAGAGCTTCGCGCTCGACGTCAATCCCGAAAGCTTCCGCCGCGACGTCAGCCGCGCTCGCACCTTCGGCTGTATGAATGATGTGGCTCGCCTCTGGAGCGCCGGTTTTGCGCTCGGCGCGTCCTTCGAGAACTCGATCGTGTTCGACGACAGCAAGATCCTCAACACCGAGGGCCTGCGTTACGCCGACGAATGCGCCCGCCATAAGGTGCTTGATGTCGTCGGCGACCTTGCGCTGGCCGGCCTGCCGCTGCTCGGGGCGTTCCGTTCGGTTCGTGGCGGCCATAAGCTGAATTACGCGGTATTGTCCGCGCTGCTCGCCGATCGCAATGCTTGGCGCGTCGTCGAAGCTGATGCAAATCGCCGTCCGCGCGGTGCCGCCGATGTCGTCACCGGCATGGTCGGTGGTCTGGTCGCTCCCGCTTTCGCGCCGGACGTGTCCTGATATCTTGCTGCGTCGCCCGAATGCCACAAATGCCGGGTGAATCCGCTGGTAACCATATTCGGCCATGATACGGTCGTGCTCGCCTTAATCCCGGCGAAATAGCTCCCTATCCGATGATTAATGATAATAATTCGGTTGAGACGGCTCAGGCGGTTAATGTAGAGCCGTAGAATGCGTCAGGCGTTTGATGGTCCAGAAATCTTCCAGGAATCGGACAATGAATCTTGCGACGATTGTGCGTCGTGGCAGTTTGGCGGCCCTGCTGGCGATATCGGCGGCAGCACTCGGCGGCTGCGGCACCGGCTCGATTATCGATAAGTTCACGACCTCAAAGGAAGACGCCTTCGCTGAGGAGCCGGCCGACAAGCTCTATAATGAGGGTCTGTACCTCATGAACCAGAGCAAGGATCCGAAGGCGGCTTCAAAGAAGTTCGAAGAGGTCGATCGCCAGCATCCTTATTCCGACTGGGCGCGCAAATCGCTGCTTATGTCGGCCTATGCGTTCTATCAGGCTGGCGACTACGACAGCACGATCGGATCAGCGACGCGTTATGTGACGTTGCATCCCGGCAGCGCCGACGCGGCCTATGCGCAATATCTGATTGCCGCCTCGCATTATGACCAAATCCCGGACATCTCGCGCGATCAGGGCCGTACCGAAAAGGCGATGGCGTCGCTCGAAGAGGTGATCCGCAAATATCCGGCGTCGGAATATGCGACCTCCGCGAAGAAGAAGCTCGAAGGCGCGCGCGACCAGTTGGCCGGCAAGGAAATGAGCGTCGGCCGCTATTACATGGACAAGCGCGACTACACGGCCGCGATCAATCGCTACAAGACCGTGGTGACGCAGTACCAGACCACGCGCCATGTCGAGGAAGCGCTGGCCCGCCTGACCGAGGCCTATATGGCGATCGGCATCGTCAGCGAGGCGCAGACGGCGGCCGCCGTGCTTGGCCACAACTTTCCTGACAGCCGCTGGTACAAAGACGCTTACAATCTTGTAAAGTCCGGCGGACTCGAACCGAGCGAGAACAAGGGCTCCTATATCTCAAGGGCCTTCAAGCGAATTGGTCTCGGATAAGGCCCACTCCACATGCTTTCGCGCCTGTCGATCCGTGACATCGTCCTGATCGAGCGGCTGGATATCGAATTCTGCCGTGGCCTCGCGGTGCTGACCGGCGAGACCGGTGCCGGTAAATCGATTCTCCTTGATGCTTTCGCGCTCGCTTTGGGCGGGCGCGGCGATGCCGGTCTCGTGCGCCACGGCGCGGAGCAAGGCCAGGTCACGGCGGTGTTCGACATTGCCAGGGGCCATCCGGCCGCCGCGATTCTTGCAGAGCATGATTTTGAAGATACCGGTGAGATGATCCTACGCCGCGTGCAATTGGCTGACGGCCGCACCCGCGCCTTCATCAACGATCAGGCGATCAGCGTGCAGACGTTGCGCGCCGTCGGCGCGGCGCTGGTCGAAATTCACGGCCAGCATGACGAGCGCGCTTTGGTCGATGCCGCGACGCATCGCAAGCTGCTCGATGCTTTCGCGGGGCTCGACAAGGACGTGTCGGCGCTGGAAAAATTATGGGAAACCCGCCGTGCGACGCAGAGCGTGCTCGCCGAGCATCGCGCCAATATGGAGCGCGCCGCGCGCGACGCCGATTATCTGCGCCACGCCTCGGACGAATTGCAAAAGCTCGCCGCCAAGGACAATGAAGAAAGCGAGTTGGCCGAACGCCGCACCGGCATGATGCAGGGCGAAAAGATCGCCGGCGATCTGCGCGAGGCGCAGGATGCCGTCAGCGGCCACAACTCGCCGATCTCCGCGTTGGCCAACGCCGTTCGAAGGTTGGAGCGCCGCGCGGGGTCGTCGCCCAATCTGGTCGAACCGGCGGTGAAGTCCATCGACGCTGCGATCAACGCGCTGGAGGAGGCCGACCAGCATCTCACCGCCGCTCTGATCGCCGCCGATTTTGATCCGGCCGAGCTGGAGCGAATCGAGGAGCGGTTGTTCGCGCTGCGCGCTGCCGCGCGAAAATATGCGACGCCGGTGGACGGCCTCGCGGCGCTGGCCGCCAAATACACCGCCGACGTTGCGGCGATCGATGCCGGGGCCGGGCAGTTGGACGTTCTGGAAGCCGCCGCTGCGAAGGCCGATGGCGCGTATCACGCGGCTGCCTCGAAACTCTCGATGGCGCGCACGAAGTCTGCTGAAAAACTCAACAAGGCCGTTATCGCCGAACTGGCGCCGCTGAAACTCGAACGCGCGAAGTTCATCACCCAGGTCGAGGCTGATGTCGCGTCGCCGGGGCCGCAGGGCATCGACCGCGTTGAATTCTGGGTGCAGACCAATCCCGGCACCCGGCCCGGACCGATGATGAAGGTTGCGTCCGGAGGCGAACTTTCGCGCTTTCTTCTGGCGTTGAAGGTCGTGTTGTCGGATCGCGGTTCCGCGCCGACCTTGGTGTTCGACGAAATCGATACCGGCGTTGGCGGTGCCGTGGCGGATGCGATCGGGGCGCGGCTGGCTCGGCTCGCCGGCTCCGTGCAGGTGATGGCGGTAACGCATGCGCCGCAGGTCGCAGCACGCGCCGACCAGCATCTGCTGATCTCGAAGGAAGCGCTCGACAAGGGCCGGCGCGTCGCGACCCGCGTTAATGCGTTGGCCGACGAGCACCGCCGCGAGGAAATTGCCCGCATGCTGGCAGGCGCGGAGATCACGACCGAGGCCCGCGCGGCGGCGGATCGATTGCTCAAGGGCGCGGCGTAGCTTTCGTCATTCCGGGGCTCGAACGGCTCTTGCCGGATGAGAACCCGGAATCTCAGCAAGTTCAGCGACAAACGAAATTAAACAATTCCCGAATAAAGATCGACCCATAACGGATTGGTTTCCTCGATCAAAGCGACCTTCCAGTCCCGTCGCCATTTTTTGATTTGTTTTTCGCGGCTGATTGCAGTGATCGGATCGTCGTAAACCTCGAACCAGACCAAGCAGCTAACGCCATAGCGCGACGAGAAGCCTTTCACGGCTTTCGTGTTGTGCTCGTAAACGCGCCGAACGAGATCGTTGGTCATGCCGAGATACAGCACACCGTCTTTCTTTGTTGCCAGCAGATCGACGTAATAAGCCATGACGAGATTCCGGGTTCGCTCGCAAGGGCTCGCGCCCCGGAAAGACCGGGCGTTGTGAGGTCCACAACAGCAGGTTAATCTGCTGCATGGCTCAAACGAAACCTCCTGTTGAACCCTCACCCCTCGCCACCCTCACCAAGGCCAAAGCCAAGGTCGAGCTGAAGCGCCTCGCATTGACGATCGAAGGCCATAATGTCCGCTACTACCAGCAGGACGCACCGACGATTTCCGACGCTGACTACGACGCGCTGCGCCAGCGCATTCTTGCTATCGAGGAGAAATTTCCCGAACTCGTCTCCAGCGATTCCCCGACGCAGACCGTCGGCGCGGCACCCACGCGCGGTTTCGCCAAAATCCAACATGCCGTGCCGATGCTGTCGCTCGGAAATGCCTTCAGCGACGAGGACGTGGCGGAATTCGTCACCCGCATCCGGCGCTTCCTGAAATTGGACGCCGAAGAATTCCCCGCCATTGTCGCCGAGCCGAAGATCGACGGGCTGTCTTTGTCGTTGCGATACGAAAATGGTGAACTCGTCAAAGCCGCGACGCGCGGCGATGGCTTTACCGGCGAAGACGTCACGGCGAATGTCCGGACGTTGAAAGACATTCCCAACACGCTGAACGGCAACACGCCTGCCGCCTGCGAAATTCGCGGCGAGGTCTATATGCTGAAAAGCGATTTCTTGGCGCTCAATAAAAAACAGGACGAATCCGGCGATACGATTTTCGCCAATCCGCGAAACTCGGCAGCGGGCTCGTTGCGCCAAAAGGATGTGAAGATCACGGCGTCACGACCATTGAAATTTTTCGCCTATGCGTGGGGCGAAGTCAGCGACATGCCCGCCGAGACCCAGCACGGCATGCTGGATTGGATGACGCAGGCCGGCTTCGTCGTGAACGACAAGATTAAGCGCTGCCATTCGATCGAGGACCTGCTCGCGTTCTACAAATCCATCGGCGAGCAGCGTGCGTCGCTCGGCTATGATATCGACGGCGTCGTTTACAAAATCGATCGCCTCGATTGGCAGGAGCGGCTTGGTTTCGCCGGTCGCGCGCCCCGCTGGGCGATCGCGCATAAATTCGCAGCCGAACAAGCGACCACCGTGCTGGAGAAAATCGAAATTCAGGTCGGCCGCACCGGCGCGCTGACGCCAGTAGCGCGGCTGACGCCGGTCACGGTCGGTGGCGTCGTGGTGCAGAACGCAACATTGCATAACGCCGACGAGATCGCGCGCAAGGACGTTCGCGAAGGCGATACCGTGATCGTGCAGCGCGCAGGCGATGTAATTCCGCAGATTGTTAGCGTCTTGCTCGACAAGCGGCCCAAAAATGCAACGCCTTATGTGTTTCCCGACAAGTGTCCGATCTGTAGCAGTCACGTCGCCAGTGAAGACGGTGAGGTCGTGCGGCGCTGCACCGGCGGCTTGATCTGCCCGGCGCAGGCTGTCGAAAAGCTCAAGCATTTCGTGTCGCGGCTGGCCTTCGACATTGACGGCCTCGGCGACAAGCAGATTCAGGAATTCTACGATGATGGCCGGGTGATGCATCCGGTCGATATCTTCACGCTGGAGAAGCGCGACGCGCGCGCCGCAAAAAAGCTCGCCGATCGCGACGGCTACGGCGAAGTCTCGGTCCGCAATCTGTTTTCCGCGATCGATGCACGCCGCAAGATCGACTTGAATCGTTTGATCTTCGCGCTCGGTATTCGCCATATCGGCGAAGGCAATGCGAAGTTGCTGGCACGGCATTACGGCAGCATGGACGCATTTCGCGAGGCCATGATTGCCGCCGCCGCCGGGCAATCTGACGAGGGGAATACGTCCGAGGCCTATCAGGATCTCAACGACATCGACGGCGTCGGCGATATCGTCGCCGAGGCACTGGTCGAGTTTTTCGCCGAGCCGCGCAATGTCATGGCGTTGAATGATCTGATCGATGAACTCGATGAGGTGATCCCGGTGGCGCAGGCGGCGACGGATTCACCCGTGGCCGGCAAGACTGTGGTGTTTACCGGCTCGCTGGAGAAATTCACGCGCGACGAGGCGAAGGCACGCGCGGAGCGGCTTGGCGCGAAGGTCGCTGGCTCTGTCTCGAAGAAGACGGATTATGTGGTGGCCGGGGACGATGCCGGATCGAAGCTGAAGAAAGCAACCGAGCTTGGTGTTGCGGTGTTGACGGAAGATGAGTGGCTTCAGCTGATCGGAGGAAGCTGAATCTTATTCTTCCGTTCTCCCACAATAGGAGCGGAAAAAAGCTCACAGCAACCCGGTATCTTCCGTCTCGGCCTTCTCGACCAGTTCGTCCGTCACCACAGTCGGTCGCCGCGGCACCAGGAAGATCATCGACGTGGCACATGAGAGAGACAGTACGACGATCGCGATGTTGAGCGGTACCGGCGTTGCGAAATGTCCGCCCAAATAGGCCCCGAACTGCGAGCACAGCGAGCCGAATCCCATCTGCAAAAATCCCATCGCGCCCGATGCTGTGCCAGCGGCTTCCGGCCGCACGCTGATCGCGCCGGCAGCGGAGTTCGACATCACGAAGGCATTCGCAAACGTAATCAGCATATGTGTGATGAACAGCCATGACGGCACGGTGTTCAATCCGGCCAGGCCCCATACCAGATTGAGCAGCGCGCCGGTGAATTGCAGCGCGAGGCCGAACCAGATCAGGTTCTCGATTGTGTGTTTCGGCGCGAAACGCGCGCAGAACAGATTGCCGGTGAGATAAGCCAGACCCGAGGTCGCGAACCATGCGCCGTATTCCGCCGATGAACGGCCCATCTGCGTGATGACAACGTAGGGCCCGCCGCCGGCAAAGGTGAAGATGATCGATGACGCCAGCACCTGACACAACACATAGCCGACGAAGGCGCGGCTGTTCAGCAGGCCTTTGACATCGTCGCGAAAACCAACGCCACCACTGCGCTCCTCGAAGCGTCGCGTTTCCGGCAATGCGATGGCGATCGCCAGCGTCGTGAAAACGGCTCCGGCGGTGATAACATAGAAGATCGAACGCCAGCCGAACGCTGTCTCCAGCAGGCCGCCCATCAGCGGGCTCAGCATCTGGGCGATCATCATCACCGCGATGACGATCGAGATCATCGCGCCAATGCGGTCGCGCGGATAGAGATCGCGGATGATCGCGCGGCTGATGACCATGCCGGTCGCGCCGCCCAACGCTTGTAGAAACCGCAGCGCAATCAGTTGAGGCAACGTCTGCGCGGCAATGCAGCCGAGGCTGGCGACGACCATCAGGCTCAGGCCCACGAGCAGCACGGGACGTCGACCGAAACGGTCCGACAGCGGCCCCATCACCAGTTGGGATACCGCAAGCCCGACCATGAAGAGCGACACGGTCATCTGCGCGATGCCGATGTCGCTGTCGAAGATCGACACCAGAACCGGCAATGCCGGCACGAAAATATAAAGCGCGATCGGTGCCACGCCGGTCATTGCGACCAGCAACACCAGCATCGTGCGGGTCACGGCGGGTGGGGGCAACGCAGCGCTATCGGGCGGATGGCCAGTCAAATCGTCCGTGCGCTTTCTTCTTGTTGTTTTAGATGCGCCCCATCATCTGCGTCGCTGCATCGAGCCACACTTTGGTGGCTTCGTCATCCAGCAACGGGCGCACCTCGCGCCTCACGCGCGCATGGTAGTCATTCAGCCAACGCAACTCGTCGTCGGACAATTGCGCAACGTCGATCAGGCGTCGGTCGATCGGGGCCAGCGTCAGCGCTTCGAAACCGTTCATTGGTTTTTCCGCACCTGCGATCTCCTTTGCCACCACCAGTTCGAGATTTTCGATGCGGATGCCGAAGGCGTCGGTTTTGTAGTAGCCGGGCTCATTGGACAGGATCATGCCACGCTTCAACGGCACGGTGCCGAGCTTCGAGATGCGCGCCGGGCCTTCATGCACCGACAGATAGCTGCCGACACCGTGTCCGGTGCCATGCTCGAAATCGAGACCCGCGCGCCACAGGAATTGCCGTGCGAATGAATCCAGTTGCGCGCCGGTGGTGCCATCAGGAAACACCGCTGTTGCAATGGCGATATGCCCGCGTAGCACGCGCGTGAAACGGTCGCGCATCTCCAGCGTCGGTTCACCGATCGCGATGGTGCGGGTCACGTCCGTCGTGCCGTCCTCGAATTGCGCGCCGGAATCGATCAGCAACAGATCGCCCATCGCGATGCGGCGATTGGTTTTGCGCGTGACGCGGTAATGCACGATCGCACCGTTCGGCCCGGTCCCGGCAATGGTGGGAAACGAGACGTCTTTCAGCGCTCCGGTGTCGCGGCGAAAACTCTCCAACGCCTCGACGGTATCGATCTCGAACAACCCGCCTTTCGGCGCTTCGTGATCGACCCATGCAAGAAATCTTGCCAGCGCGACGGCGTCGCGGCGATGTGCAGTTGTCGTGCCCTTGATCTCGGTGTCGTTCTTCACCGCCTTGAGCAGTGCGATCGGGTCAGCGCCGCGCAAAGGCGTGCCGCCATTGTCTTTGATCAGTCGCGTCAGCGCATCAGCGGCGGTCGCGTTGTCGAGCGCGATCTTGCCGCCGGCTTTTGCCAAATCAGCGATCAACACCACAAGCGCATCGGGATCGCGCACATCGGCGGTCTGTTCGAGATGATTGCGCGCAACGTTCGACAGCTTGCGGCTGTCGATGAAGATCGTCGGACGGCCGTCTTTCGGCACCAGCGCATAGGACAACGGCAGCGGGGTATGTGAGACATCCGCGCCGCGAATATTAAACGTCCAGGCCACGGCGTGCGAATCCGACAGCACCAGCGCGTCGGCGCCGAACTTTGCGATTTCGCTCACGATCTGCGCGAGCTTTGTGGCTTCGGTCACGCCTGCGAATTCGGCGGCATGGATCGACACTGGCCCGAGCGGCGGGGACGGGCGCTCGGTCCAGACGGTATCGAGCGGGTTGTTTGTCACTGCGCATAATACCGCACCGGCTTTCGTGCATGCCGCGCCGAGTTTTTCCGCTGCCGAAGATGTGTGCAGCCACGGATCAAATCCGAGGCGGTCGCCGGCTTTCAGGTGGGATGCCAACCATTCGTCCGGCGGCGGATCGATCAGCGACTCGACAGCCCATGCCTTGTCATCGACCTGTCTGGCGGCCTGAATCGTGTAGCGGCCATCGACGAACACCGCAGCTTCATGCAGCAGCACGATCGCCAGCCCCGCCGAACCTGTGAAGCCCGTCAGCCATGCGAGGCGTTCTTCGGACGGCGCGACATATTCGTTTTGTTGTTGATCCGCGCGGGGAATTACAAATCCCGTCAAATTCTGTCGTCGCAATTCTTCACGAACTGCGGCGAGCCGCGCTGTCAGCGCGATACCGCCTTCGGGGTCTTCAAACGTCTGGAATAGCGCTTCGAACATCGTCTGCAATCCTAAAACATCCGCATCGTGACCTTCAAACATGCTGCATCGCAGTATGAATGGCACGGTCTATGCTTGACACAATCTGTCTACATCCGTGGACACCCGGAACGATTTGTTGTGGCACGTCGTTCACTCATCAATAAGGGAAAACCGGGACATATCGCCACTGTGTTTCAACTCAACGAAGAGGGGATGCACCATGCCTGCTTTCACGTTCGAGAAAATTTCGTCGCCGATCCGTAGCACCACCCAACCCGTTGCCATCGCGGGAAATACCAAACAGGTTTCTGCCAAGCGTTCGCGAAGTCTCATTGTCAATATGATGGACCGCTTCACCGCTGCCCGCATTGAACGCGAAGACGCGCAGGCGCGATCCGAATTACCCCCCAAACGACCCAAACCTGATTAGCCAAGCCCTGATTAGCTGAGCCCTTATTAGGCGCTCCCCGACGATCCGATTCGTCTTCAGCCCTTGCCGTCCGCCGTTGGTCGCGCCTTCTCAGTCAGTTTACTTTTTGCATCAGAAGGCTGCTCCAGCCATCGAGCTGCAGATGACGCCGCAGGATCAAGCCCCGGCTGCGATACGCTGCGATCACGCCGGTCGCGTGCGGCGGCAGCAAGCCTGAGAGAATCACCAGCCCCGATGGCGCCAGTTGCTGCGCCATCGGGGTTGCCAGCGCCCGCAACGGATTGGCGAGGATGTTCGCCAGTATAAGATCGAACGGCGCATAAGATGCGAAATGCGGCGAGCCGAAACCGGTCGCGCAGATCGAATCCACGAGATGTCCGACATTGTTGAGTTTGGCATTCTCGCGCGCCACTTGGGCAGCGCGCGGATCGATGTCGCTTGCCAGCACGCGGCGTCGCGTCGCCTTGGCGGCGGCAATCGCAAGAACGCCGGTGCCGGAGCCGAGATCGAGCACGCGGCGCGGCATATAGGCACGCAGCACGCCGTCGAGCAGCGTCAGGCAGCCGCGCGTGGTGCCGTGATGCCCTGTACCGAATGCCAAAGCTGCTTCGATCTCGATGCTAATTTTGTTCGGTGGAATCTTGTCGCGGTCATGCGCGCCATGAACGATGAAGCGTCCGGCGCGGACGGGGGCGAGGCCGTCGAGGCTTGATTTCACCCAGTCGGTTGCTTCGATTGTGTCGAACACGATCGTGGCGGCGGCGTCATCGCCAGCAGCGAGTGCCACGAGGTGCGTTACCGCATCCTGATCCGGCGCTTGCGCGAAATGCACGGTGACGTCCCAGCGCCCGTCCAGTCGCTCATAGGCGGTGACGGCGGTCTCACCATCCTCGAAGGTTTCGGTCAGAACATCGACAACGGCTTTTGCCGTGGCCTCAAGGCCGACAGCGAAGGTCGCGCGCGCAGTTGCAGGTGTCTCGGGCATGGTTGGGTCCACAGGTTTTACACCGCCTGTCCACAGGGTTGAGCAGGGATTGTCAACAGAGAGCGAGGGGACCGGGATCGTCGGTGCAATCCCATCAGGGGGCGGGATAAAAGCTCACGCAAATGTCCGGCGGTGATCCTTCACGATCACCTGCGCCGCATTGTGGCCCGGCGCACCCGTGACGCCGCCTCCGGGATGCGCGCCGGCACCGCAATGATACAGCCCCTTCAGCGGTCCGCGATAATCGGCATGGCCCAGCATCGGCCGCGCCGAGAACAACTGGTTCAGGCTCAGCGCGCCATGAAAAATATCGCCGCCGAGCAATCCGAAATCGCGCTCCAGATCGAGCGGCGTCAGCGCCTGCCGGCCGATCACGCTGGCCGCAAAACCCGGCGCATATTCATCGACCTTGGCGATCATCAGATCGGCGACCGTGTCGCGATGATCGTCCCATGAGCGATTGCCCGACAAAACCGGCGCGACGTGTTGGCAAAACAGGCTGGCGACGTGTTGCCCGTTCGGCGCGAGCGTGTCGTCGAGCGTGGACGGGATCAGCATCTCGACGACAGGATCGCGGCTCCAGCCCTCGGCGCGGGCATCATGCCAGGCGCGATCCATATAGCCGAGCGACGGTGCCAGAATAATTCCCGCCGACAGATGATCGCCCTCACCGGGCAGCGCCGTGAATGAAGGTAATCGCGACAGCGCGACATTCATGCGAAACGTGCCGGAGCCGTTGCGCCAGTTCTGCATGCGATCCGTGAACGCCTGCGGGAGCGCGCCCGCCGGCACCAGTTTTGTGTAAAGCAATTTCGGATTGACATTGGACGCGATGGATTTCGCGCGGATGATCCGGCCGTCATCGAGCACGACGCCTGCGACGCGGTCTTTCTCGACGATCAGTTCGCGCACGCCGCAATCGGTTTCAATGACGGCACCGGCGGCGCGCGCGGACGCCGCCATCGCCTGTGTGATCGCGCCCATGCCGCCGATCGCATGGCCCCAGACGCCCTTCTTGCCGTTCACTTCGCCGAACGCATGATGCAGCATCACATAGGCCGAGCCTGCGCCATAGGGGCTGGCATAATTGCCGACGATCGCATCGAAGCCGAACAGCGCTTTGACTAGATCATGATCGAAGCGATCGTCGAGCATCTCGCCGGCCGACATCGTGAACAGATCGAGCAGCAGCCGCTGTTGCTCGATCGTGAGCCCGCGTAAGATGTTCGCAGTGCCGAGGGCGTTCAGCGTCTCGCGCAGGCCGCCGATCGACAGCCCTGGCACGAGGTTCGGCGGCGCGCGCAGCACGAAGGCGCGCAGCACGTCGGCAATGGTTTCGAGATCGCGGGTGAAGTCGTCGTAGCGCGGCGCATCCTTCGGGCTAAGGGCGAGCAACGCGGCCTGCGTGCGGCCTTCGCCGGTCAGAAAATATGAGCCGTCCGGCGCGGGCAGAAAGTTTTGCGCGCGGCGCTCCACGATTTTGAGGCCGTGTCCATGCAGATCGAGATCGGCGATGATTTGCGGATTGAGCAGGCTGACCGTGTAGGCCGCGACCGAATTGCGAAAGCCCGGATGAAACTCCTGCGTCACGGCCGCGCCGCCGACCACGTTGCGCCGTTCGACGACATGCACGCGCAGTCCTGCTTTGGCGAGATAGGCTGCGCAAGTCAGGCCGTTGTGGCCTGCGCCGATGATGCAAACGTCGGTATCTGTCATATGAACTTTATATCGCCCTTCGCGGTGTCTGTCAGGTCCGGTTCCAATTGCCCGCGTCGTCATGCTGTGGTTTTGTCCGCCGCCGGCAAACGCCGGTATTTGCCGGAGCTTTCATGACCTCGCCGACCACCGCCACCGCGATGCCGATGCCGGCCTCCCGCAACCGGCTCGTTCTCATCGTCTATACCGCGTCGATCTTTACCAGCGCGCTGCTTCTGTTCTCCGTCCAGCCGCTGTTCACCAAGATGGTCCTGCCGCGGCTCGGCGGTTCGCCGGCCGTGTGGTCGGTAGCGATGGTGTTCTTCCAGTCGCTGCTGCTCGGCGGCTATGCCTATGCGCATTATCTGATGCAGTTCAAAAACCGCATGGTGCCGGTGGTCGTGCATCTGTTGCTTCTCGTGATTGCGCTGCTGACGCTGCCGCTGTCGATCTCCGAGGGCTGGGGCACGCCGCCGACCTCCGGTTATGCGTTCTGGCTGCTTGGTTTATTCACCGTCTCGATCGGGCTGCCATTTTTTGCGCTCGCCGCGAACAATCCGCTGCTGCAGGCATGGTTCGTCCGCACCGGCCATCCGCAGGGGCCGGACCCGTATTTCCTGTATGCCTCGTCGAATATCGGGAGTTTTCTCGCGCTGCTGTCCTATCCGATTTTGCTGGAGCCGATGTTCACGCTGCGCGCGCAGAACATGATCTGGACCGGCGGCTATGGCCTCTTGATCCTGCTGATCGCAGGCTGCGGCGTGTTGCTGCTGCGCTCGCCGGTGATGGCGGTGATCCCGGAACGCGCGATCGATGAAAACGTGCCGGCACCATCATGGACCTCTCGCGCGCGCTGGATTTTCCTCGCCGCCGTGCCGTCGGGTCTTTTGATCGCCGTCACTGCGCATATCTCGACCGATGTCGCTGCCGCACCTTTGCTGTGGGTGCTGCCGTTGTCGCTGTATCTGCTGACATGGGTGCTCGTATTCCAGTCGCGGCCTCTGCTGCCGCATCGGCTGATGCTGCTGTTGCAGCCGGTCGCGATTGCCGGCGTCATCGTGCTGCTGGCGATCGGCGGCGAACAGAATTTGTTGCTGACGCTCGGCGGCCATCAGATCTGTTTCTTCATCATCGCGATGGGCTGCCACGGCGAATTGGCGAGAACACGCCCGGCGGCCAAATATCTGACGGGGTTTTATGTCGCGCTGTCATTCGGCGGCATGGTCGGCGGCTTGTTCGCAGGGCTGATCGCGCCGTTCACCTTTTCATGGATTGCGGAATATCCGATCCTGCTGGCACTGGCCGTGCTGTGTCGGCCGACCGAGAGTGAGCGCTTCGCGCGCTGGCTCAAATTCTATTGGCTGCTGCTGGCCGCTGTCGTTATCGCAGCGCTGGCGCCGGTGTTCATCGGCGGCAAGGCCTTCACTTGGATCAGCGATCACCGGGTCGTGGTCGTGGCCACTGTCGCTAGTCTGGCGATGCTCGCGGCGGTGCTGCTGCGTGCCAACCGCTGGAAGGTCGTGGCCACTGTGGTGCTGGCGCTGGTGATGATCCGCGTCTATCCCAGCGACGATGGCCGTGTCGAGACCGTGCGCAGCTTCTTCGGCGTCCACAAGATCGTGGTGACGCCGGACAACCAGTATCATGTGCTGATGCATGGCACGACGATCCACGGTGCCGAGAAATATCTCAATGACGACGGCACGCCCGTCACCGTCCGCCCCGAGCCCATCTCCTATTATTACAAGGATGGCGGCATCGGGCAGGCGATCACGGCGATCCGCGACCGCAAAGGCGGGCCGATCAAGGTCGGCGTCATCGGGCTCGGCTCTGGTTCGCTGACCTGCGCGTCGCTACCCGGCGAAGACTGGCGGTTCTTCGAGATCGACCAGTCGATGGTCGATACTGCGAAGGATCCGAAATTCTTTTCGTTCATCAGCAAATGCGAACCCGACCTCAAGCCTGTCATCGGCGACGCGCGGCTGACCTTCGCCAAAGAGCCGGACGGTGTCTATGACATGATCATCGTCGATGCCTATTCGTCGGACGCGATTCCGATCCATCTGGCGACCGAAGAGGCGATGGCCATCTACAAGGCCAAGCTCGCGCCGCAGGGCGTGGTGCTGATGCATGTCTCGAACCGGCATCTCGAACTGGCCAGCGTGTTCGTCGGCATTGCCGATGCGAACGATCTCAAAAGCTGGGTATTCTCGGAAGATTCCGGCCGCGACGCCGAATACATCTTCTCGACGTCAGTGGTGGTGTCCGCACATGCGAATGCTGATGTCGGCAAACTCGCGACGTCGGACACATGGACCGAGACCGATCCGACGGAAGGCCAACGGGTCTGGACCGACGATTATTCCAACGTGCTGGGCGCGGTCTGGCGACGGCTCAAGGACGGCGAGAAGTAGGGACGGCGAAAAGTAAAGACCGCGAGAAGTAAGGCGCGGCGGCCGCGCCTCAATACTGGCCGTAATAACCGCGCGGCTGATAATATTGCTGCTGCGGCGCATATTGCGGCGCGTAACCCCGCTGGGCGTAACCACGATCGACGTCATATTGCCGCACATTGCCCTGCGCATCGTAGCCACGGCGATAGCCCTGCGGCACCGCATAGCCGTTTGCATCGATTTGCGTGCCGTCCGAATAGACATAACCGGCAGCGGCCGCCTGACGTCGAGGTACAATCTGGCGGGCCTGCGGCAGCGGCTCGACGGCAGATGCGACCGGATTGCCGGCGGCATCGAAATCAGGCGAGGTCACGTCATCCGGTTGCGCATTGCGGCGCGCGGTTCGCGACGCCGGGCGCGGATTGCGCGCGAGCGCCACTTGCGATGAGCCTGTCAAGGTGACGCTGGTGTTCATCACACCGTCGGCCTTCACGATTTCCCATAACGTCTTGGCATTGGCGCGCGAGAGCCGCACGCAGCCATGCGAGGCCGGGCTGCCGAGCCGGTTCACGGAATCAGTGCCGTGGATGGCGTGGCCCTGCTTGGTGAAGAAGATCGCATTCGGCATCGGCGCATCGTCGAATTCCTTGGAGTAATGATCTTCCTCCATACGGAACGTCTGGAATTTGCCGTTTGGGGTCTCGTGCGACGGATTGCCGGTCGAGACAGGCCACGTGTAGCGGGGCTCGCCATCGACCACGACGGTCATCTGCTGCGCATCCTTGTCCACGGTGATGGCGATCTTGGCCTCGGCCATCGTCGCCAGCGCAAGGGTGATCGCAACGGCACTGGATACGACAGATAGAAACGCACGCATTGGTTTGGCCTCCAGGCCGTTTGCAGTCTCGACGCCCGTCAATTCCCGAAGGCATTATGCCCGACAGGTCTTTGGGACTCCAGCGTCTTCAAAACGCGATGATGTCAACGTTAACGATTGAAGAGGCACGAAATAGGGCACGGATGCGGCTGAAAGCCGCCCATGACGATGACGTGAAACCTTCCTCACCGCATTGCGTTGGATGGGCACGCGCATCATATGGTGAATAGCCATTCGAGAGGAATCTTCGATGAAGACCCGGACCAAGACCGCTGTCATGCCTGACCCCGTAGCTGCCAACTTGATGTCGAACAAAGTAAAGCTGGCGCTCGTTGCCGCGGTTCTCGCACTGTTGTCGATTCCGACACTCGGCCATGCTCAAGGTATTGTCGGCGGTGCGCGGGACGGGTCGCGCGAGGGCAATCGCGTTGCTGGTCCGGTGGGCGGTGTGGTTGGCGGCGCAATCGGCGCTGGCGTGGGTGGTGTGGTCGGCGGCGTCAAGGGCGTACTCGGCATTCCGGATCGCGGCTATCGTCGTGGCACCCAGTGCCGTGGTTACTATACCCGCGCCGGCAATTTCCGCTGCTATCGCTAATTTAGACGTTCCTGCGAAGACGGCCCGGAGCAATCCGGGCCATTTTTATTAGGAACGCGATCAGTTCTTGAGTTTGTAGCCAGTCTTGAAGATCCACCACACGGCAACCATGCAGGCGACGAGGAACATCATCGTCACGCTGATGCTGAGGCCGACGCTGACATCGGAAATCTCATAGAAACTCCAGCGAAAGCCGCTGATGAGATAGACGACCGGATTGAGCAGCGTGATCGTCCGCCAACCTGACGGCAGCATATTGACCGAATAGAAGCTCCCGCCCAGAAACGTCAGCGGCGTCACCACCAGCAAGGGGATCACTTGCAGCTTCTCGAAACCATCGGCCCAGATGCCGATGATGAATCCGAACAGGCTGAACGTCACCGCCGTGAGGATCAAAAATGTCAGCATCCAGAACGGATGGTTGATGTGTAGCGGCACGAACAGATAAGCCGTCGCCAAAATAATCAGTCCGAGAATGATCGATTTGGTTGCGGCGGCGCCGACATAGCCGAGCACGATCTCGAAATAGGAGACCGGCGCGGACAGCAGCTCATAGATCGTGCCGGTGAATTTCGGAAAGTAGATGCCGAACGACGCATTGGCGATGCTCTGCGTCAGCACCGACAACATAATCAGGCCCGGCACGATGAAGGTGCCGTAGCTGACGCCGTCGATCTCGGAAATGCGAGAGCCGATCGCGGCTCCGAACACGACGAAATACAGCGACGTCGAAATCACCGGCGAGACGATGCTTTGCAGCACCGTGCGCCAGGTGCGCGCCATTTCGAACAGATAGATCGCGCGGACAGCCCGAAAATTCATGATGACGTCCTGACGAGGCTGACGAAGATGTCTTCGAGCGAGCTTTGCGTGGTGTCGAGATCCTTGAAGCGGATGCCGGAGGCGCGCAGATCGCCGAGAAGGCTCGTGATCCCGCTGCGTTCGCTCTTGGTGTCGTAGGTGTAGACAAGCTCGGTGCCGTCAGCGAGCAATTCGAGATTGTAGGGTGCGAGGATCTCGGGAACGGCATCGATGCGGCCCTGCAGATGCAGCTTCAGCCGCTTCTGGCCGAGCTTCTGCATCAGCGCGGATTTCTGTTCAATCAGGATGATCTCGCCTTTGTTGATGACGCCGATGCGGTCGGCCATCTCCTCGGCTTCTTCGATGTAATGCGTGGTCAGGATCACCGTGACGCCGGCGGCACGGAGTTCGCGCACCACCTCCCACATGCCCTTGCGTAATTCCACATCGACGCCTGCAGTCGGCTCGTCGAGAAACAAAATCTGCGGCTCGTGCGACAGCGCCTTGGCGATCATCACGCGGCGCTTCATGCCGCCGGACAGGGTGATGATGTTGTTGTCCTTCTTGTCCCACAGCGACAGGTCTTTAAGAATTTTTTCGATCAGTGCCGGGTTCGGCGGCTTGCCGAACAGGCCACGGCTGAAGGTGGTGGTGGCCCACACGGATTCGAAAGCGTCGGTGTGCAATTCCTGGGGCACGAGGCCGATCAAAGAGCGCGCCGCGCGGTAATCTTTTGCGATGTCATGGCCGTTCACCTTGACGGTGCCGGTCGAAAGATTGGCGATGCCGCAGATGATGCTGATGAGCGTCGTCTTGCCGGCACCGTTCGGCCCCAACAGCGCGAAGATTTCGCCCTTGGCGATGTCGAGATTGATGTTCTTCAACGCCGTAAAGCCGGAGCTATACGTCTTCGACAGGTTGGAGACCGAGATGATGGGGGACGAAACAGCAGAGGACATGGCAACTCGATGCGGTGCAAAGCGGAGAGGCATTCGAGGCAAGGACGCCCCGACTGGCCGCGATCCGACAGGCTGACATGAAAAATAGCCAGCGAGCGTACATAGGAGCCTGATTGCTGCAACGCAACGGGAAGCTGGGTGAATTCTATAGAGGGTTTCTATGCCACGCGATCCGGCTTTGCCGCGAGCGCACGGCGAACAGCTTTCGGCTCTTTCTTAATGATGTCGATCAACGTTCGCGCAGCTCCGGATGGGCGGCGCGTCCCAAGCTCCCATTTGCGAACGGTGCCGACGCCTGTGCCGATCATCGCTGCGAATTCATTCTGCGACATCCCAAGCGTCAGTCGGGCTTCACGGGCTTCGGTGTCCAGGGGGGTGATACGATGCACAATTGCTGCTGTTGGTTTGCCAGCGGCATAGTCGATCGCTTCCAGTAAACTCTCGCGCAAGTCGTCCGCAAGTCGTCGGTTCGTTACTTTCATTTTTTTACCCATCGGGTAACGACCTTCTCAACAAGCGAGCGCATTTCTCTTGTTTCATTTGCGCTCAGATTGACTCTTTCATTCTTTGCGTAGAGGGCGAGCAGCAACACGGGAATAGTTGTGTTGTGAAAATAGTAAATGACGCGCGCCCCGCCTCGTTTGCCAATGCCATTTCTTCCGATCCGTAACTTGCGTAGTCCGCCGCTGTCCGGAATGAGATCGCCAACCATCGGCGTATAGGCGATCAGATTGATGATTGCGTCTTGCTCATCCGCACTCAGCAGCTCATTTGCTGATCGGCGAAACGCGGCAAATTCGATAACCGAAACCGGAGCAGCCATCGTAAGAGCGGTACCCCAAAGGGGCTCTGGCGTCAAGCGTACGCGCTACACCCGCTCTACGAAACTATCGACGACCTTTTTCTCGCCGGCCTTCTCGAATGCGATGGTGAGCTTGTTGCCGTCGATCCGGGCCACCGCGCCGTAGCCGAATTTCTGGTGAAAGACGCGATCGCCCAAGGTGAAGTCCGAGTCCGCGCCGGTCGATTTCGCGACCAGTTCACCTTCGATCACAAGCGGCGCGCGGCGCGCGGCCGATCCGCCGGACCGCGATGACGAAAACGGCGACTGATCCTCGTTGAAGCCGCTCCCGGCCTGACCGCCCGAACTGCCGCCGCCGCCAAATCCGCGCGCGCGCTGGGCCTGCGCGCGTTGCCAGCCCGGCGTCGTATAGGTCGAGCCGAAGGATTCTACATTGTCGAAGCGCGACGGCCCATAGCCGCTCGATCCGCCCCAGCCCGAGCCGCCTTTGCTCTCGGTGATTTCGACATTGTCGGACGGCAATTCGTCGAGGAAGCGCGACGGCATGGTCGTATTCCAGGTGCCGTGAATGCGGCGGTTGGTGGCGAAGTACAATTTCGCCCGCCGGCGCGCGCGCGTGATGCCGACATGTGCAAGACGACGTTCTTCTTCCAGACCAGCGCGGCCCTGATCGTCGAGCGCACGCTGATGCGGAAACAGGCCTTCTTCCCAGCCGGGTAAAAACACACTGTCGAATTCAAGGCCTTTCGCCGAATGCAGTGTCATCAGCGAGACCGCGTCGGCATCGGCGCCGTTGTCGCGGTCCATCACCAGCGAGATGTGTTCGAGGAAGCCTTGAAGATTTTCGAACTCTTCCATCGAGCGGACGAGTTCTTTCAGGTTTTCAAGCCGGCCGGCGGCATCGGCCGAACGATCCTTCTGCCACATCCCTGTATAGCCGCTCTCGTCGAGCACGATCTCGGCGAGTTCAGTATGCGAGATCACCTCGCGCTGAACGCGCCAACGCTCGAAGTTGAGCATCAATTCGCGCAGGCTGCCGCGCGCCTTCGGCTTCATCTCGTCGGTCTCGACGACGGCACGCGCCGCGTCGCTCAATGGAATGCGGCGCTTGCGCGCGATGTCGTGCAGCATCTGCACGGTGGCGTCGCCGAGACCGCGTTTGGGCACATTGACGATGCGTTCGAAAGCAAGATCGTCGGCCGGCGAATTGATGACGCGCAGATAGGCCAGCGCGTCGCGGATTTCGGCACGCTCGTAAAATCGCGGGCCACCGATCACGCGATAAGGCAGCCCAAGCGTGACAAAGCGATCTTCGAATTCGCGCATCTGGAACGACGCACGGACCAGGATCGCAACTTCGTTGAGCTTGTTGCCGGCGCGCTGCAACTGTTCGATTTCTTCGCCGATGGCGCGGGCTTCTTCTTCCGAATCCCACGAGCCGGTAACGGTGACTTTCTCGCCATCGACATCTTCGGTCCGCAACGTCTTGCCGAGCCGGCCTTCATTATGCGCGATCAGATGCGAGGCGGCGGCAAGGATGTGCCCGGTCGAGCGATAATTGCGCTCAAGCCGGATGACTTTCGCGCCGAGAAAATCATGATCGAAACGCAGGATATTATCGACCTCCGCGCCGCGCCAGCCATAGATGGATTGATCGTCGTCACCGACGCAGCAGATGTTGCGTTGGATGTCCGCGTCGGTTGGCTGCGGCGCATCGGCCGCATCGGTGATCTGTCGTGGACCGGCTGGTGCCTGCGCCAACAGCCGCAGCCACAGATATTGCGCGACGTTGGTGTCTTGGTACTCATCGACCAGAATATATTTGAAACGGTTTTGGTACTGCCGCAGCACGTCGGGATGTTCACGAAACAGCCGGATGTTCTCCAGCAACAAATCGCCAAAGTCGGCCGCGTTGAGTGTCTTCAGCCGCTCCTGATACGCCGTATAGAGCTTGCTGCCTTTACCATTGCCGAACACCGCCGCTTCGCCGGACGGCACTTGCGATGGCGTTAACCCGCGATTTTTCCAGCCATCGATCAGCCCGGCCAGCATCCGCGCCGGCCAGCGCTTGTCGTCGATATTGTCGGCGGCCAGAAGCTGTTTGAGCAATCTGATCTGGTCATCGACATCGAGCACGGTGAAATTGGATTTGAGCTGCACAAGCTCGGCATGAAACCGCAAAATGCGGCCGCCGATCGAATGGAAGGTGCCGAGCCACGGCATGCCTTCGACGGTCTGGCCGAGCATGCCGCTGAGACGGTGCTTCATCTCTCGCGCGGCCTTGTTGGTAAAGGTGACGCTCAAAATCTCCTGAGGCCGGGCCCGGCCGGTCGAGAGAATATGCGCGATGCGCGAGGTCAGCACCCGCGTTTTGCCCGTGCCGGCTCCTGCCAGAACCAGAACAGGGCCGTCGAGCGTTTCGACCGCGTCGCGCTGCTCGGGATTGAGCCCGGTCAGATAGGGTGGGGCCGCTGCAGCGCGCGCCCGCGCGGCGATGCCGCCGGCGGCTGGTTGATGAGAGGTGAGGTTATGCGGTCCGGTCATCAGGTTGAGTTGCAATCATTTGTGCGAATCGCTGTCGCCCACGATGGCACCGTGCGGCTGCGAAGGGGAGTGCTGGTGAGCAGGGTTTACATCGATATAGGCACTCCGTCTGCTGCTGCACAGAGCGCGTGGAGGCTGCAGCTACCGCCGTGGAACTTTCGCCGACAGATTCGCTTAGTTTCGCACAGCGTTTACGAGCGACCGGACGCAGGCCATGATCGAATTTCTCATTCTCGGACTCATCGTGGCAGCGATCGTCGGAACGATTGCAATCATCGGTCCCGGCGAAACCATCGGCGCGATCGGCCGTGTGATGTTTCTTGCAGCGATCGTGCTGTTCTTGATCTCCGCCGTGGTCGGCGTCGCGCGCGGCCGCCTAAAGGCCTAGCGTTTTGACAGGCATTTCGATCCGGCGTCCGATCGCGTCCGAGCGCGGGATGTCTTTTTGTGCGGTTGCCAACGTATAGATGCGCATCTCGATATCGGTCGGGAACGGTGCTACTTTGCGTGCGGTCATATCCATATGTAGCGACATGTTTTCCGAAGTCGCCGAGAGCCAGCCTTCCGTCGCGTGGCGCAATTCCTTGTAGGTATGGATCCGCTTTTCGTCGGCCGCGACGATCAGGACCGAGACCTGAACGGGATCGCCAAGTTGAATCTCGCGAATGTATCGAACGTGGCACTCCGCCGTGAAGGTCGAGCATTTGCGCGCCCGCAGATAGTTCGGACCGATGCCGAGCAGCAGCCATAACTCGTCGATCGCGCGATCGAACATCACATTGTAATAGGCCATGTTGAGGTGGCCGTTATAATCGATCCATTGCGGCTCGATCTGCATGATCGAAGACAGAAACGGTGTCGGTCCGACCGGCAATTCAGGGGGGCTGGTCGCGGAATTCAGGTCAGTCGTATTCACGGCGTCTCACATCCTCGATTGAAGCATTCCATCACTTGACCGACTATACATCCTTTGTCACGGTCCGCCGCACGAGTGTGGTGGTTCAGAAGTTCTCTGCATGGTCGCAGCCAATCCTCCCAGAAAACGTCTGAACCTAACCACACTTGAATCATAAGTTTGCTAGTGTCCTGTCGAATTCGAAGTTCGCCGGTGAGGTCGCTGCTTAGGTGGGCGAACTTCGGATTCGGGACACGAGGGAGGATCGAGATTTGGGACTGACCAGCACCAATGTGCCGAGCCGGCCGCAGCCGCAGGCCTTGGCCTCCGCCATCGCGGCGCTCGCCGCCCGTTTCGGCAACCGCCTCGTCACCTCGCAAGCCGTCCGCGATCAGCACGCCCACACCACAACGTGGCTCGCGCCGCAACCGCCGGATGCGGTAGTGATGGCGCAGGACACGGCCGATATTCAGGACGTGGTGCGGATCTGCGCGCCGCGGGGCGTGCCTGTGATCGCATTCGGCACCGGCACGTCGCTGGAAGGCCAGGTCAATGCGCCGGCAGGCGGCGTCTGCATCGATCTGCGCGATATGAATAAAATTCTCGAAGTTCATGCCGATGACCTCGATTGCGTGATCCAGCCCGGCGTCACCCGCAAGGCGCTGAACGAACATTTGCGTGATCAAGGCGTGTTCTTCCCGATCGATCCCGGCGCGGATGCCTCGCTCGGCGGCATGGCCGCGACGCGGGCGTCGGGCACCAATGCGGTCCGCTACGGCACCATGCGCGACAATGTTCTGGCGCTGAAAGTCGTGCGCGGCGACGGCGAAATCATCACCACGGGCACGCGGGCCAAGAAGTCCTCGGCTGGTTATGATCTGACGCATTTGTTCGTCGGCTCGGAGGGTACGCTCGGCATCATCAGCGAACTGACGATCAAGCTGCGCGGCATTCCTGAGGTGA
Organism: Tardiphaga sp.; assembly: GCA_043739005.1. Classification (GTDB taxonomy): domain Bacteria; phylum Pseudomonadota; class Alphaproteobacteria; order Rhizobiales; family Xanthobacteraceae; genus Tardiphaga. Next base: position 24,883 of record JAYUEY010000091.1, read on the forward strand.
TCGCCGCCGCATCATGCTCGTTCGACAGCGTTCAAGGCGCGTGTCAGGCGACGATTTTGGCGATTCAGACCGGCATTCCGGTGGCGCGGATCGAACTGCTCAACGCCGCGCAAGTGAGAGCCTGTAACGCCTATTCGAAACTGACCTTGCCGGAGACGCCGCTGCTGTTGCTGGAATTCCACGGCAGCGAGGTCGATGTCGCCGAGCAGTCGAAAAACTTCAAGGAGATCGCGGCCGATTGCGGCGGCGGCGATTTCATCTGGACGACACGGCCGGAGGATCGCACGAAACTCTGGCAAGCCCGACACGATGCCTACTGGTCCGTGAAAGCGTTGCGTCCCGGTGCGGGCGTCGTCGCCACCGATGTCTGCGTGCCGATTTCACGGCTGGCGGATTGCGTCGGCGAGACCGAGGACGATCTGCTGCGCTTGCGGCTGCAATCGCCGATCGTCGGCCATGTCGGCGACGGCAATTTTCATTGCTCGTTGCTGTGCGACGTCGACGATCCCGACGAGATGGCGCGCGGCGAGGAATTCATGCATCGGCTCGTGGAACGCGCGCAGGCGATGGGCGGTACCTGCACCGGCGAACACGGCATCGGGCAGGGCAAACAGAAATATCTTTTGGCCGAATTGGGGCTGCCAGCCCTCGACGCGATGCGAGCGCTGAAGCACGCGCTCGACCCGCAGAACATCTTCAATCCCGGAAAGATCCTGCCGGCCGCATAGGCTTTGCGTCCGCGCTCTTGCACTCGCATCACCATAATATTAAGAACAGCGCAACTTTAAGGCGAAATCGCCGCGTTGCCGATAGGGAGCCGATCAGTTTGAAGCAGCCTCGGTTCTTCTACGGCTGGACCATCATCGGCGTCACCTTTGTGACGATGGCGATTGGCGTCAATGCGCGCACGGCGTTCTCGCTGTTGTTCTCGCCGATTTTAGATGAATTCGGCTGGGAGCGCGGCGTCACGGCCGGTGCGTTCTCGTTCGGATTCCTTGTCGCTGCGGTGATGAGCCCGTTGATCGGGCGAATGATGGATCGCTCCGGTCCGCGTCTCGTGATGGAGATCGGCGTGGTCCTGATGGCCGGCGGATTGCTGCTCGCGCCTCTGACGACACAGCCTTGGCATCTGTATTTGACCATCGGCGTGATGGTCGGCGGCGGCAGCATCTGTCTGGGCTATTCCGGACAATCGCTGTTCCTACCGAACTGGTTCATTCGGCAACGCGGTCTGGCGATCGGGATTGCCTTTGCCGGGGTCGGCATCGGTTCGGTGACGATGCTGCCTTGGGTGCAGTGGATGATCGAGACGTCGGGCTGGCGTACCTCCTGCGTCGCGATGGGCCTGCTGGTGCTGATCGTGCTGGCACCGATCAATCTTCTGTTGCGAAAACGCCCTGAGGATATCGGCCTGCAGCCGGACGGCGACGGCGCGGTTGGCAGCGTCCATAAGCCGGTGTCGAACGTGGTGGATCGCGACTGGACCGCCATCGACTGGACGTTGGCGCGCGCCATCCGGACCGCGCGATTTTGGTGGATCGCCGGCGGCTTCTTCTGCGGGCTCTATGTCTGGTACGCCGTGCAGGTGCATCAAACCAAATTCCTGCTCGACATCGGCTTCAGCCGCAATGTGGCGGCGTGGGCGCTGGGGCTGGTCAGCCTGCTCGGCGTGCCCGGCCAGATTTATTTCGGCCATCTGTCGGACCGCATCGGCCGCGAATGGGTCTGGACGATCAGCGGCATCGGCTTTGCGATCTGTAACCTCACACTCATTCTGATGGCGCAGATGCCAAGCCTCGCACTTGTCGGCGTGATGGTGCTGACCCAAGGCGTGCTCGGCTATGCTTGCACCTCGATCATGGGTGCCGTGGTGCAGGAAATCTTTCAGGGCCGGCACTATGGCAGCATATTTGGAACGCTGATGCTGGCGGCACTGGCTGGCGGTGCGGCCGGACCGTTCGTGACTGGCGTCCTGCACGACCATTTCGGCAATTACACGCTGGCGTTCTCGATGTCCGTCATCATCAGCCTTTTGGGTGCAGCCTCGATTTGGATGGCAGCGCCCGGACAGATTCGCGCCGTTGCCGGCCGGCTGAAGCGGGTGCCGGTCTGAGGCCGATCCCCGCAGCGGCTCCACGTCGTTGTGACTTCGCCACAGTTCTTCCTGTATAAGCAAGTGGGGTTCGCCGCGCGCATTCAGAGGGAGACGCCGTGCAGACGACACTGCTCGGACTGGCGATCGCTTTCATCATTGCGCTGCTGGCCGCCCTCATCGGGCCATTTTTCATCGACTGGAATCAGTTTCGCCCGCAATTCGAGACGGAAGCGAGCCGGATACTGGGCACGCCGGTTCGCGTCGGCGGCGCGCTCGATGCGCGGCTGTTGCCGGTGCCGTCGCTGCGTCTGAAGGACATTCAGGTCGGCGGAGCCAACGATTTCGGCAAGATTCGCGCGGACAAGCTCGACGTCGAACTCAGCCTTGGGTCGCTGCTGCGTGGCGAGGTTCGTGCCACTGAGTTGACGATCAACGGCGCGTCGCTCGATCTCGGCCTCGATGCCAACGGCCGGATCGACTGGCCGGCATCGAGCGGCGGCTACAATGTCGGCGCACTCGCGATCGATCGCGTCAATCTCACTGGCCGCATCGCGCTGCATGATGCGGCCAGCCGCAGCACCATCGAACTCAATGACATTGCGTTCAGCGGCGACGTCCGTGCACTCGCAAGCTCCATTCGCGGCGACGGCAATTTCAAACTTTCCGGCACCCGCTATCCGTTTCGGGTGTCGTCATCGCCGGGTGTCGGTGCCGTCGGCACACGCGTTCATGTCACGATCGATCCGGCGGAGATGCCGCTCTCGATCGACCTCGACGGTTTGCTAACGTTCGACAATCGTGCGCCACGTTTTGATGGCGCGCTGGTCGTGGCGCGGCCGCTATCGCCGCGCTATGTCACCGATCCTCCCGCGCCGTGGCGCATGACCGCGAGGCTCAAGGCCGATCCGGCGACTGCGACCCTCGATCAGATCGACGCGTCCTATGGCGCGGACGACACATCGCTCAAGCTCGCCGGCACCGCCGCCGTCCGGCTTGGCGCGACGCCGCAGGCGCAGGTGACACTGACCGCGAAGAATATCGATGCCGATCGCCTGCTCGAACCCGATACCACGCCCGGCCAGTCATTGCAGTCACTGCGCGATGCATTGGCCAGCGGTCCTGCATTGCCGATGCCGGTGGTGGTATCTTTCGCCGCCGATCAGATCATCCTCGCCGGCAAGCCGGTGCAAAATGTGGTCGCTGACTTTCGCGGCGAGGGATCAACATGGCGGATCGATCGCCTTGAAGCGCGCGCGCCCGGTGCCAGCCGCGTCACGCTGACCGGCGTGGCGTCGCAACCGGCCGCCGCAGCGGGTTTCAAAGGTGCGCTCACTCTGGACTCCGCCGAGCCGGATGCCTTTGCATCGTGGCTGCAAGGTCGGGCGGAAGGTCCGATGCGCGTGCAAAAGCCGCTGCGGCTGAGCGGTCAACTCGACGTTGCCCCTGATCATGTCACACTCGATGCGATGCGCGGCGAGATCGACGGCAGCGCGGTGGATGGCCGACTCGCGATGCTGTTTCCGGACAACGCGCCATCGCGCGCCGAAATCCGTCTCAAGGCCGATCGCCTCGATCTGGATTCAGTCGCGGCTTTGGCGCGGTCTCTCGCCGGCCCCGACGCGGTCTGGCCCGATGAAGCACATCTGGCGCTCGACATCGGCCGCGCGATGTCGGCCGGGCAGGAGATGCGGCCGTTTGCAGTCGATCTTCGCTACAGTCCACAGACGATTGCGCTAGATCGCCTGCGTGTCGGCGAGGCCACCGGCGTGATGCTGGATGGCAGCGGCGCTTTTGATCGCCTCGCCGCCACCGGCAAATTCGCGTTGAGCGCGGCAGCGGCATCGATGACGCAAGTGGGCGCACTGGTCGCACCCTTGTCGCCCGTCGTTGCGGCGCGCCTTGCATTGCTGCCGGCGGCACCGGGAGTGGTCCGTCTGAAGCTCGCATTCGACATCGCGAAAAATGCCACGCAGCCCGATCGCGCCAATTTGACGACGACGCTGATGCTGGAGGGTCCGCAACTGGCCGGCAGCGCGAGCATCAATGCGACGCCACGGCTCGATGCGGTTCGTTTATTTAACGTCGATGCATTGCGCATGAGCGATTTTGCCGTCACGACGAAACTGTCGTCGCCGCAAGGGCGCAATCTGATGTCGTTGTTGGGTCTCGATGCGATCGTCAGCGGGGACAACAGCGCTGCGCAGCTTGATGCGACGCTGACCGGCGCATCGGCCGCGCCGTTGCGCGTCAATGCAAAGCTCACGGGGACCGCTGTCGACGCCGATATTCAGGGCACTGCCGAGCCTTTCGCCGAACCTCGTAAGGCTGCGCTCAACGTCACCGTCCGCCGCGCCAATGTCGCACCGCTACTCGCGTTGAAGCCCGGCGATCCGCGCGCGCTGGTGACGACGCTGACATCGCGGGTGTCGGTTGCCGGCGATCGCGTAGCGTTTGACGGGATCGACGGCACCATTGCCGGCGCCCGGCTGCGCGGAAAACTTGCCGTCATGGCGTTCGAGCCGAAATCCATCGATGGCGAACTGGGTATCGACACGCTCGAACTCGCGCCTTTGTTCAATCTTGCGATCGGCAGCGCCGACGCCAATCCGTCCGAGCCACTCAGCCGTGGCCTTGTGCAGAGCCTGCGCGGCCGCGTGTCGTTTCAGGCTTTGCGCGGTGGTCTGCCGGGCGGCAACGAATTGCGCCCGTTCAGCGGTGTTGTGAAAAGCGACGGGCAGTCGCTCGTCTTCGAAGCGCTCAAGGGCAGTATCGGCGGCGGCGAGGTCGTCGCTGACATCGATCTGCGGCCGGGGCTCTCGGGACTGACGATCAATGCGCGCATGGACATGTCCAATGTCGATGGCGCGGCCCTGCGTTACAGGACGCAGGCGATGCCGGGACGGGCGGCCTTGAAGATGACGCTGACGAGCCAAGGCCGCAGCGCCGAAGCGCTCGCGGGCGCATTGTCGGGCGATGGCATCCTAACTTTAGCGAATGCGAAACTGCCGAGCCTCGATCCGCGCGCGTTCGATGTCGTCTTGCGTGCGAGTGACGACGGCCGCGTCACCGACGATGCGCGCCTGATGCAGATCATGCAGACTGCGCTGAAGGCGGGTCCGCTGAACGTGCCGGCAGCTCAAATCAGCGTCGCGATCAAGGACGGCAATCTGCGCATTGGTGCGACGACGCTGGAAGGTGACGGCGCGCGCGCGATCGTTTCGGGTGGTTATGATATCGCGGCGGATCAGGTCGACATTCGCACGACCTTCAGTTCGACGACGGCCGGGAACGGCAGCAGCAATCCCGAAATCCGTTTTTTCGCGGTGGGACCACCGGATGCGTTGAATAAGACCATCGATGTCTCGTCGTTCTCAACTTGGCTCGCCGTGCGCGCGATCGATCGCGAAACGAAGCGGCTCGACCAACTGGAGCGCCAGACGACGCCCGCGCCACCAGCACTTCCAGCACCGCCACCAGCACCTGCGCCGCGACCGGCTGCAAGTCCGCCGGCCGCGCAGGCACCGGCTGTCGCGCCTGTCGTCCAACAGCCACCGGCTGAAACACCGATCCCGATACGTCCTCCAGCAAGGTCACGCATCACGAAGCCGAGGCCGTCGGCGCCAAGCCCGAATGCGCAGGTCGCACCTTTGCCACCGGCGATCGACGTGCGGCCAGCGCCAGGCTCAACGCAGCGTCCGCCGCCGCCGCGTCCGCGTGGTCCTTTGATTTTAACGCCTCAGCCCTAGCGCGTTGCGCCCAGAAACACGAGCCGTCACCCGATTTAAAAACTATTCAGCCGTTGATGATGATGTCGCCCTTGGCATGCGGCGCGTCGGTAACGACGGTGCGCGACCGGAAATAATCCAGCACGAACAGCCGGATTGCCGATGAGAGATTGCCCTGCTGGCGATTGGTGTCGATCTCGCCGACGAGTTCGGACAACGTCATATTGCGGCGACTGGAAATCTCCTTCATGCCGCTCCAGAATGCTTCTTCGAGGCTGACGCTTGTCTTGTGCCCGGCGACCACGATGGAGCGCTTCACGACGGGAGACTTCATCGTGAGTCCTCCGGATCAAGGCGATGCTGCTCCAGAATTGCGCTTGCGCGACTGGCTTGTTCTTTCTCCTGCGCACGCTCGATTTTTGTGCGTCCAAATCGCGCGCGATTGACCTCGGCCTGTTTCGCTGCCTGATCCTGCTCCGTGCGTTTCCTGAATCGCTTCAGGTTGACCACGTCACCCATGCCCGCTCACTCCAATCACTCATATCGCCGACAGCGATCTGTCCTGACAGCGTCGTCAGGAAAACGCCGTTACAATCCGGCACCCGAATAGAGCAGTCCAATTCGTCTAAGGGGTCAGCAATTTTCCAAGTTCCAACGTTATAATGGTAAGTTCCAACCTCTGACACCGTGCTTTATTACCTCCGCTTTCGCGGATCGCTTTCATCGCGTGTTAAGCATTTGGCTCAGCCCGGCCGCGTCATTTTTTGCGGCTGCACAAGACGGTCGAACTCCGCTGCCGTCACAAAGCCGAGCGCGACAGCTTCCTCTTTCAATGTGGTCCCGTTGGCATGAGCCGTCTTGGCAACTTTGGCGGCGTTGTCATAACCGATGGTCGGTGCCAATGCCGTCACCAGCATCAGTGATCGCTGCATCAACTCATTGATTTTGCTTTCGTCTGCCTTGATTCCCGTCACGCAGTGGTCGGTGAACGAATGCGCGCTATCCGATATCAGTCGTATGGATTGCAGCATGCCGTGCGCCATAACGGGTTTGTACACATTCAATTCGAAATGCCCTTGGCTACCGGCGACGGTCAGCGTGGTCTGGTTGCCGAACACCTGACAGCACACCATCGTCATCGCCTCGCACTGGGTCGGGTTGACCTTACCCGGCATGATCGACGACCCCGGTTCGTTCTCCGGCAGAATCAACTCGCCCAATCCGGAGCGCGGACCGGAGCCCAGTAGCCGGATGTCGTTGGCGATCTTGAACAGTCCGGTGGCGATTGAATTGATCGCGCCGTGCACGAAGACATAGGCGTCGTTTGATGCCAGCGCCTCGAACTTGTTCGGTGCGGTGACGAAGGGTAATTTCGTGATCTGCGAGACCTGCTTGGCGAACAGCTTCGCAAAGCGCGGTTTGGAGTTCAGCCCGGTGCCCACCGCCGTACCGCCTTGCGCCAGCGACAACAGATCCATCGCCGCGACCGTGAGACGCGCGATGCCGCTTTCGACCTGCGCGGCGTAGCCGGAAAATTCCTGACCGAGCGTCAGCGGCGTCGCATCCTGCGTATGGGTGCGACCGATCTTGACGATATGCGCGAAAGCTTTTTCCTTGGCGCGCAGGGCGTCGTGCAGCTTGTTGAGCGCGGGCACGAGGTCATGCGCGATGCCCTGCGCCGCAGCGATATGCATCGCGGTCGGAAAGGAGTCGTTCGACGACTGGCTCATATTGACGTGGTCGTTCGGATGAACCGGCGATTTATCGCCACGCTTGCCGCCGAGGAGTTCATTGGCGCGATTGGCGATGACCTCGTTGAGGTTCATGTTGGTCTGCGTGCCGGAGCCGGTCTGGAATACGACGAGCGGAAAGTGATCGTCCATCTCGCCATCGATGACGGCGCGCGCGGCCTGCGCAATCGCGTCGGCGCGCTGGTCGTCGATCAGTCCGAGTTCGCGATTGGTCTCGACTGCGGCGAGTTTGACGATGCCGAGCGCGTGCACCAGCGGCAGCGGCATGCGATCGGTGCCGATCTTGAAGTTTTGTCGCGAGCGTTCGGTCTGCGCCCCCCAATAGCGGTCCGAGGCGACCTCGATCGGCCCGAAACTGTCGCTTTCGGTCCGGGTTTCAGTGGTCTTGTTGGAAACCGACTTTTTGGAAACAGGTGTCTTGCGCGGAGGGGCCATGAAATACGTCCGTTGATCTGGTCGGATGCCGCGCTGCGATTGGCAAGCGCCGGCCGCGCACCGGCGTGCGCACAACGACCATAGACGAAACGTCGGTTATTTTTTCCGGAAACGGTCTAAACGCACGACTTCCGCACCTTCGCTCGGCTTTGACTCGCGATCGTCGGCCACAGGCTCGATGGCTTCGGGCGGCGCGGCCGGAATGGTGAGCGTCGCCGGGGCAGGCAAGGTCGGCAGTTTTGACGTGCCTTCGGCGTCGGCCACAGCCTCAGCGGGTTCGAATTGCAGCCCGAACTGAACCGACGGGTCGAAGAAGCTCTTGATGGACGAAAACGGCACGACCAGCCGCTCCGGCACGCCGCCGAACGACAGCCCGACTTCGAAGCGGTCCTCGGTCACGACCAGATCCCAGAACTGGTGTTGGAGAATGACAGTCATTTCCTGCGGATACTGGGCCATCAGGCGCGGCGACAGCTTCACGCCGTCGGCGGTCGAGATGAAGGTGATGAAAAAATGATGGTCGCCGGGCAGGCCGTTGGCGGCTGCGTCGGTCAGAACGCGGCGCAAGACGCCGCGTAAAGCGTCGCGGGCCAGAACGTCATATCGGATGTGATCGGTCGCCATGATCTTCAATCTCGTTTTTCGTCTATGTCATCTGTGTATGCGGTCAACAACTGAGTGGCGACATCGTTGCCGACTCGCAACCCCATCCTAGCGTGGTTGGGCGCGGCGGTCAGCCCTGCTGTCGCAGGTTGCGCATCTCGGTCGATATTACCCAAGATCTGCTCGGCCGAAACATGGCTCTGAAAAAAGGGTGGCGACTTGCGCAAGTCATGGCCGGTCGGCCGCAAAATCGCTGGCCAAGCCGCTTGATCAGTTGCGCGCAACGTCGCTTGGCTGAATCGTTACAGACATCTAGGGCTTTGTCATGGAGACAGCGTCACCCACCCCGTTCCAGCCGCTCCCGGCCTCAGAGCCACCGGGCTTGCTGGAATTATTTGTGGCCTTCGCCAAGATGTCGCTGGCGGGGTTTGGTGGCGTCCTCGTCTGGGCACGGCGGGCGATCGTCGATCAGCACGGCTGGATGACGCCGGAGGAATTCAACGAGACGTTCGCGCTGTGTCATTTTCTGCCCGGCCCCAACATCGTCAACCTTTCGGTTGTGTTCGGGGCGCGGTTTCGCGGCATTCCCGGCAGCATCGCCGCCTTTACGGGCCTTCTCGGACCGCCGGTGCTGATCGTGACGGCGCTCGCAGCACTTTATGCCCAGTACGGCGATGTCGCGGCCTTGCGCCGCACACTCGCCGGGGTGTCCTGCGCGGCGGTCGGACTGCTGTTTGCGGTGATCTTGCGCATGATCATGCCGCTATTGGTCAGGCGCGACATCATCGCGCTGGCCATTCTCGTGGCCGTATTCATCGCGATCGGTCTGGCGCGTCTGCCGTTACCCGCAGTGTTGCTGGTCGCCATCCCGTTGTCGCTGATCGTCACCTATTTTGTGCGCCGCAAGATGACGCCATGACAGACGCCGGTCCCAATCCGCTTTGGACGCTGGCCTGGACCTTCGGTCTGATGTCGCTGTTCGCCGTCGGTGGGGCAAACTCGGCGATTCCGGAAATCCACCGCATCGTGGTCGATGTGCAGCATTGGATGACCGACCAGCAATTTTCCGACGTCTTTGCGATCTCGCAATTGTCGCCGGGGCCGAACGTGTTGATCGTGACGCTGATCGGCTATCACGTTGCCGGCATCTTCGGGGCTGCGATCGCGACGACCGCGATGTGTGGTCCGAGTGCCGTACTCGCTTACATTGTCGGGCGACTGTTCACGCGATCGAGCCATGCGCGTTGGCCGGCATTGGTGCAGGCGGCGCTGGTTCCCGTCTCGATTGGGTTGATGGCGGCGAGCGGGTGGATCCTTGCGCAGGCCGCGGACACGTCGTGGGTTGCAGCCGTCATAACAGGCGGTGTAGCGATGCTTGCCTTTGCGACGCGGCTAAATCCGCTGTGGCTGATGGTGGCGGGCGCGTGTCTGGGTTTTGCTGGCGTTGTCTGAGAAAAATCGCTAGGCAGGACACCAGATATCTTAAATCACAATCAACAACGCGATGGGCATAAGCCCATGACGGGGGACGCGAAATGACCGACACGCAAAAGAGCGTGCCACACCAATCGATATTGCCTGCGTGGATTCGCGGCCCGCAGGATTTCTTCGGCGGCCTCGCGCTGGTCGTCATCGCATTGTTCGCGCTGTGGGCGTCGAGCGATCTGCAGGGCATGCAGGGCTTCTCCTTCGGTGCCGGCACCGCGCCGCGCATGTTCGGCTACATGCTTCTGGCGCTGGGCGCGGCGATTGCCGCCATCGGCGTGTTCACCGAAGGCCCGCAACTGCAAGTCTATGCCTGGCGCGGGCCGATGTTCGTGATGCTGGCCATTTTGTGCTTTGCCGTCTCGATCCGTCCGATGGGGATGATTTTCTCGGCAATGGTGAGCTTCATGGTGGCCGCCATCGGCTCGCATGAAACGCAATGGCTCGAAACCTTTATCGTCGGCGTCTGTCTGACGGCGTTTTGCGCCTTGCTGTTTCCCTATGCGCTCGGTCTGCCGTTGCAAATGCTGCCAACCTTTATGATCCGCTGAGAGCGCCAAGGTGATTTACAATGGGTGATCTGTTTTCAAATCTTGGCCTCGGCTTCGGCGTCGTCTTCCAGTTCATTCAGTGGACTCCGTCTTTTCTCGGTGGAATGTCGATCCCGATTCCGGTCAACATCCTGCTGTGCCTGATCGGTGCGCTGGTCGGCACGCTGGTCGGCGTGCTGCCGGGCATCGGCACCATCGCGACGGTGGCGATGCTGCTGCCGATCACATTCGGCCTGCCGCCGGTCGGCGCGCTCATCATGCTCGCCGGCATTTACTACGGCGCGCAATATGGTGGTTCGACCACCTCGATTCTTGTCAACATTCCCGGTGAAGCCAGCTCCGTCGTGACCGCGCTCGACGGTTTCCAAATGGCCAAGCAGGGTCGCGCCGGCCCTGCGCTGGCAATTGCTGCGATCGGTTCGTTCTTCGCCGGCTGCGTGTCGACCGTACTGATCGCCGTGCTCGGTGCGCCGCTGACCAAGCTCGCATTGGCCTTCGGTCCCGCCGAGTATTTTTCGCTGATGGTGCTCGGCCTGATCTTCGCCGTGGTGCTTGCCAAGGGGTCGGTGCTGAAGGCGATCGCGATGATCGTGTTCGGCCTCTTGTTGTCGATGGTCGGCTCCGACATCGAGACCGGCGCAGCGCGCATGTCGTTCAACGTTCCCGAACTCGCGGATGGTCTCGGCTTCGCCACCGTCGCGATGGGTCTTTTTGGCTTCGCCGAAATCATCCGTAACCTCGATGCGGGCGGCGAGGGCGATCGCGAACTGGTGCAGCAAAAGGTCACAGGCCTGATGCCGACGCGGAAGGACATGAAAGACTCCGCGCCGGCGATTATTCGCGGCACCATCCTCGGCTCGATTCTCGGCATTCTGCCGGGCGGTGGCGCGGTGATCGCGTCCTTCGCAGCCTATACGCTTGAGAAGAAGCTCTCGAAACATCCAGAGCGTTTCGGACGCGGCGCGATCGAAGGCGTCGCGGCTCCGGAAAGCGCCAACAACGCGGCGGCACAGACCTCGTTCATTCCGCTGCTGACGCTGGGCATTCCGCCGAACGCCGTGATGGCGCTGATGGTCGGCGCGATGACCATTCACGGCATCGTGCCCGGCCCCCAAGTGATGCAGAAACAGCCCGAACTGGTCTGGGGCATGATCGCCTCGATGTGGATCGGCAATCTGATGCTGCTCATCATCAACCTGCCGCTGGTCGGTATCTGGGTCCGCCTGTTACGCGTGCCCTACCGGCTGATGTTCCCGTCGATCGTGATCTTCTGCTGCATCGGCATCTATTCGGTGAACAATGCGCCGGTGGATGTCGTGCTGGCGGGCGTCTTCGGTCTGGTCGGTTACTGGCTCATCAAGCATGACTTCGAGCCGGCACCTTTGCTGCTCGGCATGGTGCTTGGCCCGCTAATGGAAGAAAACCTGCGCCGCGCATTGCTGATCTCGCGTGGCGACGGCACGGTGTTCTTCACCCGGCCGCTGTCGGCGAGCCTGATGGCAATCTCAGCCTTCCTGCTGGTGCTGGCGATCCTGCCGTCGCTGCGCAAAAAGCGCGACGAGGTCTTTGTCGAATCGGAGAGTTAAAGCCTCGCGATCTGTGCATGCGGCGAACCGCCGCGTGCACAAGTCGAATGGATCGCCGGTGCGCATAGTAGTGTAGTCGCACGCCGTCTTCGGCTGTGCGCCGAACCGTTAAAGACATCCAGAGGAAACGACATGACGACATTTGCCCGCATCACTGCGGCCGGCGGCTTTGCAATTGCCGCCACGCTCGGTCTCGCCGCAGCGCCTGCCATTGCGCAGGATTATCCCACCCGCAATATCACGATGATTATTCCCTTCGCCGCCGGTGGTCCGACTGACGTGATCGCGCGCATCGTCGCCTCCGATATGTCGAAGACATTGGGCCAGCAGATCATCATCGAGAACGTCGTCGGCGCCGGCGGCACCACGGCAGCGACGCGCGCTTCCAAGGCTTCACCCGACGGCTACACGCTGATCATGGGCCATATGGGCACCCATGCGGCGTCCGTCGCGCTATATCCGAAGCTCGCTTACAATCCGGAAACCGATTTCGAGCCAGTCATGCTGGCCGCCGGAACGCCGATTTTGATTCTGGCCCGCAAGGATTTCGAGCCGAAGGATCTGAAAGAGTTCGTGACCTACCTCAAGGCCAACGAAGCCAAGGTCAATCAAGCCCATGCCGGCATCGGCGCGGTGTCGCATGTCACCTGCGAATTGCTGAATTCCGTGATCGGCATCAGGCCGACCGGCGTGCCGTTCAACGGAACCGGGCCCGCGATGAATGCGCTGGTCGGCGGTCAGGTGGATTACATGTGCGACCAGATCGTCAACGCCGTGCCGCAGATCAATGGCGGCACGATCAAGTCCTATGGCATCGCCACGCCGGAGCGTAATGCATCACTGCCGGACCTGCCGACCACGACCGAAGCCGGCCTGCCGACCTATCAGGTGTCGGCCTGGAATGCGATCTTCGCGCCCAAGGGCACGCCTGCGGCTGTTCTCGCCAAACTCAACGCCGCAGCGTCGAAGGCGCTCGACGACGAGATCGTCCGCAAGCGCCTGATCGATCTCGGTAGCGATATTCCGAAGGCCGAGGGCCGCACGCCGCAAGCGCTCGCGACCTTGGTCAAAAGCGACGTCGCGCGCTGGAAGTCGGTGCTGAAGCCGACGAACTGAGCTTCAGGTTCTTGGCAAGGGCGGGAACCGTGGTTTCCGCCCTTGTTCTCTGCGGTGTGTCGGCCCAGATTCCCTGTGCATCGGCGGCGGTGGCGCTGTCGGATGCGACCGCACCGCGCTAGAACGTCGGTCCCTAATCCGGACTCACGCCCATGAACCAGTATCACGACTTGCTTGAGCGCATTCTCGCCGATGGTGCCCAAAAGCACGACCGCACGGGCACCGGCACGCTGTCGGTGTTCGGCCATCAGACGCGCTTCAACCTCGCCTCGGGCTTTCCGATGCTGACGACGAAGAAGCTGCCGTTGAAGGCGATCATCCACGAATTGCTGTGGTTTCTCGCCGGCGATACCAACATCAAATATCTGAAGGACCATGGCGTATCGATCTGGGACGAATGGGCCGACGCCAATGGTGATCTCGGTCCTGTTTACGGGGCGCAGTGGCGTTCATGGCCGGCGCCGGACGGCCGTGCGATCGACCAGATCGCCAATGTAGTCGAGATGATCCGCAACAATCCGGACTCGCGCCGGCTGATCGTGACGGCGTGGAATCCGGCCGAGGTCGACAAGATGGCGCTGCCGCCGTGCCATTGCCTGTTCCAGTTCTATGTCGCCAACGGCAAACTCTCCTGCCAGCTCTATCAGCGCTCGGCCGACGTGTTTCTCGGCGTGCCGTTCAACATCGCGTCCTATGCGCTGCTGACGATGATGGTGGCGCAGGTGACGGGGCTGAAGCCCGGCGATTTCGTCCATACGCTCGGCGATGCGCATCTGTATTCCAACCATCTGGAGCAGGCGCGGCTGCAACTGACGCGCCCGACGCGGCCGCTGCCGACCATGACGATCAATCCGGACGTGACAGACATCTTCGCGTTCAAATTTGAGGACTTCACGCTCAGCAATTACGATCCGCATCCGCACATCAAGGCCGAGGTGGCGGTGTGAGATGGCGCAGCTTTCCCGAACGACATTGCAAAATATCGCAGAATCGAAAATTTGAGATGCTCGTCTTTTGTTTGAGAACAATCGTTATTCAAGTGCGTACTACTTATACGGTTACGGGATCGAGTTTGGATTGAAGGCATGCATCGCACGATTGATGGTCGCCGAGACCGTGCCCGACCCCAGTGTGTTGAAGGGCTTTCTCGACCACAACTATATGAGACTTGTCGGTCTCGCCGGCTTGGCAGAGCCTTTGAAAGTGGAACGAAAGAAGGCAGAATTCGACAGTCGTTGGGCTATTGTGACAGAATGGTCGGTGGAAGCCAGATACGATCTCGTTGATGCGGTCACAGCGACAGCAATGCAGGATGCTGTGGAGAATTCAGACGACGGAGTGATGCGATGGCTACGCCAGTCTTGGTAGATGCCGATGAGAAAATGGGTCTTGAACTCGTCGAGATGCTTGATAAAGCCTCGTTCCCTGTAACAGGAGCGGCCTGGATTTACTTTTCCGACGTCGAAGAATGGCGTTTGTTCGTCCGAACTCCGAAGGCCGAGAAGGACCTTCTAGGCGCATTGCATGAAGTCGCACGTATCATGGATGCACAGGGCGATTTGCGGGCTCGTATCGATCTGTCGCGGATCAAGCTCGTCCCGCCGAAGGATAAGCTTCTTGCGGCGATGGGAAGTATGGTGAATGTCACCGGAATATCGAACGTCCGATTTAGCCGGAATGTCATCAATGGCATCCTGATCGATGATGCGCTGATTTATCGCTTAGCCGCGTGACGGAAATCACCCTCATCGTCGCGGTCGCCGAGAATGGCGTCATCGGGCAGGGCAATACGATTCCGTGGCGGCTCAAGACCGACCAGCAGCGTCTCAAGGCGATCACGATGGGCAAACCGATCGTGATGGGCCGCAAGACCTTCCTGTCGCTCGGCCGCCCGCTGCCGGGCCGCACCAATATCGTCATCACCCGAGACGCACATTTCCAAGCGGCCGGCGCGGTCGTCACGACCTCGCTGAAGGATGCTCTGGACGTCGCACGGGGCGATGCGCTGCGGCGTTTCGCCACCGAGATCGCGATCATCGGCGGGGCCGAGATCTACGCCCAGTCGATGGCCATCGCCGACCGCATCGACCTCACGCTGGTTCACGCCACGCCGGATGGGGATGCGCATTTCGAAATGCCGGATCCGGCACAATGGCAGGAGGTCGATCGCGAGCGGCACGGCGCGAGCGATGTCGATAACGTCGATTTCTCCTATGTGACATATCGCCGGGTGACGACCGATTAACCCCATGCAGCAATGATTTCGTTGACAAAACAGTGAGAGATCATAGCTCCTGCCGTGCACACGCTGCGTTGTGCGGTCTGTAAGCCTCCCCTATAAGGCCGTTCAGAGAAGACGAGGCCGGAATCCCGTTCCGGCACCCAGGAGAATGATGAATGCCGTGGAAGAATCAAGGCGGTGGGCCGTGGGGCTCGGGTCCGAAAGGTCCGTGGGGCAATGGCCCGCAAACCCCCGGACCGCGCCCGCCCGATCTTGAAGACCTTTTGCGCCGTGGTCAGGATCGTCTGCAAGGCATGCTTCCCGGCGGTTCGTTCAGCGGCATCGGCATTGCCATCGTGCTGGTCGGCGCACTCGCGGTGTGGGGCCTGTCCGGCTTCTTCCGGGTGCAGTCCGAAGAACTCGGCGTCGTGCTGCGTTTCGGCAAATATGTCCGCGATGCGCAGCCCGGCTTGAACTATCATCTACCCTATCCGATCGAGACCGTGCTGTTGCCGAAGGCGCTGCGCGTCTCGACGCTCAGCATCGGCATGACGCTGATCGACGATCCGGCACGACGTGGGCGCAGCATGCGCGACGTCCCGGAGGAAAGTCTGATGCTGACCGGCGACGAGAACATCGTCGATGTCGACTTCACCGTGTTGTGGCGGATCAAGCCCGACGGCG
>JAYUEY010000092.1:0-17653 GCA_043739005.1 Tardiphaga sp.
CCACCGCGTCGTCCTGGCTCAACGTCGCAAAACCGCGCGGCTTGTCCAGATCCGACGCGATCTTGGCGAGAAACTTGTTGCAGGACAGGCCCACGGACACCGTGATGCCGACGTCGCGCTCGACCTGCGCCGCGAAGCGCGCCAGCACCTTGGCCGGGATCATGCCATGCAGTCGCTGCGTTCCGGCGAGATCGAGAAATGCCTCGTCGATCGACAGCGGTTCGACCAGAGGCGTCAGCGTTTGCATCGCGCGGCGGACCTCGCGGCCGACGCGGACATATTTCGCCATGTCCGGCCGCACCACAACGGCGTCGGGGCAAAGGGCTAGCGCCTTGAACATCGGCATTGCCGAGCGCACGCCGAATGTCCGAGCAATATAGCAGGCGGCCGAGACGACGCCGCGCTTGCCGCCGCCGATGATGACGGGCTGATCGACAAGGTCAGGATTGTCGCGCTTCTCGACGGTTGCGTAAAACGCATCGCAATCGACATGCGCAAGCGTCAGCGAGGACAGCGCCTCGTGGCGGACGAGGCGGGGGGAGCCGCAGCCCGAACAACGTCGCGCGGCAAAATCCTGATCAGCCAGACAGTCGCGGCAGAAACAGCGCGGCGCGGCCACCTCTAGCGCAGGCGTGCTCACGGCACGTCGTGCTCCCAATGCGGATCGCCCAATGCAGTATCTTGAAGCGCTTGCCGCGCCGCCGCGATTGTCGTCGGATGCAACTCGGATGATTTGGAGAACGCGGTCACGGTCGCGTCATCACGCAGGATGAAATCGAGCACGCTGCCGAGGAATTGCGGATCGCCCGCGGCGGCGCGCAGCGTCTCGGGGCCGATGCCGCTTTCGGACAGGAACGCGCCCAGCCGCTCGGGCTCGCCGGCGATAAAGCCCAGCGCCTGAACGGCTACGATTTCAGCAACTTCGCGGGGGGTATGTTGCGCTTTGGCCATGCCTGTCGTTTGCCTTTCGCTGACTTATCGGCTCTAATTTTTAACCATCATGCCCGAGTCCCCGAAGCCTTATCAAGCAAGCGCGTCGGTCGGGCGTTTCGGGCGCGTCGTCTTAACGGATTGAAGCGAATTTGGCCCTAATCATCATCTTCGGTGCCAGCGAACCGTCGGTGCCTTGGGGTGCCGATGGAATTCGGTGTGTGTGTCCAATGAACAGGAGGGCGGGGTGGCGAAGTCCGTCCTGATCGTCGAAGACAACGAGCTGAACATGAAGCTCTTTCGCGATCTTTTGGAAGCGCATGGTTATCAGACATCCGGCACCAGCAATGGTTTCGAGGCGCTCGAACTCGTGCGCAAGAATCGCCCCGATCTGATCCTGATGGATATTCAATTGCCGCAAGTGTCCGGCCTCGAAGTGACACGCTGGATCAAGGACGATCCGGAGTTGAAGTCGATTCCCGTCGTTGCCGTCACGGCCTTTGCGATGAAGGGCGACGAGGAACGCATCCGCGAGGGCGGATGCGAGGCTTATTTGTCCAAGCCGATCTCGGTCGGCAAATTTATTGAAACGGTTCGACGTTTTATCGGCTGAGGAGTTTTACATGTCCGCGCGTGTCCTCGTCGTTGACGATATCCCTGCCAATGTGAAATTGCTCGAAGCCCGTCTGTCGGCTGAATATTTCGACGTCGTGACCGCGTGCAACGGCCTGCAGGCGCTTGAGATCTGCGCGCGTGCCGAATGCGATATCATCTTGCTCGACGTGATGATGCCGGACATCGACGGCTTCGAAGTCTGTCGTCGTCTCAAGGCCAACCCCGCCACTCATTTTATTCCGGTGGTGATGGTGACGGCGCTCGACAGCCCTTCAGATCGGGTGCGCGGTCTCGAAGCCGGTGCAGATGATTTTCTCACCAAGCCCGTTTCCGACGTCGTGCTGATCGCCCGCGTGCGCTCGCTGACGCGGTTGAAAATGATGACCGATGAGCTACGTATGCGCGCGCTCACGACGCTGGAAATCGGCGTCCATGCGCCGGAGCGTCGCGCCATCGCTGATCTTGGCGTCGGTGGCCGCGTGCTGCTGGTCGATGATCGTCCCTCATCCTATGAGCGTCTCGCACCGGTCCTTGCCACCGAGCACACTGTCGATGTCGAGCCCAATCCGGCCGAGGCTTTGTTTCACGCCGCCGACGGCAATTACGATCTGCTGATCGTGTCGCTGGGCCTTGAAAACTATGACGGTCTGCGGCTGTGTAGCCAGGCGCGCTCGCTGGAGCGCACGCGTGCGGTGCCAATTCTCGCGATTGCCGATGAGGCTGATAATACGCGGTTGCTGCGTGGGCTTGAGATCGGCGTGAACGATTATCTGCTGCGCCCCGTGGATAAGAACGAGTTGCTGGCGCGCGCGCGAACGCAGATCCGCAAGCGCCGCTATGCCGAGCATCTGCGCGACAATGTGCAGAACTCGATCGAAATGGCGGTGACGGATGCGCTCACCGGGCTGCATAATCGCCGCTACATGGAGAGCCATCTCAACTCGCTGGCGGAGCAGGCGGCGATGCGCGGCAAGCCGCTGGCGCTGATGATGCTCGACATCGACTTCTTCAAGAAGATCAACGACACCTACGGCCATGATGGCGGCGATGATGTGCTGCGCGAATTCGCGGTGCGGATCAAAAAGTCGATTCGCGGCATCGATCTCGCCTGCCGCTACGGCGGCGAGGAATTTGTCATCGTCATGCCCGAAACCGATCTGCATGTCGCCAGCATGGTTGCGGAACGTCTGCGCCGCTCGATCGCCGGCGAGCCGTTCTCTGTCCACAAGGGTACCAAGCGCATCGACGTGACGATTTCGATCGGCCTATCGACGCTGGAGCGAAAAGGCGAGCCGATTGCCGATGTGCTGAAGCGCGCCGATGTGGCGCTGTATCGCGCCAAGCATGATGGGCGCAATCGCGTGGTCTCCGCAGCGGCGTAACCCTGTCGCGCACTGCGCCGCATCGTACTGGTTCACCCGTTCCTTCGTGTGCAAGTGCACACTTGGCTGGGTGATGACGGCCGTGCATGTTGCGATGACCACCAAAAACAAAAAACGGAGCCCACTGGGCTCCGCTTTCAAAAAACACATGGGGTCGAAGACCCTTACTTGATCTTGGATTCCTTGAACTCGACATGCTTGCGCGCAACGGGGTCGTACTTCTTCTTGACCATCTTGTCGGTCATCGTGCGCGAATTCTTCTTGGCGACATAATAGAAGCCGGTGTCGGCGGTCGAGACGAGCTTGACCTTGATGGTGACCGCTTTGGCCATGGTAAAAACCTCTGAAATCGGGGAATCAGGAACCGGACGACCGCAGCCACCCTATATTTGGGCCGCAACCTAGCCATGGGCGACGAGAAGTCAAGGTTTTCGGCAGGAAAACCTCGAAAATGCGCTGATTACTGGTGTTTCACGCCCCTGGCAGCATGTCCATCTGCATTCTGTCGCCCATCCAATGATAGAACGGCACATCGGCATCATGACGCAACGGGCCGGTCGCGAGGCGCTTGCCGAGTTCTCTCAGCACGTTTTTGGTCATGGCGTGGGCATCGGCCAACGGCTCCGAGCCGATCTCGACCCAGACCAGTTCGACCAACTCGGCATCGGCATGGACGACGCCTTCAACTTTATGGGTGATCGCCGAGGCATCGGCCGTGAAGAAGCGCGTATCGAAACGGCGGACGCGGCCGGGGGGTGTGATCGCCCGCGCAATAAGAAACAGACTTGAGGGATCGGGCAGGAGTCCCGCATCGCTAAACGCCTGCCAGACGCCGGGCAGCGGCTTCACTGCGCCGACAGCTGTTCTGCCCGCAGATTTGCCGAGGCAGAGACCCGTCTCTTCGCAGGCCTCGCGGATCGCCGCCGTCGCCAAGGCGCGGGCGCGCGCCGGCGGCGTCTTCGGGCTGCCTTTCATCAAATTGGCTTGCAGTTCGGCGGTCAAAGGCGCCGCGACGGGAATGCGCACATCCGAGGGATCGACGCGGCCGCCTGGAAACACGTATTTTCCAGGCATGAACACCACGCGATCGCTACGCTTGCCGACCAGCACTTTCGGCACCGGACCAGAACGGTCGATCAGGATCAGCGTCGCGGCATCCTTCGGGCGGTAATACGGGTGGTGGTCTTCTTCCTTGCCGACTTCGACTTTACCGGTCGGTTTTTGGCCAGCCTGTTTTTTGCGAGACTGGTTTTTGGCGTTTTGCGCGGTGTCGCTCATGTCGCTCCCGATACGATTTTTTTGATTGTTGTTTGTTCAACGGGAGTGTCGCTTGGAATGTCATCTTCGTCAAAGCCGTGCATGCGGCAAGCCCATTGCAGGCCGACGACCGCACCCTTCACCGGCTGTAACAGCGCCAGCGAGGCAAACAGCGTGACCGGCAGATAGATCGCCAGTTGAAGCAAAACCGGCGGCGAGAAATTGGTCTCGATCGATAGCGCCAGAGGCACCACGATATGGCCGACGATGACGATCACGAGATAGGCCGGCAGATCGTCGGCGCGATGATGCGACAGATCCTGATGGCAGGTCGGGCACTCGTCATTGACCTTCAGGAAGGCCTTGAACAATTTGCCTTCGCCGCAATTTGGGCAGCGGCATCTTAGCCCGCGCTTCATGGCCTGCCAGACGTCGCGCTTGGCGCGGATTCCGTTTTCGCGGGACCAGGTCGTCGTTTCGTGACTCACGGTGTCCATGGCTAGCCTTTCGTCGATGCGCCCTTTGCCGCTTTCGCAGCCTGTCTCGCCGCCTTGCCCGGCTTGGCGCGTCCCGGTTTCGCGGCTTTCGCCTTGGCCTTGCGCGCTTCTTTACGCTGTTTCGTCTTGGTCATGCCTTCACCGAACGGCACTTGCTCAAGCGCGCCTTTCGGTGCGCGGCTGCGGCCCGGTCCGGCTTTCGTCGGCGACGGCTGTGATCGACGTTGTCCGCGTGAGGCAACGCTGCCAGCCGACAACAGTTCAAACCGCAACGCGCCTGCGACCGGTGCTGCTTCTACCAGACGGACATCGACCACGTCCCCCAGCCGGTGCATGGCACCGCTGCGCTGGCCGATCAGCGCATGCCGCGCCTCGTCATAGTTGAAATATTCGGTGCCGAGCGTGCGGATCGGGATCAATCCATCCGCGCCGGTATCAGCGAGCTCTACGAACAGCCCAGCGCGCGTCACGCCGGAGATGCGGCCTTGAAAACTGGCCCCGATGCGATCGGCGAGGAAATGCGCGATCAACCGGTCGGCGGTCTCGCGCTCGGCCTTCATTGCACGACGCTCGGTGATAGAAATCTGCGCGGCGACTTCGCTCAGCGTCTCGAACGTTTCGGTGTCGGGTAGCGCACCATCGCCGAGGCCGAGCGCGCGGATCAGCGCACGATGCACCACGAGGTCCGCATAGCGGCGGATCGGCGAGGTGAAATGCGCGTAGCGCCGTAGATTGAGGCCGAAGTGCCCATAGTTTTCGGCAGAATACTCTGCCTGTGCCTGCGAACGCAGCACGACTTCGTTCACCAGCGGCTCTGAGTCATTGCCCTTCACTTGCGACAGCACGCGGTTGAACAGCGCGGGCTGCAGAGCGCCCTGCTTGGCGAAAGGAATATCGAGCGTCTTCAGAAATTCCTGAAGATTATGCACCTTCTCGACGCTCGGTTCGTCATGCACGCGATAGATCAGCGGCAGTGCTTTCTTTTCCAGCGCTTCAGCGGCAGCAACGTTGGCAAGGATCATGAACTCTTCGATGAGCTTGTGCGCATCGAGCCGCTCGGGGACGATCACGCGATCGACCGTGCCGTCTGTCTTGAGAAGAATTTTTCGCTCGGGAATGTCGAGGTCGAGCGGATTGCGTTCGTCGCGCGCCCGCTTTACCAGCGCATAGGCTGTATAGAGCGGTTGTAAAATCGGCACGAGAATAGGGCCGGTGGTGTCATCGGGGCGGCCGTCGATCGCGGCCTGCGCCTGCGCGTAATTCAGCTTCGCGGCCGAGCGCATCAGCACACGATGAAACGAGTGACTCTTCTTGCGGCCGTCCGGGCCGATCACCATCCGAACGGCGAGCGCGCCGCGCGCCTCGCCAGGCACCAGCGAACACAGATTGTTCGAGATGCGCTCCGGCAGCATCGGCACGACGCGGTCGGGAAAATAGACCGAATTGCCGCGTATCAGCGCGTCGCGATCGAGCGCCGATCCCGGCCGTACATAAAACGCGACATCCGCGATGGCGACGCTGACGATGAAGCCGCCTTGATTGGCTGGGTCCGGATCCGGCTCGGCATAGACGGCGTCGTCATGGTCCTTCGCATCCGGCGGATCGATCGTCACCAGCGGCACGTCGCGCCAGTCCTCGCGGCCCTTCAGCGTCGCCGGTTCGGCGGCTTCGGACTCTTCAATCGCGCCTGGCGAAAACGCCTGCGGAATTTCATGGCTGTGGATCGCGATCAGGCTGACGGCTTTTTCGGTCGCGAGCGAGCCGAGCCGTTCTTTCACCTTTGCTGACGCAAGTCCGAAACCGCGCGAGCGGATCATGTCGACGCTGACGAGGTCGCCGTCTTCGGCGCCCATGCTGTCGGCCTTGGCGATGTTGAGCTCGCCACGCCCCGCCTGTTTCTTGTCGATGCCGATCAACCGGCCCGAGCCATCAGGCGATCGGCGGAAGATGCCGAGCATCCGCGCTTTGACCTGATCGATGACCTTGATGACGCGGCCGGTATAGCCGTCGTCATGCTGTTCGATACGGAGCAACACGCGGTTGCCGATGCCCGCAGCCGTACCGGGCGCGGGTTTGCGCGGGACGTGAATGCGGATGACGGGTTTTGCGCCATTGGCCTCGTCCCAGTCGAGCGGGGAGGCGAGCAGCTCGCCGTCTTTGTCACGCGACGTGATATCGGCCATCACGGTGGTCGGCAGCGCATTCGGCTCTTGCACGATGCGGCCTTGTTTCTTGATCGTGCCGTCGTCTTTCAATTCGCGCAAAATCTGTTTCAGCGCGATGCGGTCTTCATTCTTGAGGCCGAATTCGCGTGCGATCTCGCGCGTGCCGACTTCGCCCGGATTCGCGCGGATGAATGCGACGATGGCGTCGCGGGCGGGGAAGATGCGCGCGCGGGACTTGCTCACATTCAGCCAGCGCTTTTCTTGATAAGTTTTTTGGACGCAGCCTTCTTGGCCGCAGGCTTTTTCTTGGCTGATGTCTTGGCGGCCATCACCGGCGCGCGCGCAGCGCTTGATGCAGCATCGACTTTCTTAGCGACCGCTTTTTTCGCAGCAGGCTTCTTCGCCGCCGCTTTCTTCGCGGGCTTGGCGTCGTCGCTCGATTTGGCTGCTGTCTTTTTAGCTGGCGCTTTCTTTGCGCCACGCTTCGGCTTAGCCCCACCCTTGGCCGCGCGCTCGTCGATCAGCAGGATCGCCTCCGCCAACGTGATTTCGTCCTTGGTCTTGTCGCTCGGGATTGTCGCATTGACGCCGCCCGCCGTGACGTAAGCGCCATAACGCCCCGCTTTCACGGCGACTGCGCCAAACGTCGGATGCTCGCCGAGCGCCTTGCCGGGGTCCGCGCCGAAGCGGCCCTTCGACGGACCCTTGGCGATCTTTTCCGCGATCAGCACGACCGCGCGGTTGAGGCCGATATTGAACACCTCGTCGCCCGCCTCCAAGCTGGCATAGGTCTTTACATGCTGCACGTAAGGTCCGAAACGGCCCAAACCAGCCTTGATCGGCTCGCCATCTTCCGGATGCTTGCCAACCTCGCGCGGCAGCGAAAGCAACTGCAGCGCAAGCTCCAATTCGATATCGCCCGGACCCATATTTTTCGGAATGCCTGCGCGCTTCGGTTTGGCGCCTTCCTCATAATCTTTCGGCTCGCCGAGCTGAATGTAAGGCCCGAATCGGCCGGCTTTGACCGCGACGTCGCGATCGGTGTCCGGGTCTTTGCCGAGAATACGATCGCCCGAGGCTTCGGCATCGGACGCCAGAGGCCGCGTGTAGCGACATTCCGGATAGTTCGAACAGCCGACGAACGCGCCGAACTTGCCGGCTTTCAGATTAAGCTTGCCGGTGCCGCAGGACGGGCACTGGCGCGGATCGCCGCCATCGTCGCGCGGCGCATAGATGTGCGGGCCGAGCATCGTGTCGAGCGCGTCGAGCACTTCGGAAACGCGCAGATCCTTGATCTCATCGACCGCGCCGATGAAGTCGGTCCAGAAATCGCGCAGCACATCCTGCCACGAAATCTCGTTGTTGGAGACGCGATCAAGCTTCTCTTCTAAAGATGCCGTAAAATCATACTCGACATAACGTGCGAAGAAATTTTCCAGAAACGCGACGACGACGCGGCCTTTGTCCTCGCCATGCAGACGCTTTTTGTCGAGGCGGACATAACCGCGATCCTTCAGCACCTGCAAAATCGATGCATAGGTTGAGGGCCGGCCGATGCCGAGTTCTTCCATGCGCTTGACGAGCGAGGCTTCCGAGAAGCGCGGCGGCGGCTCGGTGAAATGCTGGGTGACGGCGAGGTTCTGTTTCTTCAGCGCTTCGCCCTGGCTCATCGCGGGCAGGCGACGGCCATCTTCGTCGTCGCTGTCGTCGTCGCGGCCTTCCTGATACAGCGCCAGAAAACCATCGAACTTGACGACTTGTCCGGTGGCGCGCAATTCCAACACGCGGCCGCCAGCCTTCGCGGTAATATCGACGGTCGTCCGCTCAAGCTCGGCGGATTCCATCTGGCTTGCCAGCGTGCGGATGTAGATCAACTCGTACAAACGCGCCTGATCGTTTTCCAAACGGCCGCGCAATTCGGCGGGACGGCGCGACAGATCAGTCGGGCGGATCGCTTCATGCGCTTCCTGCGCATTCTTCGCTTTGGCTTGGTACAGGCGCGGCTGCTCCGGCACGTATTCCTTGCCGTAATCATCGCCGATGATCTTGCGGACCTGCGTGATCGCAGAGGCATCGATCTGGACGCCGTCGGTTCGCATATAGGTGATGAGGCCGGTGGTCTCGCCGCCGATGTCGATACCTTCGTAAAGACGCTGCGCCACGCGCATCGTATGCGCCGGCGCGAAACCCAGTTTGCGGCTGGCTTCCTGCTGCAGCGTCGATGTGGTGAACGGGGCCTGCGGATTGCGCCGCGCAGGTTTTGCTTCGACGGTGGCGACCTGAAATGCTGCCGCCTCGATGGCCTTCTTAAAGTCCTCGGCCTCGGCTCCTGTGCCGATATCGAGCCGCTGGATTTTCTTACCGTCCGCACCGACGAGACGCGCCTCAAAAGCATCGCCGCGCGGCGTCAGCAGCGTCGTCAGCAGCGACCAATATTCGCGCGGGACAAACTTCTCGATCTCCATCTCGCGATCACAGACCAATCGCAACGCAACGGACTGCACGCGACCGGCCGAGCGCGCGCCCGGCAGCTTGCGCCACAGTACCGGCGATAGCGTGAAGCCGACCAGATAATCCAGCGCGCGGCGCGCCATATAGGCATCGACCAGCGCGCCATCGATCTGGCGCGGGTTTTTCATCGCCTCGGTGACGGCCTGCTTGGTGATCGCATTGAACACCACGCGCTCGATCGTCTGATCTTTCAGCGCGCGCTTTTCCTTCATCACCTCCAGCACATGCCATGAGATCGCTTCGCCTTCGCGATCAGGATCGGTTGCGAGGATCAGCTTGTCCGCACCCTTGAGGGCGCGCGCGATGTCATTGAGGCGGGAAGCGGCTTTGGGATCGATTTCCCAAATCATCTGGAAATTAGCGTCGGGATCGACCGATCCGTTTTTTGCGGGAAGATCGCGGACATGACCAAAAGATGCCAGCACCTCGTAAGAGGGTCCAAGATATTTGTTGATCGTCTTGGCTTTGGCCGGAGACTCGACAATGACGAGATTCATGTCTTTCCAGATACTTGCAGGGGAAATGCGGGCCATGCTCGCGGGACTCGCGGCTGCCGTTTCGCCCGGAACATGGGCATTGACCTTGTTGAAGTCAAATCAGGCCCTCGGAAGCGACCGATAAATCTTACGCCGAATTGCACCAAATAGTTGTATATAATACATCTATAGTTGTATTGTGCTGGGAATCGCCAACCGGTGTTTTTAGATTACGATGGACGATAGCCAGCACGACACGCCCGGTGACGGCGGACCGCATGAGGCCGCGCATTACATTGCCAGCGCGGTTGCCGAACTCGGCCAAATGGCGCGGCGGCACGATCTTGGCATGCTCGGCTATCTTCTCGACATGGCGCAGTTGGAAGCCGAGCAGCAATTCCGCAAGCGGGCGGGGTAGCGCCTTATAGAAGGCTCACCAGCCCGTTGCCGTGACGCTCCAGCCGCCCGGCGATTTCGAGTTCGAGCAAGATCGTCCGCACCACGCCGGGCGCGATGCCGGTCATGCGGATGATGTCGTCGAGGCCTAACGGGCTTGGGCCGAGCAAATCGGTGATGCGCGCGCGCTCGCTGTGATCGGGGTCGCCCGGCGGCATGATAAATTCCGGCTCGCCGGCAGGCAGATCGATCGGGCGGCCCATGATCGGGCGCACCGCGCTGATAACATCGGCGGCTTCGGTGATCAGCGTCGCGCCCTGTTTGATGAGATCGTTGGTGCCGGCGGCGCGCGGATCGAGCGGCGATCCAGGCACGGCAAAGACCTCGCGGCCCTGTTCGGCGGCGATGCGCGCCGTAATGAGCGAACCAGACCGATGCGCGGCTTCGACCACGATGATCCCGAGCGCCACGCCTGAAATCAGCCGATTGCGGCGTGGAAAATCGCGCGCACGTGGCACGTGGCCGAGCGGCATTTCGGAAATCGCGCCGCCCGTCGCCAGCATGTCGGCGAGCAGACCCTCATGCTCTGGCGGATAGATGCGGTCGTGACCCCCGGCGAGCACGCCAAGTGTCCCGGTGGTCAGCGACGCATGATGCGCAGCCTGATCGATGCCGCGCGCCAATCCCGACGCAACGACGAAGCCGGCTTCACCGAGATCGCGGGCCAGCACGGCGGCGAATTTCAAACCCGCGCCGGAGGCATTGCGGGAGCCGACGATGCCGATCATCGGTCGCATCAAGGCATCGACCGATCCGCGGATGCCGAGCAAAGGCGGCGCATCGTCGATCGCAGCCAGTTGCAAGGGATAGCCTGCCTCGCCGGGCGCGCGCAGGCTGACGCTTAATTTGGCCGAGAGTTCGATCTCCCGGATCGCATCGGCCTGCGAACAGATGCGGCCGGGGCGGGACGCTCCGCCGCGTATGGCCAGATCGGGCAGCCGGTCGAGTGCTGCAGCGGCACTGCCGAAATGATTGATCAGCGAACGAAACGTGCGCGGGCCGATGCGGTCGCTGCGGATCAGCCGCAACCAATCGATGCGTTTGGCGTCGGTCAGATGCGTCGTCGCCTGCGATGCGCTGTTCATGCGAGCCCCCTCAGTCCAGAGCATCGCGCAAGATGTATCGAGCGGCAACCTAAAGATGTAAAAAATACCCACATGGATTGGACGCGGTACGAAGCGAGGGCTGTATTCGGGTTATCTTTTCGTCGTGCGGCGATCGTTGTCGCCGAGCGGTGGGCCACCATTATGGCCAACGTTGGAATCACCGAAGCCATTGCCGTTTGCGGCCGCCGGGGCGCCGATCTTGCCTTCGGTCCCTGCCATTAAGCGTTCGATGTTTTCGCGATGCATCAGCCAGAGCAGCAGCGCCAGAACAGCTGCGAGGATCGCCAGAATTGGCTGGCCGAACAGCCAGAGAAAAACCGGTGTGATCGCGCTGGCGATGAGTGCCGAGAGCGACGAATATTTCGACGCGAAGGCTGTCGCGAGCCAGGCAACGCAAAAGATCAAAGCTGCCGGCCAGAACAGGCCGAGCATGACGCCGATATAGACCGCGACGCCCTTGCCACCCTTGAATTTCAGCCACACCGGAAAGAGATGCCCGATAAACGCGGCGACGCCTGCAATCATCGCGGCGTAAGGCCCGCCAAACCCACCCGCGATGATCACCGCTGCCGTGCCCTTCAATGCATCGCCGAGTAGCGTTGCGGCCGCGAGGCCCTTGCGGCCGGTGCGCAGCACATTGGTCGCACCGATATTGCCGGAGCCGACTGTGCGCAAGTCCTGCGTACCCGCCGCGCGCGTCAGGATCAGCCCGAACGGAATCGAGCCGAGTAGATAGCCGAGCAATGCCGAAAGGAGATAAAGGCCGATCATCTAATCCTCACAACTGCTCGTAAACGGTGCGTCCGCCGACGATGGTGCGGGCGACGCGGCCGGAAAATTTCGCCTCGTCGAACGGCGTGTTCTTGCATTGCGATTTCAGATCGGCCGGATCGACGATCCATGGCACGTCGAGATCGATGACGATGAGGTCGGCGACCGCTCCCGGCCGCAGCGATCCGCCCGGCAGGCCGAGCAGTTCGGCGGGCCGCGTCGACATCGCGCGGATCAGTTTCAGCAAATCCAGCTCGCCGGAATGCACCAGCCGCAATCCGGCCGGCAGCATGGTCTCCAGCCCGATTGCACCGGCGGCGGCTTCGGCGAAGGGCAAGCGCTTGGTCTCGACGTCCTGCGGATTATGGTCGGACATCACAACATCGATCAGCCCCGACGCGACCGCTTCGACCAGCGCGCGTCGGTCGTCTTCAGTCCGCAGCGGTGGCGATAGTTTCAGGAATGTTCGATAGGGGCCGATATCGCCTTCGTTCAGCGTCAGATGATTGATCGAGACGGAGGCCGAGACCTTGAGCCCCGCGTCGCGTGCGCGCTGGAGAACTTCGAGGGACTCGATGCAGGTCAGTGACGCCGCGTGATAGCGCCCGCCGGTCAGTGCCACGAGGCGTATGTCGCGCTCCAGAACCATCGCCTCGGCGGCATTGGGAATGCCGAACAAACCCAGACGGGCGGCGAATTCGCCTTCGTTCATGACACCTTCGCCGACCAGATCCGGGTCTTCGGTGTGATGCACGATCAGCGCACCGAAATCGCGCGCGTAAGTTAAAGCGCGGCGCATCAGTTGCGCGTTCATCACGCTTTTTGCGCCGTCCGTGAAAGCGACCGCACCGGCCGCTTTCAACAGCCCGATCTCGGTCATTTCCTCGCCGCGCATGCCTTTGGTCAGCGCCGCCATTGGATGGATGTTGACGATCGCGGTGTCGCGGGCGCGGCGCAGGATGAAATCCACCGTCGCGGAATTGTCGATGACCGGTGAGGTCTCCGGTTGGCAAATGATCGTGGTGATGCCGCCGGCCGCCGCCGCCCGGCTCGCGGACGCAAACGTCTCGCGATGGCTGGCACCGGGCTCGCCGACGAAAGCGCGCATGTCGATCAGGCCGGGCGCGACGACTTTGCCGCCACAATCGATAATGTCCGCGCCCTCGGGCACGCCGGCCGCGCCGATGCCGCGCCGGGCGTCGCGGATGTGGCCATCGACGATCAGCACGTCACCAGGGCCGTCGAGATTGACCGAAGGGTCGATCAGGCGGGCGTTGGCAAGCAGAATGGGGCGGCGGTCGGTCAGCATGACATCAAGCGTTCGGAAGGTTGCGCGCGAGAGCTTCGAGCACGGCCATGCGGACGGCAACGCCCATCTCGACCTGTTCGCGGATCAGAGATTGCGCGCCGTCGGCCACGATGGAGTCGATTTCGACGCCGCGATTCATCGGCCCCGGATGCATCACGAGTGCGTCGGGCTTGGCGTAAGCGAGCTTCTTCTGGTCAAGCCCGAAATACTGGAAGTATTCCTGCGAGGACGGCACGAAGGAGCCGTTCATCCGCTCGCGTTGCAGCCGCAGCATCATGACGATGTCAGCGCCGTTCAGGCCTTCGCGCATGTCGCGCGCGACCTCGACGCCCATGCGTTCGATGCCGACCGGTAGCAGCGTCGATGGCCCGACCACGCGGACGCGCGCGCCCATCGTGTTGAGCAGCAGAATGTTGGAACGGGCGACGCGCGAATGCAGCACGTCGCCGCAGATCGCAATCGTCAGCCCTTCGAGACGGCCTTTGTTGCGGCGGATCGTCAGCGCGTCGAGCAGCGCCTGCGTCGGATGCTCATGCGCGCCATCGCCGGCATTAATGACGGAGCCGTCCACTTTGCGTGCGAGCAGTTCGACTGCGCCCGACGCATGGTGGCGAACGACCATGATATCGGGATGCATGGCGTTGAGCGTAACCGCGGTATCCATTAGCGTCTCGCCCTTCTTCACGGACGAGGTCTGGACCGACATATTCATCACGTCTGCGCCGAGGCGCTTGCCGGCGATCTCGAAGGACGATTGTGTCCGCGTGGACGCTTCAAAAAACAGGTTGATCTGGGTGCGGCCGCGCAATGAGGTGCGCTTCTTGTCCACCTGCCGATTCAACTCGACATATTCTTCGGACAGGTCCAGCAGGCCGGTGATGTCGGCGGCGGAAAGGCCTTCGATGCCCAGCAGATGCCGGTGACCGAAGACATATGTCGATTTCGATACGGTTGCCATTAAAACGAGAGCTATAGGGCGTGTTGCCGGGACGGGCAAGGACTTCCCGCCAGTCTCTGACTCGTCCACCGGGGTGGATTACGCCGCATAGGCGATAAATACCGGCATCGTCAGCACCGCCAGCAGCGTCTGCAACGACAATATCTGCGCCAGCAATGGCGCGTCGCCGCCCATCTGGCGTGCCAGAATATAGCCGTTCGACGCCGACGGCACCGAGGCGCAGCAGGCGACCACC
Source organism: Tardiphaga sp. (assembly GCA_043739005.1). Lineage (GTDB taxonomy): Bacteria > Pseudomonadota > Alphaproteobacteria > Rhizobiales > Xanthobacteraceae > Tardiphaga. The sequence continues at coordinate 14,669 of JAYUEY010000092.1, forward strand.
GCGAGGCTCGTGCCGGACAGGCCGAACGCCAACCCGAGCGCGATCGTTACCACCGGCATGATCGCGAGTTTCAGCACCACGGTGAGCATCGTCGCGGGCGAAATGCGATGCAACGTCTGCAACTGCAAGCCCGCGCCGACCACGAGCAGGCCGATCGCCAGCGAACAACGCCCCAACGCATCCATGAATTCATGCAGCGGGCGCGGGACCGGCACGGCCATCACGTTCAGCAGCAATCCGATGATGCAGGCCCAGATCAGCGGGCTCTTCGCGATCGTCAATAATAGCGCGGGCCATTTCAGCTTCTGCGGCGAGGCATAGGTGGCCAGCACGGCGACGGCGAAGATGTTCAACAATGGAATCATCGCGACCATCGCGACCGACGCCAGCGTGATGCCGATATCGCCATACAAATTGCCGGCGACCGACAGCGCGACGAAGGTCTGCCAGCGCGTCGAGCCTTGAAAGATCGACGTGAACGCGGGTCCGCTGATGCCCCAGTGTCGCGCCATCAGCGGCCGCAGCGCCATGCACAGCGCCGACATGATGAGAACGGCGAGCAGCAGCGCGCCACCAACACCGGCGATCGGCACTGATGACAGTTTTGCACGCGATAACGTGTCCACGAGCAGCGCCGGAAACAGGACGTAATAAATCAGCCGCTCGATGCCGACCCATACTGCATCGTCGGTCAGCAATCGTCGTTTGAGAATGACGCCAAGCACGATCAGGAGAAAAACCGGCATTAGCGCTACGAATACGACCAACATGTTCAGGTCGCCTTGGTCGCAGGCATCAAGGCTGCGACCTCGCGCGTGCGGTTCAAAACCGTCAGGCGATCGAGCGCGCCCTGCAGGATAAAGATTGCGGCGTGCTCGTCGATCACCTTAGCGCGCTTGGCGCGGCTGACGTCGTTGGCGATCAGTTCGCGCTCGACGGCCGACGTCGACAATCGTTCGTCCCAGAATCCGATCGGCAGTTCTGTCAGTCGCGCGAAATTGCGCGCAAACGCTCTGGTCGATTGCGCGCGCGGACCCTCGGAACCATCCATATTGATCGGCAAGCCGAGCACGAAGCCGCAGGCATTACGGTCCTTGGCCAGCGCGATCAGCCGCGCGGCACTGGCCGTGAATTTGGTGTGTTCGATGGTCTCGACGCCGGTCGCGAGGCGGCGATCGGGATCGGACACCGCGACGCCGATCGTCTTGGTGCCGAGATCGAGGCCGATCAATGCGCCACGTACGGGCCAATGCGCGGCGGCTTCGATCAAGGGAAGGATGGGAGCTGGCATGGCGTTCGTCTAGCATGGGGCTTACAAGGCTGGCAAAATTGCTCCGTCATTGCGAGCCGACGACAAAGCTGGCTGGGGCCAGTTTTGTCGTCGAGCGAAGCAATCCAGCTCTTTCTTGTTTTGAAAAGCTGGATTGCTTCGTCGCGACGGTCCCCGAAGGCGAGGATCGTCGCTCCTCGCAATGAAGAGGATTTTGTTTTGAAAGGACTTCCCATGTGGCCCGACCGCAGACTGATCGATCTGTTCAAGACCGAGCATCCGATTGTGCTGGCCCCGATGGCCGGCGTGATGGATGCCGAACTGGTCATCGCAGCCGCCGAGGGCGGTGCGCTCGGTTCGCTGCCATGTGCGATGATCTCGGCAGACAAAATGCGCGAGCAGATCCAGATTATCCGCCAGCGCGTTGCTGCACCGATCAATGTCAATTTCTTCTGCCACACGCCGGTCGCGTCTGATCCGGCCGACGAGGCGCGTTGGCGCGACCGTCTCGGCACATATTATAAAGAGCACGGGCTGGATCCGACTGCGCCGGTCACCGCCGCCAATCGCGCGCCGTTCGATGCGGCGATGTGCGCCGTGCTCGAAGAACTGAAGCCTGCGGTCGTCAGTTTTCATTTCGGCCTGCCGGAGGCGTCGCTGTTGGCGCGCGTGAAAGCCGCCGGCTGCATCGTCATCGCCTCGGCGACGATTCTGCGTGAGGCAATCTGGCTTGAACAAAACGGAGTCGATGCGATCATCGCGCAAGGTGCAGAGGCGGGCGGCCATCGCGGCATGTTCCTGACCGACAACATCATGACGCAGCCCGGCACGATGGCGCTGGTGCCGCAGATCGTCGATGCGGTGAAGGTGCCTGTCATCGCCGCCGGCGGTATCGCGGATGGGCGCGGTATCGCGGCGGCTTTTGCATTGGGTGCAGCGGGCGTGCAGATCGGTACGGCGTATCTGCGTTGCCCCGAAGCGACGGGCAGCAAGATTGCGAAAGCCGTACTCGCAGCCGCCGATGATGATTCCACTGTGGTCACGAATGTCATGACCGGCAAACCCGCGCGTGGCGTCGCCAATCGCGTGATGCGCGACATCGGGCCGATCTCGCGGGATGCGCCGGCATTCCCGCATGCCGCCACGGCGCTCGCGCCGCTCAAAGCCGCCGCCGAGGAACAAGGCAAGGTCGATTTCACCAATCTGTGGGCCGGGCAGGCGGTTCGCCTGGGCACGGACATGCCCGCTGCAGAATTGACGCGAAAGCTGGCGGCGGATGCGCAGCGGGTGATGAGGGGGCTGGCGGGATAACCACGTCCGCAATTGCGTCTGGAAAGCCCGGTCTGCTATAGGGCAGCCTCAAACTCCGCCAAGGCCGCGCATAATGTCCGTCGATGCCACAACCGTCCGCCGTATCGCGCATCTTGCGCGGATCGCGGTCACTGATGACGAGGTCCCGCATCTGCAGGGCGAACTCAACGCCATGCTGGCCTTCGTCGAGCAATTGTCCGAAGTGAATGTCGACGGCGTCGAGCCGATGACCTCGGTGATGCCGATGGTGATGAAGAAGCGCGCCGACGTGGTCAATGACGGCGAGATCGCCGACAAGGTCGTCGCCAACGCGCCGGTGACCGAAGATCATTTCTTTCTGGTGCCGAAAGTCGTCGAATAATTCTGAGAGGCAAGCACCATGTGCCTGTTGTGCGAGGACGAAA
>JAYUEY010000093.1:0-2161 GCA_043739005.1 Tardiphaga sp.
CTTCGCCGCCACCGCATCCAATTCCTTCGCTTGGACTGCTGTGCTGACCAAGGTTGCCACGATTTCCATGCCTTCGCCGGCGCGATCGACGACATCGACTTCCGCCACGGGATATTGCGCCGCTTCAAGTTCTTCGACCAACACGTCGCGAAGATCAGCCAGCGCGCTGGCATCGACCAGCAGTTTGACCTGATAGGTCGCCTCAGATGAGCCTTCATCAAAGGGCGCACGGTTGATTGCGTTGACCAGCGGCCGCAGCAACGTGTTGGCGGCAAGCACGAAGCCCGTCGCCGCCACCGCCTGCGCGACCAGATCGGCCCCCGCGCAGGCACCGACGGCCGCCGAGCCCCACAAAGTCGCAGCTGTGTTGAGGCCACGCACATTCATGCCCTCTTTCATGATGACGCCCGCGCCGAGAAAGCCGATGCCGGATACGACATAAGCGATCACGCGCACAGCGCCGTCCGCGCCCGCCAGATGCATCGCGAGATCGACAAAGGCCGCCGCGCCGACGGCGACCAGCGCATTGGTTCGCAGCCCGGCGGTTCGCAGCCGGTATTGCCGCTCGGCACCGATCAGCGTGCCGAGCACGAACGCGGTCGTCAGGCTGACCAGCGTGTCGAGGAAGTCGGCGGTCTGAAATGTCGCTAGAAATCGCATGACGCCGCATCTCGCATGTTAGGACAGTCGCAATACTAAAGCGCCAGCAATCCCGCATCGCCATCCTGCGCGGCATAGGCCAACAGTTTGCCGCTGGCGCTCCACGCCAGTGCCGCAACCTGCGCGCCGCCGTTGCGCCGGACAAGGATCTCCGCGCCGTCATTGATGCGCACCATCAGCACCGTGCCGTCGGTGTAGCCCGCCGCCAGAATATCCTGCTTCGGATGGCACGCCACCGCCGATACGCGCGCCTTCAAGGGTGCGAGCATTGCAGGCTCCTTGCCCATCGGGCCATCCTTGCTGGCGAACGGCCAGATGATGACAGTGTCCGCGCCGGACGTCGCCAGACCCTTGCCGGTTGCGGTCCATGCCATCGAGCGGACGCGGCTGGGATAGCCGGTCATCCGCATGTGTCGGGCATCGGCGAGGCGCCAGCCATGCAGCGCGGATTCGTGCATCGTCGTGACGAGGAATTTGTTGTCCGGGCTGAAAGTCACGCCGAGATGCGAGCCCTGCCAGTCGAGCCGCTCCGGTGTCGCGGCCATATTGGGAAACCACAAGGTCACGCCGTTGTAATGCGCGATCGCGACGCGCAGGCCTTTCGGCGCGAATGCCAGACCGCCGACGGTGGACGGCGCGTCGAAGGTCTTCACGTCGCCCTTCGCGCTCTGCACATAAGCGGTCTTGCCGGCCGACCATGCGATCGCGCCTTCGGGATGCACCGCAACGCTGTCGATCCAGCGATGCTTGGCGTCACGCGCCAGCGTGGCGGTCTCGCCTTTGGCGGTCAATGCGACGACCTTGCCGTCATCGCCGCCCGTGACGATGCGCTTGCCATCGGAGGCCACGCAGAGCACCGCGCCGTTGTGCAGATCGACTTTGCTCTGCGTCGCATCGGATGTCACCAGCGTAGCGGATTCTTCATTGCCGATGAACACCGCGATCTCGCCGAGGAAATGCGCAGCCATCACATCGTTACCGATGTTGACCGGCACGACGCGATCGGTCACCGACGCGATGGTCGCCGTGTCTTGAGAGTCGAACGACATCGTCATTGCGGAATGCAGCGCGCGAAGCCGTCGCGAATTAAATCTTCGGGCAGATCGCGACCGATAAAGACGAGTCGGCTTTCGCGCTTCTCACCGTCCTTCCATGTCCGCTGATGATCGCCCTCCAGCATCATGTGCACGCCCTGAAACACATAGCGGTCGTCATCGTCGCGAAACGACATGATGCCCTTGGAGCGCAGGATCTTCTGCCCTTCCTTGGCGACGAGATCCTGCAGCCACGGCATGAACACGGTCGGATCGAGCGGCACGTCGGAACGCAGAGAAAGCGATTGCATGTCCTCGTCGTGATAATGTTTCAACCCACCATGTTCTTTTGCATGCGCGTGATCGTGGCCGTGATGCGAATGATCATGGTCATGACCGTCATCAGCATGCAGAAACTCTGGCTCGATTTCGAGAATGCGATCGAGATCGAACGCGCCGCGCTCCAG
>JAYUEY010000094.1:0-28623 GCA_043739005.1 Tardiphaga sp.
TCAGAGCATCACGGACTTCTTCAAGTTTGAATGGCTTGATGATCGCCATAACAATTTTCATGGGTCCAATCCCCGCTTTGGCCCAGCCCACACACGGCCGGACTTTCCTCGACTGAAATTCACCACGCAGAGAAGATCACTTCGCGGGCACAGCCTGCATTCATAGAGTCAAATCCCGTGCCAATCGGCCGGAAGACCCTAACGGTTTATGAATACGGGACTTTTTGCGTCGCAGCGAAATAGTTCCAATATGCGCCAAACTGCCGCGCATAAAAAGTAGGCAGTTAAGCCTAAATTGCGACCATGACAGGCTGTTGACACATTGCTGCCCATGACGCAGGCATAAAATTGAGTCAATCATGGCGTCGAGCGCGGTCGTAGCCGCGAGACTGGGCAGTTTCCGGAAAATTCCGACGCGGCGTCAGAGCGCGTCGTGGTCGGTCTCGCCGGTGCGAATGCGGCGAGCGCGCTCGATCGGGGTCACGAAGATCTTGCCGTCACCGATCTGGCCGGTCCGGGCACCCTTGGAGATGGCCTCGATGGCGGCTTTGACCAGATCGGCAGCGACCGCGATCTCGATGCGCAGCTTCGGCAGGAAAGTGATGACGTATTCGGCCCCGCGATACATTTCGGTATGGCCTTTTTGCCGGCCATACCCCTTCACCTCGGTCACCGTCATGCCATGGACGCCGATCGCGGTCAGCGCTTCCCGGACTTCTTCGAGTTTAAACGGCTTGATGATGCAGGTGATGAGCTTCATGGGGCTTGCCTTCTGGACGGGCGTTCTATCGCAAGGGTGTTATGCGCGATTTTACGTAGACGCGCAAAATAATCGAACTGGTTTCAGGTTTTCCGAGATTCGCGGCGTTCGCGGACGGAGCCTTCCTGCGCCACCGAGGCGACCAGCGTGCCGTCCTGCTTGTAGATCATCCCGCGCGTGAGACCCCGGCCGCCTTGCGCGCTCGGCGAGTCCTGACAATACAACAGCCATTCGTCGGCCCGGAACGGGCGGTGAAACCACATGGCGTGGTCGAGGCTCGCCGGCATCATGCGTTCATCGTGCAGCGTGCGGCCGTATCGCGCCATCACCGCATCGAGCAGCGAGAAATCCGAGGCATAGGCCAGCGCGCACATGTGCAGCGCCGGATCGTCCGGCAGTTTGGCTGCCGTTCGCATCCAGAGGTGGAGCCTGCCGTCCGGGACTTTCTCCCCGAAATAGCGCCCGATCTCGACCGGGCGCATCTCGATCGGTCGGTCGGATTCGTAATAGCGCCGGATGAAATCCGGCATATTCTTGAACATCGGCTGCTTGGCGACCTCTTCAGCGGTCAATTGCTCCGGCCCCGGAACATCGGGCATGGCGTCCTGATGGTCGAAGGAGGTTTCTTCCTCGACATGGAACGAGACCATGATGGAGAAGATCGCCTCGCCGTGCTGGATCGCGGTGACGCGGCGGGTCGAATAGCTGCGGCCATCGCGCAACCGCTCGACCTGATAAATGATCGGGATCGCCGGATCGCCGGGCCGGATGAAATAGCAATGCAGCGAATGAGGCATCCGGCCTTCGCCCTCCACGGTGCGAACCGCCGCGACCATCGCCTGTCCGATCACCTGCCCGCCGAACACCCGCTGCCAGCGCGTCTTCGGGCTGACGCCGCGAAACAGGTTCTGTTCGAGCGGTTCGATATCGAGGATGGAAATCAGGTCGATCAGGCTTTTGGACATTGTGGGCTTTCAGTGTGAGCGGCGGTCGCGGCAAACGCTCCGTTAGTCCGGGCCGGAGCCGCGCGCCGGCTTCGCCGACGAGCGCTTCATTCCGGAATGACGACCGCATATGCATTGCATGTCTGCGCACTTGGGGAACCTGTTTCGCGCACCTATACTCCCGGTGCAAGAGACCGTTGCAAGAGAACGTTGCAAGAGACCGTTGCGAGAGAATGTTGCAAGAGAACAGGATCAGCATGACACACCAAAGCATCGTGATCGGTGGCGGCGCCTTCGCCGGGCTGGCGCTGGCGCTGGCATTGCGGCAGGGTCTTGGCCCCGACGTGCCGGTGATCGTTGCCGATCCTGCCTTTGCAATGAGTCCGAGCCGCGATCCGCGGGCCACGGCGATCGTCGCGGCCTGTCGCCGGCTGTTTGAGACGCTCGGTGCATGGGAGGCGGTCGCCGGCCATGCGCAGCCGATTCTCGACATGACCGTCACCGACTCGCGGCTCGATGACGCGATGCGGCCGATTTTCCTCACCTTCGCCGGCGATGTCGCGCCAGGTGAGCCGTTCGCGCATATGGTCGAGAACCGTTACCTGATCGATTCGCTGATGGCGCGCTGCGAGGCCGAGGGCATCGACCTGCGCGCCACCGCCGTCACGCGCTATGAGACGCATGACGCCGGCACCAAGGTCACGCTCGGCGACGGCAGCGTCATCGACGCCAGTCTTCTCGTCGCGGCCGACGGCGCGCGCTCGAAACTTCGCGAACGCGCGGGGATCGCGACGCATGGCTGGGATTACGACCAATCAGGAATCGTCGTGTTGGTCGGCCATGAGCGCGATCACAATGGCCGTGCCGAAGAGCACTTCCTGCCCGCCGGGCCGTTCGCGATCCTGCCACTGACCGGCAAGCGCTCGTCGCTGGTATGGACCGAAAGCCGCGCTGAAGCTGCCCGCATCGTGGCGCTCGACGAGATCGACTTCCATGCCGAACTTGAACAGCGGTTCGGCCTGCATCTCGGCGAGATCACGCCGCTCGATAAACCGAAATCATTTCCGCTCGGCTATTTCGTCGCGCGCTCGTTCATTGCGGATCGCTTGGTACTCGTCGGTGATTCCGCGCATGTCATTCATCCGATCGCAGGGCAGGGGCTCAATCTCGGCTTAAAGGATGTCGCGGCTTTGGCCGAAGTCGTCGTCGATGCGATGCGGCTCGGCGGCGATCCCGGCCAAGCCGATGTGCTGGCGCGCTATCAGCAATGGCGTCGTTTCGACACCATGGCGATGGGCGTTGCGACCAATGCGATGAATATGCTGTTCTCGAACAACTCGACCGTGCTGCGCGGCGTCCGCGATCTCGGCCTTGGCCTCGTCGATCGCCTGCCGCCGTTGAAGAATGCCTTTATCAAGCAGGCAGCGGGTCTGTCGGGCGAAATCCCACGACTGCTGAAGGGCGAAGCCTTGTGAGCCATGCTGTGTCGCGTGGGCACTGGCGCTTTTTGCCGGGCCCACCCTATGACCGACCTAATCGATTGCTCGCGCTTCTTCCGGCAGCATGATCGGGATGCCGTCGCGGATCGGGTAAGCCAGCTTCGCCTTGCGCGAGATCAGTTCCTGCCGCGATGCGTCGAACTCAAGTGGTCCCTTTGTCAGCGGGCACACCAGAATTTCCAGTAGCTTTGGATCGACGCCGGTGTCAGTGCGGTTAGTCGCGGACATGGTCATTGCAAGCTCCGATGAATGCTCACCAGCCTATCGCATAAATTGCGCCTGATGACATCAGGCCGCGGCCGATAAAACGTCGTGCAGTGTCCGCGTCACGGCGGCGTGCAGATAGGGTTTCGGCAGAAACCGTGCGCCGTCCGGCAGAACGACGAACGATGGCAGGTCGAAATGACCGGAGGTCGCGACGATATGCACGGGCGGCCAGCGATCATGCACAGCATAAGCGAGCCGCTGGCCGTCGATTGATCCGGGCATTTCGATGTCGGTAAATATCACGGCGATCGGCAACGCCGATTCCAGATACGCGATCGCCTCGTCGGCATTCGTAGCTTCGATCACCTGATAGCCGGCGTCGCGGATCATGACCGCAGCGTCCATGCGCGTGACGTCATCGTCTTCGACGATCAGAATCAGCGGCTGCGTTGTATTCGGCATGGAATGTCCGGTCGTTCGAGCGCTAGCACATCTCGTCTGGTGCAATGTGTGGTCGAGGAGCCAACGTCGCTTGCGGGCAAAATGATCCCGCGCACGCCGTGAATAAAGGCGCGCGGCATGGCGTCATGCGACGGAACAAAAAGCTATTGCAATCCCGGATCGCCGCTGGTGCGCTTTTTGGCGAGGTCCATCTCGGTGACCGCGATCAGGATTTCCGCGCGGGTCTTGAGGTCGGGCGCTTCCAGCATCGCCTGCTTCTCCGGCGGGCCATAGGGCGACATCATCGCCAGCGCATTGACCAGCGCTTCGTTCGGCGCGCTTTCGACGCCGTCCCAATCGACCTTGAGATTGTTGGCCTTGAGGAAATCGCGCAGCACCTCGATCAGCGCCTCGCGATCGACGGCGTCCTCGCCCTTGCGGGCCGTGAAATCGTCGAGGAACGGGAAGTAATCGACCTGACACTGGCGATATTGCGTCAGCGCCGACAATTCCTCGATCACCTTGAAGCGCGAGACGCCGGTCAGTTCGAGAATATAGCGGCCATCGCCGGCTTCGGCGAATTGCGTGATGCGACCGATGCAGCCGACGCTAAACAGCTTTGGTTTTTCTTCACTGTCGGAATGAACGATATCCGGCTGGATCATGCCGATCAGCCGGTGGCCGTCGCGCAGTGCGTCGTCGATCATCGCGAGATAGCGAGGTTCGAAAATGTTCAGCGGCATCTGGCCGCGCGGCAGCAGCAACGCGCCGGGCAGCGGGAAGACGGGAATCACCTGCGGCAGTTCGCCAGGTCCGCGATAATCGGCATTGATCGGCATGAGCATCCCGGTTGAGGAGGCGTGATCGCGAGAAGCATTTGTGCTTATCGGACCGGATCACGCCAAAACAAAGTCGTTAAGAAAACAAGATCGTCGACAACCGCCGACGACCGTCGATGGTGGCCTCGTCGGTGGCACCCCACGCCTCGAACAATTGCACCAACAGCTTGCGCGCGCCATCCTCATTCCACTTGCGATCACGCTTGACGATGTCGAGCAGATGCGTGGTGGCCTCGGCGCGCTGGCCGCCGGCATTGAGCGCCGTGGCGAGATCGAATCGCGCTTGATGATCGAGCGGATCGGCCGCGACTTTCTGCTCCAGCTCCGCGACGGGGCCGAGCGCCTGCGCCTGTTCGGCCAGGTCGATGATCGCCTGCACGGCCTTGACGGCTGCGTCCTCACGCTTGGCGTCGGGCACCAGCGACAGGGTCTGCTTGGCCTGCTCGAACGCGCCGGTCTCGGCATAGATACGCGCCAGGCCCGCCAGCGCCGGAATGTTGCCGGCCTCCATCGCCAGCACTTCGGCATAGATCGCGGCGGTGGTCTCGACATCGCCTTCGGCCAATACGGCTTCGGCTTCTTTCAAGAGGTCCGCCACGGTCGGCGGGCCGCCCGGCATTCCGGCCGTCAGCTTGTCGATAAAGGCGGTCACCTGGCTGTCCGGCACCGCGCCCATGAAGCCGTCGGCCGGCTGGCCATTGACGAAAGCAATCGTCGCCGGGATCGACTGGATGCCCATCTGGCGCGGAATATCGGGATTTTGATCCGCGTTCAGCCTGACCAGTTTGACCTTGCCGCCGGCGGCGCGAACCGCCTTTTCGAGCACCGGCGTGAATTGCAGGCTTTGCGGGCTTCGCGGCGACCATAGATCGACCAGCACCGGCTGGCGCTTCGATTCCTCGATCACGTCGGGCACGAAGGTCTGTGTCGTCGTCTCCTTGATCAGGTCCGGCGGCGGATTCGGTTGGTTGCCCTGCTCGATGATCGTCACAGCGTCCTCATGAAGGTTCTGGCTTGAAATAGGGGAGAGCGGCCGGAACCGCACTGCCTCTGACACCCTAAATGGCGTCCGGCGAGGCGATTTGCAAATGCGGCCGTGTCGTCAGCCTGTCAATAAGCCCAGTCTCAAGTTCTGTCCCAAGTTCTGCCGCAGGTTCCGTTTCGCGGTCGCGAAATAGGTCGATTGCCGGTGTTGCATTCAGCGTCGGCATTTGGCATAGCTCTGCGCCTGCGGCGAGCAATTGCTGCGGACATCTCGGATGCGGGTGTAGCTCAGTGGTAGAGCACGACCTTGCCAAGGTCGGGGTCGAGGGTTCGAATCCCTTCGCCCGCTCCAGATTTTTTGGCTTATGTCTTTGACGATTATCAAAAGACGATCATGAAAAGCGGTCCCTCGGGGCCGCTTTTTCGATGTCCGGGTCAGGCCATGCGGTGGCAATCCGCTGCGCGCCGATTGAGCCCATCACTCATCACTTTCCAGTTCAGTGCCTGCGCGGCGCTTGGCGCGTGCAGGGGATGTGTTAGCATTCACGTAAGGACCATGGACTGACGATGATCAGGCCGTGATCAAAGCGTGCGTTCAAGCGTGTTTTAAAAACAAAAACTCAAGCAGCCAAAATGGTCTGCTTCAAGGGAGTGATGCGATGAATTCGATCAAGAGTCGGACTCTGTTCACCCGTGCCAGCGCCACCACATCGAAATTGACGAAAGCCCTCCTCACCTGTGCCGCCGTCATTACGGTCGTCGGCCTCACGCAAGGGGTAACGTCGGCGAGCGCGCAGGAAAAACTCAAGAGCTACAAATCCGACACCAAGGATTTCTGGGCCAACCCGCCGGATGACTGGTTTCTCGGCGACGAGACCGAGGCACAGAAGGGACAGGCCCCGCCGGCGGGGCCGCCGACCGGCTCGTCGGACGCTGAACTTGCGACGATGATGAAGAAGATCAAGCTGCCGCCCGGATTCAAGATCGAGGTCTATGCCTCCGGCGTGCTGGCTGCGCGGCAGATGGCATGGGGTGCGAACGGCACGTTGTTTGTCGGCTCGATCGGGCTCGGCAATGTCTATGCGATCACCGACAAGGGCGGCAAGAAAGACGTCAAGACGATCATCAAGGGCCTGAAAATGCCGACCGGCGTCGCGGTGCAGGGCGATGCGCTCTATGTCGTCGATATCAACAAGCTCATGAAGTATGAGAACGCCGAGGCCAATCTCGACAAGATGCCGGAGGCGAAGGTCGTCTATGACGACATGCCGTCTTATCTCGCGCATGGCTGGAAGTATCTTGCCGCCGATAAGGACGGCTGGTTCTACATCCCGCTCGGGCCGCCCTTCAATATCGGCATTCCGCCGACGTCGGTCTCGCAGATTCGTCGCGTCGATCCCAAGACGGGCAACGCGGAAGTTTACGCGCTCGGCGTCCGCAACTCGGTCGGCGGCGACGTCGATCCGCGCACAGGGAAATACTGGTTCACCGAAAACGCGCGTGATTGGGTCAGCAATGATCTGCCGAGCGACAAGCTCAACATGATCTCGAAGCTCGGCGAGCATTTCGGCTATCCCTATTGCCATCAGGGCGATCTGCCGGACCCCAAATTCGCGATGGGTCATACATGTTCTGAGTTCACGCCGCCGGTGGTCAATCTCGGCGCGCATGTGGCTCCGCTCGGCATGAAGTTCTATACCGGCGACATGTTTCCCGCCGAGTACAAGAACAACATCCTGATCGCCGAACACGGCTCGTGGAATCGCAACAAGTATCAGGGCGCGCTCATCAAGCGGGTCACGGTCGATCCCGACGGCAAGAACCCCAAGCAGGAGGTATTTGCCTCCGGCTGGATCGAAGGCGATACGGGTTATCTCGGCCGGCCGGCCGATGTGATCCAGGCCAAGGACGGTTCGATTCTGATCGCGGATGACTGGGCCGGCGCGATCTACCGGATCTCTTACGCGAAGTAGTTGTCATTCCGAGGCGCATGGCCGACGTTATTCTCGACGTCGGTCATGTGAGCCCGGAATCCATGACCACGACAGGGCGTATGGATTCCGGACAGCCGCTCCGGACTGTCATTGACGCAAGCGTCTGCGACAGTCAGGACCGTCTTCCGGAACGACGAATTTTGAACTTGGAATGAAAATGTCGAATATGTCGTCTCGGTGTTTCAGTGCGCTTGTGTTTGCCATCGCCTTGGCTTCGCCCACACACGCCGCCGACATCGAAGCCGGCAAAGCGAAAGCCGAAATCTGCGCCGCGTGTCATGGTGAGAATGCGATCTCGACCACCGAGAACATCCCCTCGCTCGCCGGTCAGCCCGATCTTTATACGCAATGGCAATTGATCTTCTTTCGCGCCGGCACGCGCAAGAACGAGCAGATGCAGCCGATCGTCCAAGACATCAGCAATGAAGACATCCGAAATCTCGGCGCTTATTTCGCGTCACTGACGCCGCCAAAGGCTGTCGCGCCCGATCCCGATCCGGGCCTCAGCGAGAAGGGCAAGCTCTCCGCTGCAGGTCGTCGCTGCACATCGTGCCACACGGATTCGTTCGCCGGCGTGAAGGCGACCGCGCGGATCGCCGGCCAGCGCGAGGATTATTTGTTGAAGGCGCTGCGCGATTATAAATCAGGCGTGCGTTCCGGCGGCGGCATGGCGGCAATGGCTGACGTCGCTTATTCCTTGCAGGACGAGGAGATCGTGGCGCTCGCGCATTATCTCTCGAATTTGTGAGGCTTCACTTTCGCGCTCAACGGGAGAGTAAAGCGAAGATCACGTCGCTCGCTGCGCCTCATACGTTTTCAGATGCGTCAGGATCATCCGCAGTCGCGGGGCCGGAGCCTTTGCCGCATCGGCGCGCGCGATCATATCGCCGATGACGTGATCGGCTTCGATCGCAGCACCGGCCTGAATGTCGCGATACATCGAGGCGGTCATCGGCGATCCCTCCGTCGTCAACATTGCTTCGACCTTGGTGCGGTTGTCATCGCGAGGCGCATAGCCGGCAGCGGCGGCGACGGACGCGCATTCATCGCGCACGCCGAGCATGAAATCGCGCCCGCTTGGTGCCGCGATGATATGGCCGACCGGGCCGCGCATGCTGCTGGTGACACCGGCGAGGGTGGCGAGAAACACCCACTTCTCCCACATCTCCTGCAGGATAGTGTGGCTCGCCGCGCCGGAAAAATGACCGGCCGCGATAATGGCAGCGAAGGCTTTGACGCGCTCCGACATCGATCCGTCGCGCTCGCCGAAGCTCAGCGATTGCATCGGCGACAGATGAACGATCTCGCGCTTGTCGGTCATCGTCGCTGCGATTTGACACTGCCCGCCGACCACGCGTTTGGGGCCGAATTTCGTGTCGAGCATATCGAGATGTTTCATGCCGTTCAGGAGCGGCACGATCATCGTGGTATCGCCGACCGCCGGTGCCAAGGATGACATCGCATCCTCCAGATCGAACGCCTTGCAGCTTAGCAACACGACGTCGAATGTGTCCTTCAACCCGACGGCTTCGACGCTCGGCGGATTTGGGATCGTGAGGTCGCCTTGCGGGCTCTTGATGACGAGGCCGTCGCGCGCCAGTTCGCGCGCGCGGCGGGAGCGCACGAGAAACGTGACATCGCCGCCGGCATGCAGCATCCGTCCGCCGAAATAACCACCGATCGCACCGGCACCGACCACGAGAATTTTCATAGCGACTCCCATTCAATTCATCGTCATTGCGTCTCGCAATGACGCTTCACATGTTGGCAAACCCTACCATTTCTCTCCGAACGGGCGAATTTCCATTTCGAAGGTCCACGCTGTTTTCGGTTGGTTGTAGAGTTGCCAATAAGATTCTGCGACCGATGACGGCGGCATCAGCAAATCGGGATTGTCGAGCGCCTCCTTGCCCCAGAGCTGTTCGCGACGTTCGCGCACCCACGCCGTATCGACACCGGAATCGATCACCAGATGCGCGACGTGAATGTTCTTCGGCCCCAGTTCGCGGGCCATCGCTTGCGCCACTGCGCGCAATCCGAATTTTGCAGCCGCAAAGGCCGCGAAGCCGGAGCCGCCGCGCAGGCTCGCGGTTGCGCCCGTGAAGAAGATGTTGCCGCCGCCACGCGGCAGCATCAGGCGCGTCGCCTCACGACCGGCCAGAAAGCCGGAATAACAGGCCATTTCCCAAACCTTCTTGAACACCCGGTCGGTGGTTTCAAGAATCGGAAAATTAACGTTGGCACCGACATTGAAGATGCAAATCTCCAGCGGCGCATGGGCGTCGGCGTCCTGCAGGAAGGCGTTGATTTCGTCCTCCTTGCGCGCATCGAGCGAACGCGCGACGATCTTGCCGCCGGATTTTTCGATCTCCTCGACCAGCGGCTTGAGCTTGTCGCCGTTGCGGCGGCCGGCAAAGACGGTGAAGCCCTCGGCGGCGAATTTCTTGGCGATCTCGGAGCCGATGAAATCGCCCGCGCCGATCACGGCGACGGTGGCGTTGCGATGCTGCATTGATGATGTCCTTTGATGTGGATCGGGCGACTCGCAATGATGGCGCGGTTATTTTGCGTAGACATCCTCGATATCGCGCAACTGCTCCTTGCCGTAATACATCTCATGGCCGATGAAGAAGGTCGGCGAGCCGAACGTGCCGCGCTCGACCGCGTCCTGCGTGTTGGCCATCAACTTCGCCTTGACGTCCGGCTCTTGTGATCGCGCGAACAGCGCCTTGGCGTCGATGCCGTCGCTTTCAAGAGCTTTCATCGCAATGTCGGGGTCGCCCATGTTCTTCGGCTCGGCCCACATGTGCTTGTAAGCGGACTCGACATAGGCTTCGAGGCCGCCGTCGATTTGCGCCGCACAGGCCGCGCGCATCAGGTTCAGCGTGTTGACAGGAAAATTCGGATTCCAGACATAGGCTTGCACGCCGAACCGCTTCAGAAACCGCGCGGTCTCGATGGCATAAAATTCACGCTTGTTCTTGACGCCGGCTAACGTTTCGGCGGGCGACTTGTTGTTGGTGGCCTTGAAGATGCCGCCAAGCAGTATCGGAACGTAGACGAACTTGACGCCGATGCGCTGCTCGATCGCAGGGATGGCCTTGTGTGCGAGATACGCATTCGGGCTGCCGAAGTCGAACATGAATTGCGGGGCTGGGTTGGTCGTCATCGTCATCTCCCGTTGCGTGCGGCCGTCATAGGGTGCGGCCGCATCTTATATGATGCCTGTCATGCAACAGCTTAGCCTGCGCCGCGATCCAGAGCAAATTCGGATCGGATGATTCAATCCGACCAGATGCTCTGCCCTCACATTCCAATGCGCGCATCAAGGATGGTCGCGACCGGAGAAGTAGCTCAATTCGAATTGGCTCCGGGATCGACGCCTCGACTTTACCCCTGCGGGCTGGCAGGACAAGGGCCCGCTCCAGACATATGCGAGGCCGCCGATGCTGACCGTGCACCATCTCAACAATTCGCGTTCGCAACGGGTGCTGTGGCTGCTCGAAGAACTCGGCGTGCCCTATGAGATCAAGCGCTACCAGCGCATGTCCAACATGCTGGCGCCACCGGAATTGCGCGCGATCCATCCGCTCGGTAAATCGCCTGTCATCACCGACAACGGCAACACCATCGCGGAGTCGGGTGCGATCGTCGAATATCTCGTCGGCACCTATGGCAATGGCCGGTTGATCCCGCCGGAGAAGACCCCGGAGCGGCTACGCTATACGTATTGGCTGCATTATGCCGAGGGTTCGGCGATGTCGCCGCTGTTGCTGAAACTGCTGTTCACATTGATGCCGAAGCGGTCGCCGTTTTTGGTTCGGCCGATCGTGCGCAAGATTTGCGACACGGCGCTGGCGACCTTGGTGAGGCCGCAACTCAAGACGCATATGGCCTATTGGGACAACGAACTGTCGAAAAGCGCATGGTTTGCCGGCAGCGATTTTTCAGCCGCCGACATCCAGATGAGTTTTCCGCTCGAAGCCGCCAGCGCGCGGGGCGGGCTGGAGATCGGCCATCCCAAGGCGATGGAATTTCTGGCGCAGATCCATGCGCGCCCGGCCTATCAGCGCGCGCTCGAAGCCGGCGGGCCGTATGAGATAGGGACGTGACGGAGGAGGCGCAGGGAGAAACTTAAGCCCAGGCCCGCTCGGTCTTGGCCTTTTCCTCATACGTATCGATCGAGGATTTCTTTTCCATGGTCAGGCCGATGTCGTCGAGGCCGTTGAGCAGGCAGTGCTTGCGGAACGGGTCGATATCGAACTTGACGACGCCGCCGTCGGGCCCGCGAATTTCCTGCGTCTCAAGATTGATCGAGACGGTGGCGTTGGCACCGCGCTCGGCGTCGTCGAACAACTTGTCCAGATCAGCCTGCTCGACCCGGATCGGCAGGATGCCGTTCTTGAAGCAATTATTATAGAAGATGTCGCCGAACGAGGTCGAGATCACGCAGCGGATGCCGAAATCGAGCAGCGCCCACGGCGCGTGCTCGCGGCTCGATCCGCAGCCGAAATTATCGCCGGCGACGAGAATCTTGGCGTTGCGATAGGCCGGCTTGTTGAGCACGAAATCTGGGTTTTCGCTGCCGTCGTCCTTGAAGCGCTGCTCGGAAAACAAGCCCTTGCCCAAACCCGTGCGCTTGATGGTCTTCAGATACTGCTTCGGGATGATCATGTCGGTATCGACATTGATGATCTTCAGCGGCGCCGCGACGCCGTCCAGCGTGGTGAATTTGTCCATCTGCTCATCTCCGATTATGTGATCTGCGGTTTATCCGCTTTGAGTGCCAGCTTCAATCCACCGGCTTCAATCAACGCTGGCCTCGATTGCTTCCATGTCGTCGTCGGACAGGCCGAAATGGTGGCCAATCTCATGGATCAGGACATGGCGAACGATATGGCCGAAGGTTTCGTCGTGCTCGGCCCAGTAATCGAGGATCGGCCGGCGATAGAGCCAGATCATGTTCGGCAAGTGCCCCGAGTCGTCATGGCTGCGGAACGGCAGGCCGACGCCCTGAAACAGGCCGAGCAGATCGAATTCCGTCTCGGCCTCGAGTTCGGCCAGAACTTCGTCGGTCGGGAAGTCATCGACGCGGATGATGACGCCGTCGCACAATTTGCGGAAATCGTCCGGTAAAGTCGCCAACATCTCACGCGCCATGATCTCCATGGCGGCGAGGTCGGGTGCTTTGGTCTCGGCGGACATCGCATCTGAAGGCATGCGACAGGTCTAAACTATCCCACTTGAAATGGGGAGTGCAGTTGACGTCGCGGCAGCAATCGGGGAGTTTGCGACACTCACAGAACGAGGCGTGACGATGCGGATGACCACAGCGGCGATCGGGTTGGCGGCGATCGGGTTGGCAATGGCCGTGATGGTCACGATGACACAAGCGCAAGCACAATCGCCGCAGGCCGCAACGCCGTCCGAGCCGTCGTTTCAGGTGGCGCAGAATTTTCAGGATGCGCCGCCGCCGCGCCGCCGTCCACGTGTCCGGATCTACCAGAACGACGATCGCGGCGTGTATCCGAGCTACAATCCCGGCCCCAATGCGGTTCGCGATTGCAGCGCGACCTATGTGCAGGAATTCCGCCCGAGCGGGACGGTCATCACGCCGCGCCTGAACTGCTATTGGCGGCGCGGCTAAGGCCCAATCCCGAAACGTGGCGGTCCGGTCATCGGATCAGATCATGCCTCGGCACATTACTGCCTCTGCGTCCGCAACCCGCCGATCAGGCCGGCTACGACAATCAGCGCGCATCCGCCATAAATGACGACGGCCATGGCCAGTTGGACGAAATGACTTGCCGTACCCGGGCCGCCGCCCGGCCCCTGCGATGCGGCAGCTGCAACAGGGAATGACAGGGTGGCGACCGTGACGGCGCGCGCGGCGAGCAATTTCAATCTGAACATGATGATCTCCCGATTTTGCTCCTGAGGCCTGCGTCTGAATCGTGCTGATGTGAACCGGAGGAGCCGGCGGCTATACGTAAGCTACGGCCCCGGTCGCTTCTGGTTGTCACGATCGATTGTCAGAACGCGCCTTGCGCCGATCATCGTGTGCCGCAGACCAGCCGAAGCGCCGTGAAAGGCGTCATTCAGTTTCCGTTCATGGCGCACAAAATACCATCGTCACTCGCGCATGGCTCGGAGAATATCCTTGGGAAATATCCAAAAGGAGCTCCCAATATGGCCGGCATGCTCTGCAAGTTCGAACTCAGACAAATTCAAACAAAAGTCGGAGTCGATCAACCCAAGGAGACGTTTATGACCCTCAAGAAAATTTTTGGTTTTCTGGCGATGGCCGGATTGCTGTTCATTACCGCACCCAGCAAGCCGGCGCATGCCGTATCGTTGCTGAACCCCGCCGCTGCCGCGCTGGTGCAGCAGACCGGCGAGACTGCGGCCACCGAAGTGCGCTTTCGTCGGCGCGGTTATGGCTATCGCCGAAGCTTCTATCGCCCGCGTTATTACGCACCGCGCCGCTTTTATGGTCGCCGTTATTACGCGCCGCGCCGCTTCTATGGCGGTCGTCGGTTTTACGGTCGCTATTGATTTGAAACAGGCCCGCGAAAGCGGGCCTGTTTTGTTATGAATGTCGTCATGAATGTTTCGATTTCGGAACCGAAACATTAAATTTGACGTTCAGCCAGACGCCCTGAAACCGGAACGGGGACAGGGCGTTAGAGCGTTATGACCGGGCAAATTCGCCCGCATGTTGCGTGGGAAAATTGGTCGCATGACCTGCATCCCGCGTGTCAGACAACAGGAGCGTAGAATGAAATTATCGTTCGGATCGGCCCTTGTGGCGGCCGCTTTGATGTTCGGCGGAGCTGCGGTCAGCAGCTCGGCCATCGCGGCTCCGGCCAGCCAGGCCGGCATCAAGAGTGACGCTTTGTCGTCGGGCATGACGGATGTCAGCGCGCAACGCCGCTATTACGGCGGCGGTTATCGCGGCGGATACGGTCGTGGCTTCGGCTATGGCCCGCGCTTCGGATACGGCCCGCGTTACGGCTATGCGCGTCCGTTCTATCGCCGCGCCTATTACGGCGGATATCGTCCCGCTTATTACGGCGGATACCGCCCGGCCTATTACGGTGGTTACGGTCGCAGCTTCGGTGGCTACTACGGCGGCTATCGCCGATCCTATTATCGTCCGGCCTATTATGGCGGTTACGGCTATGGCGGCGGGTACGGCTATCGTGGTGGTTACGGTGGCTACGGCTTCGGCGGCCCACGTATCGGCATTGGCTTTGGACCGGTCGGCGTCAGCTTCGGCGGCTTCGGCTACTAAGCCCGCCTGAACGTCAGAGAATAGCCGAACGGCCGGGGCAACCCGGCCGTTTCGCGTTTGAATGAGGCTTATCGTCGTGTGAAGGACGCTTGCGTCGGCCCGTCGCGGGAGCCTGTCCTTTTCATTGCCGGTCGCCTCGGATAAACCGCCGCGATGAATCGGACCGGCCTTCTCATCGCGCTCCTTCTGGCGCTCGTCATCTGCACCCTCTTCGGGGTTGATCCCGAACTCGATCTCAAGCTCGCGGCGCTGTTCTACGATCCGGCGGCGAAAGATTTTCCGCTCCGGCACAATCTGGCGGCGATGATCGCCCGCGATGCGGCGATGTGGATCGCCTGGGGGCTCGCCGCACCGACGATCATCGCGCTGGTCTGGAAGATGATCCGACCGGACCGGCCGCTTTTGGTGCGCGGCCGTGCCGTGGCTCTGCTGCTCATCAGTATCACGCTATCGGCCGGTGTCCTCACCAATTTCGCCTTCAAGAGCCATTGGGGCCGGCCGCGCCCGATCGCGACTCAGCAATTCAACGGTCCATGGGAATTTAAGGCGTGGTGGGATCCGCGCGGTGCCTGTCCGAAGAATTGCTCGTTCTTTTCGGGCGAGGGCGCGACTGCGTTCTGGACCTTTGCGCCGGCGTCGCTCGCACCGCCACAATGGCGGCCGCTGGCCTATGTCGGCGCGACGGCGTTCGGCATTGTCACCGGCGGGCTTCGGATGGCTTTTGGCGGACATTATTTCACCGACGTGGCGATTTCCGGTCTGGTCGCGTTCTTTGTCATCTGGCTGCTCTATGCGTGGCTGTATCGCTGGCGCTCAGCGTGGCTCGCCGACCAGCGGATTGACGATGCGTTGACGCGCTTCGCCTGGCCGGGCTATCGCTGGCGCAAGAAGCTTGGCGGCAGCGATGTCGGCCCCGTGCCGACCGAAGCCGATCGCGCCAACCGTCACTAGACGCGCCCGCGCTGCCGAACCGCAACGACATTGCCCCGATTGGAAGGTTGATGAGCACGATCCTGAAAAGCCTGCCCAAGGGCGACAATGTCGGCATCGCCTTTTCGGGCGGGCTCGACACGTCAGCGGCCTTGCTGTGGATGAAGCAAAAGGGCGCGAAGGTTTTTGCTTATACGGCCAATCTCGGCCAGCCCGACGAGGCCGACTACGACGAGATTCCGCGCAAGGCGATGGAATTTGGTGCCGAAAAAGCCCGCCTCGTCGATTGCCGCACGCAACTGGTCCACGAAGGCATCGCCGCCATTCAATCGGGTGCCTTTCACGTCTCGACCGGCGGCATGGCCTATTTCAACACCACGCCGCTCGGCCGCGCCGTCACCGGTACGATGCTCGTGTCCGCGATGAAGGAAGACCACGTCAACATCTGGGGCGATGGCTCGACCTATAAGGGTAACGATATCGAGCGGTTCTACCGCTACGGATTGCTGACCAACCCCGACTTGAAAATCTACAAGCCCTGGCTCGACCAGCAATTCACGGACGAACTCGGCGGCCGCGCGGAAATGTCGGCGTTCATGACCGCCCACGGCTTCGGCTACAAGATGAGTGCCGAAAAAGCCTATTCGACCGACAGCAATATTCTTGGCGCGACGCATGAGGCCAAGGATCTTGAGCAGCTCGACATCGGCATCACAATCGTCAACCCGATCATGGGCGTGCCGTTCTGGCGCGACGACTGCGCCGTCAAGGCCGAACGTGTCTCGGTGCAGTTTGTCGAGGGCCAGCCCACAGCACTGAACGGACAGACATTCGCCGATCCCGTCGCGCTGTTTCTGGAAGCCAACGCCATCGGCGGCCGGCATGGCCTCGGCATGAGCGACCAGATCGAGAACCGGATCATCGAAGCGAAGAGTCGCGGCATCTACGAAGCACCCGGCATGGCGCTGCTGCACATCGCCTATGAGCGCCTCGTCACCGGCATCCACAACGAAGACACCATCGAACAATATCGCATGAGCGGCATGCGGCTCGGTCGCTTGCTCTATCAGGGGCGCTGGTTCGATTCGCAGGCGCTGATGCTGCGCGAAACGGCGCAGCGTTGGGTCGCGCGCGCCATCACCGGCGAAGTGACGCTCGAACTGCGCCGTGGCAACGATTACTCGCTGCTGAACACGCAGAGCCCGAACCTGACCTACGCGCCGGAGCGGCTGAGCATGGAGAAGGTCGAGGATGCGCCGTTCACGCCGGGCGATCGCATCGGCCAGTTGACGATGCGCAACCTCGACATTTCCGACACCCGCAACAAGCTCGACCTCTACACCAAGACGGGGCTGCTCTCGGCCCGCGAAGGCTCGCACATTCCCAAACTCGACAGCGATAAGGGCTAGTCGAGACTACGACGCTTTTGCGGGCCGCAGCTCGGCGGCGAACTCCGGATGGGTATCGAGCAATTTCAGCAACTGGCTTGTCGGACCGCTTGGCTCCACAAGCCCCCGCTCATATTTGTCGAATGCATTCTCTCCCACCTTGAGCAGAAGGCCTGCGTCTCGCTGCGACAGCTTCAACTTCTGCCTGATACGCCGGATCGTTTCAGGTGAAGGAATCCCGTCGACCTGTTCTTTGAGTTGACGCAATGCTTGATCGACGACGCGCATATCGTCTCCGACATGAACGCCGTCGCCGTTGCCGTCCGGATAATAGCCGGGCAAATCGACATCACATGCCGCGCCTTTGTAGCTCACGGAAAATGGGCGCACGCCACGGGTCAGCAAGTCTCCGGTTTCCGGCGCAATCATTGTGGCGAGACGAGTCGGTTCATCGGATGTCATGTCATTTGTCCTTGAATGCCAACACTTTGAAGTCAGTGACGATATCCGCTTGAAACTTGACGTAGATCAGATGGTCGCGGGCCGGCACGTGATAGACATCCTGCCAAACGCGATGATCGGCATAGGTCGTCATCGATTTGTAGAACATGCGACGATCGATGCTTCCGATCGTCTCAACGATCGCACTTCTGTCGAACCCCATCGATACGGCGTCGCGAAGGGCTGATGTCGTGATCGCCAGCGTCTCGATAGAGCCGATGGTGCGTTGGATTGCGCGGAGATCGTAAGTCGGCCGCTTCTTCTCCATCTCAATATAGTGCCACCATAAAGGTGGCATATCAACAAAAAAGGCCGGAGTTTCCTCCGGCCTTTTTCCTGTCGTGTGAGCCCTTAGCGGCGCGGCACGGTGCCGGCGGGCGGCGGCGGTAGCGACGCCTGTCCGCCATCGAGCAGCGGCGTGATCCGGCGCACGGTGACGCGGCGATTACGACGCTCCGGCCCGTCAGTCGGCACCTTCAGATACTGCTTGCCGTAACCCTGCGATGTCAGGTTTTCCTCGGGGACCTGGAACTGCCGTGTCAGCAATTCGGCAGCCGACTGCGCTCGGCGATCCGACAGCGACAGATTGTCGACGTCGTTGCCGACCGCGTCGGTGTGGCCCTCGATGAGGAACACTTCCTTCGGGTTTCGCTGGATCGCCTTGTTGAGGCCATCTGCAATCGCCTGCAATTTCGCGGCCTGATCCGGGGGAATCTCCCACGATCCGGTTTCGAAATTGATCGTGTCGAGATCGATCGACGGCATCAGCTGGCGCACGGTCGGCGAGTAGCGAATTTCGTCAAGCGAGTAACGGCGCTGGACGCGCTCCACCGGCGGCGCGAGCATAGTGTCGTAGATCAGTTCTGGCGATGCATCCTCGTAATCGACGATGTAGCGATCGCGCGGAATCCGGATCACCGGCGGCGGCAAGTCGACATAATAGCCGCCGACAGCGCCCGGATCGCGGAAGCTGTTGTCGATGATGATGATCTCGCGGCCACGGTCGTCACGGCGAATTCGGCGTAGCAACTGGCCGCTTCCATCGGTGACCGTAATGATCTGCGTGCCGTCCGGGCGCACCACGACGGTCCGCGTGTCGCGGCCTTCGCGGATCACCTGAATGTCGCGCGCACCATACCGGAAACGATCGGTCTCATCGTGTCGGATGAACGAGCGTCCGCTCGGATCCTCGATGATGACGCGGCCCGGCTCGGTGATGACGGTCCGGCCGCCCTCCTGAACCGTGCGGCGTTGCCCGCGGAAGTCATTGAGATTTTGCGGGCCGGGCGGCTGTCCACCCGGTGGCACGGCGGGCAAGATCGCTGCCTGCGGCGGCGGGGCCGGTGGCAGCGGAGCCGTCGAAGGCGGCGGCAATTTCGCGCCGAGCGGACCCGGAGTGGCCGGTGCGCCGGCTGGCGGAGCAACAGGTGCCGCATTGGGTGCAGGCGGCGTGCCAAACCCAGGCGGTGTTCCGGGTGCAGGCGGTGTCACCGTGCCGGGTGCGGGCGTCGTAACAGGCGCAGTCGTCGTGCCAGGTGCCGGCGGCGTAGCAGGCGTCACGGCATTTGGACGACCGAAACCTTCAGGTCCGTTGGGGCCAATGGGACGGCCCTGACGATCGAGACGTCCCGCGCCGGGCGGCGTGCCCGGAGCACCGGGGGTCGGCGCGATCGCGTTCGGAGCCGCATTGGGAGCCGGTGTTACCGCAGGAGGTGTCGGCACTGGCGGAGCGACCGGGCGGGCAACAGGAGGGGTTGCAGGCGTCGGCGCAGGCAGCACTTCCTTCGCAGCCGGGACTGACGGCGCTGGTCGTGCTGGCGCAGGCGGCACTTCCTTGGCAGCTGGAACTGACGGCGCTGGTCGTGCTGGCGCAGCCGGAGCTTCCTTGGCCGCTGGAGCAGGCGGGGTCGGGCGGGCTGGCTGAGGCGGAGGCGTCGGACGCGGTGCTTCCGCAGCCGGAGGTGCTGGCGGACGCGGCGGTGCGACTTCAGGACGGGCCGGACGCGCAGGCTCGGCAGGAGGTGCGGCAGGGCGCTGGATAGGAGCCTCTGGACGTGGAGCTGCAGCCGGCGGTGCCGCACGCGGCGCTTCCGGGCGCTCAAGGCGCGGTGCACCACCGGGCGGACCGGGGGGCGGACCTGGGGGACGCTCAGGGCGAGCACCGCCACCTGGAGGCGCTTCGCGCGGCGGGGCCTTCGGCCGGCCTTCTGGGCCTGGGCCGCCTTGTTCTGGTGGACCGGCCTGAGCCAGTATGATGGACGCGCTTTGCGCGTAAGAGGCCGCAGGTAGCAGCGGCGCGATCGTCAGCGCCGTCGTCGCCAGCAGCAAAAATCGGAATGTTCTCATCGGATGATATCCCCGGAAAAATTGAACGTCGGTGAAAGGTACACCGGCCGGAACGTCCGGCCGGGTGATGAGCAGTCAACGGTTAGGCCGCAATGTGGCGACTGTGGGCGGCCGTCCGGTATATATTTCGGCGTCACAACGGCCTGAATCCCACATTGTTCATGGCGTATTCAGGCCGTTGATCCATTTGCCGCTAAAGCGTCGGTGGTTCTGATACAGGTGGACTGACGTCCGGTTCCGAACCCGGAAGGTCGTCGATGCCGTTGCCAAGCCCGCTATCGTCAGTTGCGGGATTGGGCGTCGTCGGGCCGGAGGGACCGCGCGTCGGCATCTCGTCCGGCGTCCTGCCGGGCAATTCCTGCGGTTGTGGCGGCGCGTCGGGTTCGTGCATCGGCGGCGGCACCTCGGGATTTGGATTGCCGGGCGGGCTCTCCATCGGCGGTTCGGTCGGGCCGCCCGGCGTGTTTTGCGGGATCTCCGTCGGCATTACATCGGGACCTTTTTGTTCTCGCCGATAGCTGGCCGCGAGTTCGTGGCTGCCGCGACGGCCATCTTGATCGTCGAGATCACCGTGCCCGGCGTATCCCAGTATTCGGCCTGCGTCGGCACGACTTTCAACACGCAGATGTTCGGGTCTTCCGGCGAATCCCACCACGCCTTGGCCCACATGCTCCAAAGCTCTTTGATCTTGGCGGGGTCGCTCGATACCGAGGCCTGGCCGGTCACCGACACGTATTTCTGGTCGCTGGCATCCGCGAAAGCCAGATTCACCGTCGGAAATTGCTTGATGTCGTCGTCCTTATGGCTGCGCTTGTCGGCGAGAAAATAAAACGCATTCTCCTCCGGCTTGATATGCGCGCTCATCGGCCGCGAATGCAGCGCTTTGCCGTCCCAGTTCGTCAGCATCGCCACCGATATTTTCTTGGCGAGATCCCAGACGTGCTGCGGTTCGCCGGTTTGTGATATTGCCATGCTGTGTGCTCCTTTACGATTTTGTGAAACATCAACCTTCCCTGCGCGTACAGGTTCCGAATGGAACCACTGGAGATGACGTGATGCCGATCGCCTATTGGTGCGTGCTGATTGCCGCGCTGCTGCCGCTGCCGCTGGTCGCCTATGCGAAATCGTCGTCGCGCGACAACAATTCGCCGCGCGATTCCGCTGATAAACTCGTCGGCGCGCAACGGCGGGCCTATGCCGCGCATCAGAACGCCTATGAGAATTTTCCGTTTTTTGCGGTGGCGGTGATTGCTGCACTGTCGTTTGGCGCATCGGCGACGACGGTCGGCCTGCTGGCGATGCTCTACATCGCGTTTCGCCTCGCGCATGCGGCGCTCTATATCGCGGACATCGCAACGGCGCGCTCGCTCGCTTATGGCGGCGGGCTGTTCTGCAACATCGCGATCTTCGTGCTGCCGGCCTTTAAGTAAATCGTCAACCTGTCAGAAACGGACACGTTGACAGACGTGTCGTCACCTTGCAGCGCACGCATGTCTCATCCCCCTCCTGAGAGGGGAGAGGGACTAAACCTTTCGCGCGGAACGTGAAGAAAGACTGCTTTAAATCTGCCGCTCGACGAGCTTCATCTTCAGGTCGGCAATCGCCTCGGACGGGTTGAGACCCTTCGGGCAGGCCTTGGCGCAGTTCATGATGGTGTGGCAGCGATACAGCCGGAACGGATCTTCGAGATTGTCGAGACGCTCGCCGGTGGCTTCGTCGCGCGAATCCTTGACCCAGCGATCGGCCGCCAGCAACGCTGCGGGCCCAAGAAACCGATCCGAATTCCACCAGTAGCTCGGGCACGAGGTCGAGCAGCAGGCGCACAGGATGCATTCATACAAGCCATCGAGCTTGCTGCGGTCTTCATGCGTCTGCCGCCATTCCTTCTGCGGCGTCGGCGTCGTCGTCTTCAGCCACGGCTCGATCGAGGCATATTGGGCGTAGAAGTTCGTCAGGTCCGGCACGAGGTCTTTCACCACCGGCTGATGCGGCAGCGGATTGATCTTCACGGCGCCCGCTTTGACGTCGTCCATCGCCATCGTGCAGGCGAGCGTGTTCTGGCCGTCGATATTCATCGCGCAGGAGCCGCAGACGCCTTCGCGGCAGGAGCGGCGAAACGTCAATGTCGGATCGATGTTGTTCTTGATCCAGATCAGGCCGTCGAGCACCATCGGCCCGCAATCGGTCTTGTCGATATGATAGGTATCGACGCTGGGGTTTTTGCCGTCATCCGGATTCCAGCGATAGACCTTGAACTCGCGCGTGTCATTCGCGCCATGCGGCTTCGGCCATTCCTTGCCGCCGGAAATCTTCGAGTTCTTCGGAAGTGCGAATTCAACCATCAGCCAATGTCCTTCTCTCTTCCGATCAATCCTCGTCGTCCAGCAACGCGGCCTTCAGATCGTTATTTTCTTCGATGCGGAGCATTCGCAAATCGCGCACCGACGGCGTAAACCACGGATACTTTTTCGCCATTTTCTGAACGACACGCACGCAACGGACGGCATCGACTGTGTCATCCCCGAAATAGGCACTGCCTTGCTTCCATTCAAAACCGCGCGTGCTGAGATAATTTCTCACGTCGGTATAGGCATTATTCCAGGACGAACTTGGATAAAGCTGGCGCAACATGTCCGTATCGAAATCAAATACGATCGCGTACATGCGTCCTCCGCGCGCTCTGTTATGTCCGATCCCGGCCAGTCCAGCCATAAAGACCTCCGCGATAAAAATCCCCCGATCAATACACCCGCGCTTTCGGCGGGATGTACTGCACGTCGTTGGTCATCGTGTAATCGTGCACCGGGCGGTAGTCGATGTTGGTGCTGCCACCGTGATCGATCCATGCCAGCGTGTGCTTCATCCAGTTCTTGTCGTCGCGATCCGCAAAATCCTCGCGCGCATGCGCGCCACGGCTCTCGGTGCGGTTCGCTGCCGAATCCATCGTCACCACTGCCTGCACGATGAGATTGTCGAATTCCAGCGTCTCGATCAGGTCTGAATTCCAGGTCAGCGAGCGATCGGACACGGCGATATCGCCGATGCCGCCATGCACCTTGTGGATCAGGTTTTTGCCTTCTTCGAGAACGTCGCCGGTGCGGAACACCGCGCAATTGTTCTGCATCACGTTCTGCATGTTTTCACGCAGCTTCGCGGTCGGCGTGCCACCCGACGCATAGCGGTATTTGTCGAGACGGCCGAGTGCCAGCTCGGACGAATTCGCGGGCAGATCAGGCTGCTTGGCGTTCGGGGTGAGCTTCTCGGCACAACGCAAAGCCGCCGCGCGGCCGAACACCACGAGATCGATCAGCGAGTTGGAGCCGAGGCGGTTCGCGCCGTGCACCGAGACGCAGGCGGCTTCGCCGACGGCCATCAGGCCTTGAACGATGGCATTGTCGTCGCCGTCCTTCTTGGTCAGCACTTCAGCGTGGAAGTTCGTGGGAATGCCGCCCATGTTGTAATGCACGGTCGGGATCATCGGGATCGGCTCGCGGGTCACATCGACGCCGGCGAAGATGCGCGCGGATTCGGAGATACCCGGCAGCCGCTCATGCAGCACTTTCGGATCGAGATGGTCGAGATGCAGGAAGATGTGATCCTTCTTCTTGCCGACGCCGCGGCCTTCGCGGATTTCGATGGTCATCGCGCGTGACACGACATCGCGCGAAGCGAGGTCCTTCGCCGATGGCGCATAGCGTTCCATGAAACGCTCGCCTTCGGAATTGACGAGATAGCCGCCTTCGCCGCGCGCGCCTTCGGTGACGAGACAGCCCGAGCCGTAAATGCCGGTCGGGTGGAATTGCACGAACTCCATATCCTGCAACGGCAGACCCGCCCGCAACGCCATCGCGCCGCCGTCGCCGGTGCAGGTATGCGCCGAGGTACAGGAGGCGTAAGCGCGGCCGTAGCCGCCGGTCGCCAGAATGGTCGTCTGTGCCTTGAAGCGATGCAGCGTGCCGTCGTCGAGCTTCAGCGCGATAACGCCACGGCAGACACCCTGATCGTCCATGATGAGATCGATGGCAAAGTATTCGATGAAGAACTCGGCCGAATGGCGCAACGCCTGGCCATACATCGTGTGCAGCATCGCATGGCCGGTGCGGTCCGCCGCAGCACAGGTGCGCTGCGCTTGACCCTTGCCGAAATCCTTGGTCATGCCGCCGAACGGGCGCTGATAGATCTTGCCGTCTTCCGTTCGGGAAAACGGCACACCCCAATGCTCAAGCTCGTAAACGGCCTCGGGCGCATTGCGCACCATGTATTCGATCGAATCCTGATCGCCGAGCCAGTCCGACCCCTTGACGGTGTCGTACATGTGCCAGCGCCAATTATCCTCGTGCATGTTGCCCAAGGCCGCAGAGATGCCGCCTTGCGCCGCGACGGTATGCGAGCGCGTCGGAAACACCTTGGTGATGCAGGCGGTGCGCAGTCCGGCTTCGCCGCAACCCACCACAGCGCGCAGGCCAGCGCCACCGGCGCCGACGACGACGACATCGTAGGTATGATCTTCGATCGGATAAGCGTGGCCGTTGGTGGCGGGGCCATGCCCGTTTGCGCCGTTCGTTCCAGCGCCGTTCGTTACAGTGCCGTTGTTTCCAGCCATGGGCTAGACTCCAGATGAAAGTTTGAGAATGGCGTAGGCCGATGCCAGCGCCACGGCCGCCGAGAAGAAATTGTTCGCCATGATGGCGACCAGCTTGATCTTCTCGTCATGCACGTAATCTTCGAGAACGACCTGCATCCCGATCTTCATGTGCCAGACGCTGGCGATGATGAAGAGCAACAACAGGATTGCGACAACGGGCGAACCGAGGATCTGTGCCGCTGCAACCTGATTGCGGCCGAGCATCATCATCACAATGACGATCACCGGAACGATCAGCAGCAGCATGGCGACGGCCATCAGCCGCTGACGCCAGAAATCCGAGGTGCCGGAATGCGACGAGCCAAGGCTGCGCACTTTGCCGAGCGGCGTGCGCATCGATGTCATCTTGAGCGGCTGCGCGCGGGTGTCATCGGCGCTCATCGTCCGCCTCCCATCGTGTAAGCGAGAACCCACAGGATAATCGTCAGCGCGATGCCGCCGATCAAAGCGGCCCATGTCAGCCATTCGCGCTCGGAGGCCTTAAAGCCATAACCGATATCCCAGATCAAATGGCGCACGCCGGACAGCGCATGATGCATCAGCGCCCAGGTGTAGCCGAAGGCGATCAGGCGGCCGATCCAGCTTCCGGTGAAGGCCTGCACGTTGGCATAGGCGGCCGGGCCGGACGCGGCCGAGACCAGCCACCAGACGAGAAGAAGCGTGCCGAAATACAGCGCGACCCCGGTGGCGCGGTGGACGATGGACAGGGCCATCGTCAGCGTCCAGCGATAGGTCTGCAAATGCGGTGAAAGCGGTCTGTCGATCCTGGCGGTCATCGGCACTTTTATTCGTTATGGGCGGCGGTTCGATGCAATGTCGCTGCAACGTGTCGGAGCAATATCCAACAACAGGCCGCCCTGTTTTCCGGTCGCGTAGAAGAATTCTATTTACGAACTCAAACTCATTAGTGCAACGCCGAAATGATTAAAAGTGAATTTGAATTCAGTAATTTAGCGCTTTGGTAGCTGCATAGATCGCGAGAAGTGAAGCAAGATTCCGAACCGTGTGGGTGGCTGATTAGTGATCCGCTTTTTTCGATTGGCCATGATCGCCCATCTGGTCAGACCAGACGATCAGCACCGTCGACAGCACGAACACCATGTGGACGCCCGCCAGCGCCATGAGCTTGCGCGGCTCGAACGTGGTATCGATGTTCATGAAAGCCTTCAAAACCTGAATGGCCGAGATCGCCACGATCGACGCCAGCAATTTCTGCTTCAGGCCGGCGAAATCGACCTTGGTCATCCATTCCGGCCAGTCAGGATGGCCGCGCGGGTCGATCCGCGAAACGAAGTTCTCGTAGCCCGAAAACACCACGATCAGCACCAGATTGCCGGTCAGCGACACGTCGATCAGGCTGAGGACGCCGAGGATGATGTCGGATTCCTTGGCCATCGTGGCGTGCATGATGAATTCGAACAGCAGCAGCACGAATTTATAGAGCAGCACCACGAGGCTCAGCACGAGGCCGAGATAAAACGGTGCCATTAGCCAGCGGCTGTTGAACAGCACGGTCTCGAAGGCGTTTTCGGCGCGCTTCAATTTTGCGTTGGGCTTGTAGGGAGGCGGTTCGTCGGTCATGGCGTGAGCACGTCTCCAGCCTTGTAGCGGGGGCAGATCGATCTGCCGAAGCGTCTTCGCGCAGGCGAGCGCGTGCCCACCGATCTGGTCGCAAGGTGGGCACGGCGTAACGGACGCCGTTGCCCACCTTACACGTTTTGACTCAAGCCGCTTTCTTGCTCTTCGGCGTAATCAGTTTGCGGTTGATCAGGCATTCCGCGATCTGGATCGCATTCAGCGCCGCACCCTTGCGCAGATTGTCCGATACGCACCACAGCACGAGGCCGTTTTCCACCGTCGCATCCTCGCGGATACGGCTGATATAAGTGGCGTCTTCACCGGCGGCTTCATAGGGCGTGACGTAACCGCCCGGCTCGCGCTTATCGATCACGAGGCAGCCCGGCGCTTTCCGCAGAATTTCGCGCGCTTCGTCGGCCGAAATCGGATTCTCGAATTCGATATTGACCGCTTCGGAATGGCCGACAAACACCGGCACGCGCACGCAGGTCGCGGTCAGTTTGATTTTGGGATCAAGAATCTTCTTGGTCTCCATCATCATCTTCCACTCTTCCTTGGTGTAGCCGTCCTCCATAAAGACATCGATCTCGGGGATCACGTTGAAGGCAATCCGCTTCGGGAATTTCTTCGACACCACGTCGCTGACGGTAAACACAGCCTTGGTCTGCGAGAACAACTCGTCCATCGCATCCTTGCCTGCGCCGGACACCGACTGGTAGGTCGAGACCACGACGCGCTTGATGACGGCCTTGTCGTGCAGCGGCTTCAACGCGACAACGAGTTGCGCCGTCGAGCAGTTCGGATTGGCGATGATGTTCTTTTTCGTGAAGCCGGCGCAGGCATCGGCATTCACTTCCGGCACGACCAGCGGCACATCGGGGTCCATCCGCCAGGTCGAGGAGTTGTCGATCACGACCACCCCGGCAGCGCCGATTTTCGGCGACCATTCTTTCGATACGGCCCCGCCGGCCGACATCAGGCAGATATCGACGTCGCTGAAATCATAATTTTCGAGCGCTTTGACTTTAAGGGTTCTGTCGCCAAAGGACACTTCGGTGCCGAGCGAGCGGCGCGACGCCAGCGCCACGACCTCGTCAGCGGGAAATTTCCGCTCAGCCAGGATGTTGAGCATTTCACGCCCGACATTGCCGGTCGCTCCGACCAGCGCGACTTTGTAACCCATCGTTCACTCTCCAACGAAAAATGCTCCGCCTCCGCGTGCGGCGGAAACGAAAGCACGACGGCTTCTATGTGAAAAATACCCTCAAGACAACGTCTCACGATCTGTCAGCAGGGCGGCCATGCAACCCCATACGAGTTTTA
This sequence comes from Tardiphaga sp., assembly GCA_043739005.1. Lineage (GTDB taxonomy): Bacteria > Pseudomonadota > Alphaproteobacteria > Rhizobiales > Xanthobacteraceae > Tardiphaga. The sequence continues at coordinate 27,674 of JAYUEY010000094.1, forward strand.
ACCCAAGGATTTCCGGATATTCCGCGCTCAAGCGCACCGGCCATGAGATCGCTGCGCTCGGTGCCGGGCTGGTCGGCTATCTCGGCATATTGGTCCTGCTCGTGGTCGCCGCCGTGACGCTGTGGGACGGGCTGCCGGATACGGTTGTGCAGGCCCGGCAGGTCGCGGTCACGGCCGGCTGGATGATCGACCCGCCACCGTTGCGCGGGAGCCTTTAAGTCGCCGCCTGTAATATCGGCTTCAGGTCACGCCGTGAAACGATTCGGAACCGGCCGCATTGTCGCATGAGCTTCGATTCATCGCCGGGTGTGGCCGGATTGACCTAGCCGTCCCTGGTTTCGACCCGCTACATGAGTCGCGAATCGCCAATTTGAGGCCAATCGGCCTGTCCTGTTCTGCCAAGAGGTACCGATGACTGCATTATTTTCCATGAGGCGTCTTGCGGTTGTGCTCGCCGCGACCGCCGTGGTCGTCACCGGTTTCGCGGTTTCGTCGGCCGATGCCCAGCAGCGCTATGACCGCGAAGGGCGACCCTATTACGGTCGCAGCGGTCCGAATTCGTCCTATCAGGCGGGTCCGCAGACCCGCGTTTACGTGACCCGCCGCTCTTGGCTCGATGCCGGCACCGAAGTGCTGCCGGGCGATCGCAAATTCACTGATTACGCCTTCCCGCCCGGCCAGTCGTTCGGCCAGCAGAACCTCAATCGCTCGCTGGAACGCCAGCCGTTCAATTCGGGATCGGATTTTGGCTTGGGCGACGGCTTTAATGGGCCACGGCCGTTTCCGCTGTACTGAGCCTGTCGAGGATATCCAACACAAACGCCCGGCTCACAGCCGGGCGTTTTTTGTGTCGTCATTCCGGGGCGCATCTCCTGTCGGCATTTGCCGACGGGAGATGCGAGCCCGGAATCCATAGCCCCCGTGGTCTTGTCTAGCAGGCGGACACAAAG
>JAYUEY010000095.1:0-10001 GCA_043739005.1 Tardiphaga sp.
CACGCGGAACCGTCACGCCGGATGGTGCAAATTAGTTGGTCAGCCTCAGATCGTGACTTGGGTTCCGACCTCGACCACCCGCTCGGTCGGAATCTGGAAATAATCGGTGGCGTCGTTGGCGCTGCGGGCGAGCGCGATGAACAGCCGGTCGGCCCAGAACGGCATGCCGCCTTTTACCGAAGGCTTCAGCGAACGGCGCGACAGGAAGAACGACGTCGACATGATGTCGAATTGCCAGCCGAGCTTTCGCGCGATGGCCAGTGATTTCGGCACGTTCGGCGATTCCATAAAGCCGAAGCGCAGCGTCACCCGCGAAAAGGTCGCGCTGATTTCCTCCAGCCGGACCCGCTCGGACACATCCACACGCGGCGTCTGCGCGATCTCGATGGTGAGGATGACGTTTTTCTCATGCAGCACCTTGTAGTGCTTGAGGCTGTGCATCAAAGCGGTCGGCGCGCTGGTGGGATCGCTGGTCAGGAACACGGCGGTACCGGCGACGCGCTGCGGCGGACGCTTCTCCAGCATCGCGACGAGATCGAGTAGCGGGAACTCCAGCTTGCGCGATTTGTCGAACAGCAAGCGGCTGCCGCGCCGCCATGTATACATCAGCAGCATCACGATGCCGCCCAGCACCAGCGGCACCCAGCCGCCCTCGAACACCTTCAACAGGTTGGCGGCCAGAAACGTGAGGTCCAGCAGCAGGAACGGCGCGATCAGCGCGGCAGCGGCGATCGGCGACCACTTCCACACCTTCCAGATCACGACAAAGCCCATCATCGCCGTCACCACCATCGTGCCGGTGACGGAAATGCCATAGGCCGAGGCCAATGCGGTCGAAGATTTGAACAGCAGCACCAGCAGCACGACGCTGATGAGCAGCAACATATTGACGCGCGGAATGTAGATCTGTCCGGAATGCGATTCCGACGTGTGGCGGATTTCAAAACGCGGCATCAGGCCGAGCTGGATTGCCTGCCGTGTCAGGGAATAAGCGCCCGTGATGACAGCCTGACTGGCGATCACAGTCGCAGCGGTGGCGAGCGCGACCATCGGAATCAGCGCCCATTCCGGGAACATCAAAAAGAACGGGTTTTCGATCGTACTGGGATCGCCGATCAACAGCGCGCCCTGGCCGAGATAATTCAGTGCCAGCGACGGCAGGACGATCAACAGCCACGCCACCCGGATCGGTGCTTTGCCGAAATGGCCTAGATCAGCATAGAGCGCTTCTGCGCCGGTGACGGCGAGAAACACCGCGCCCAGCGTGACGAAACCGATCATGCCGTGATTGAACATGAAGGAAAACGCATGGACCGGATTGAGCGCGTACAAGACATCGGGATGCTTCAGGATCGGCGGGATCGCCGCGATCGCGATCACGGCGAACCAGACGCACATGATCGGGCCGAAAAAGGCCGCCACGCGCGCGGTGCCACGCGATTGCACGGCAAACAACACGAACAGGATGATAATCGTCAGCGGCACGACATAGGGATCAAACGCCGATGTCACGAGCTTGACGCCTTCGATTGCGGACAGCACTGACAACGCCGGCGTAATGACAGCATCGCCGTAGAAGAGCGCGCCGCTGATAATGCCGAGCAGCACGACCACGCCGCCGCCCTTTTTGACAGCGCGTTGTGCCAGCGCCATCAGCGCTAACGTACCGCCCTCGCCGTGATTGTCGGCGCGCAGCAGAATGACGACGTATTTGAGTGTGACGACGATCAACAGCGCCCACAGGATCAGCGACAGCACGCCGATAATGACGCCGTGCGGAATCACGTCCTTGGTGCCACCGGCGGCTGAAATGGCTTCACGGAGCGCGTAAAGCGGGCTGGTGCCGATATCGCCATAGACGACGCCGATGCTGCCCATCATCAATGCGCGCAGGCCTTCGGTCGAATGCGCCCCATGGATACCCGCCGGCGGCGTCGCGGCTGGAGCGTTGGTGTCGGTTGTCATGGGATATCGCCTCGGACATGTGTCGCGTCGTTGAGCCGCGCCTACTCTCGCCGTCACCCTAGACGGATTTCAAATTCAGCGTGAGCGGGAAAGTTGGCCGACGATGGCTTGACAATGGCCTGCAGGTCAGCGCGGAGGGTCTGGTTAGATCGTCACCTGTGTGCCGACCTCGACAACACGCCCGGTCGGGATCTGGAAATAGTCCGTCGCGTCATTGGCCGACCGGCTGAGCGCAATAAACAGGTGGTCCTGCCACATCGGCATGCCCGACTGCGCGGAGGGCTTCAACGAGCGCCGCGACACGAAGAACGACGTCGACATGATGTCGAATTTCCAGCCGAGCTTACGCGCGGCCGCCAGAGCGCGCGGCACGTTTGGCGATTCCATGAAGCCGAAACGAAGCCGCACGACCGCGAATTTTTGGCTGATTTTTTCCATTTTCACGCGCTCTGCAAGTTCGACGCGCGGCGTCTGCGCCGTCTCGATCGTGACGATCACATTTTGATCGTGCAGCACCTTGTTGTGCTTGAGATTGTGCAGCAGCGCCGTCGGCACGAAATTCGGGTCGCTGGTCAAGAACACCGCAGTGCCCTTCACGAAATGCGGTGGGCGTTTTTCAAGGCTTTTGATGAGGTCGCGCAGCGGCACCTCGGTGCGACGGGTCTTGGCGATCAGGATCGCGGCTCCGCGCCGCCAGGTCCAGATCACTATGACCATCACCATGCCGAACAAAAGCGGCACCCATGCGCCGTCGAACAGCTTCAACAGATTGGCGCTGAAGAAGCTCAGATCGACCAGCACCAGCGGTACGATTACAGCCGCAGCCGTCGCAGCCTTCCAGTTCCATAGCTTCCAGATCACGATGAAGCCGACAATGCCGTCGGTCACCATCGTGGTCGAGACCGCGATGCCATAGGCCGCCGCGAGCCCGCTCGACGATTTGAACAACAGGACCAGCAACAGCACGCCGATCAGCAGCAGCGTGTTGACGCGCGGCAGATAGATCTGCCCGGCGTGGGTCTCGGAGGTATAGCGAACTTCAAAGCGCGGCAGCAGGCCGAGTTGCACGGCCTGACGCACCAGCGAGAACGCGCCGGTGATGACGGCCTGGCTTGCAATCACAGTCGCAGCTGTCGCCAAAATAATGAGTGGCATGAGCAAGAAATCGGGTGCCATTCGATAAAACGTATTCTCGATGGCCGCCGGATTGGATAGGACCAAAGCGCCCTGCCCGAAATAATTGATGAGCAGCGCCGGCAACACAAAGAACATCCAGCCGCACTGAATCGGCTTGCGCCCGAAATGACCGAGATCAGCGTAAAGTGCCTCGCCGCCGGTGACGACAAGAAACACCGCACCGAGTGTCACGAGACCGACGGTGCCGTGGTTCAGCATGAAGTGCACGGCATACCAGGGATTGATCGCCGAGAGCACATAGGGCGCGTCGCTGATATGCATCAGGCCCAGCACGGCAATGACCGAAAACCAGATCGCCATGATCGGCCCAAAGAACGCCGCGACTTTTGCCGTGCCGACGCGCTGCACGGAAAACAGCATGATGAGGATCACGACCGTCAGCGGAATGACGTACGGCTCCAGCGCAGGCGCGGCATACTTCAAGCCCTCGACCGCTGACAAAACGGAAATTGCCGGTGTAATCATCGAATCGGCGATGAACATCGACGCGCCGATCACGCCGAGCACCAGCAGAAAAATGCTACGTTGGCCGAGCGCGCGTTGCCCAAGCGCCATCAGCGACAGCGATCCGCCTTCACCATTGTTGTCCGCACGCAGCAGCAGCAGCACATATTTGGCGGTGACGACGATGAACAGCGCCCACACGATCAAAGACAGCACGCCGAGCACGATGGCCGGCGTCACCTGCCCGCCATGCGCTGCGCCATGAACGGCTTCCCGGAATGCATAGAGTGGCGACGTCCCGATATCGCCAAAGACAACACCGATACTGCCAAGGGTCAGTCCCCAAAACCCTTGATGATGGGCTTCGGCCTGCACTTCGGCGATGGGTTCGTTTTGCGAATCGGCGCGGGTGTCGCTGGTTGTCATCTGGAACTCAACCGCTCGATCCGGAGATTTTAGCCGCACCCGTTTGGCGTGTCTCTTATCGCCCGTCAACTGCGGCGTTGCGCTGCGGGCGACAGCCGCCGGGATACGACGCGGAGCCGGCGAGAGGTTACGGCTTCAGGCCCGGCGGCAGCGGCGGTTCTTCCCGCATCAGCGTGACCGTCACGCGACGATTGGCCGATAGCGTCGGATCGTCCGGAAACAGCGGCTGGGTATCGGCCTTGCCGGACACCGCAAAGATATTCTGCGGTGGCAGCCCTTCCCGCTCCAGAATCTGCCGGACGGCATTAGCGCGGTCGGATGACAGATCGAACGCATCGTAATTGTTGCGCGACGGCACGAAGCCGGTCGAGGTGTGTCCGGTGATTGCGAGCCGCAATTGCGTCGACCGCAGCGCCGGGACCAGCCTTTGCAACAGCAACTTGGTGCGCTCATAGGGCACCTTCGAGCCGTCGGCGAACATCGCGCGTCCGTCCTGATCGACGATCTCCAGATTGAGACCCTTGCTGGTCTCCTCGAAGATCACATTCTTGGAGATTTCCGTCAGTTCCGGCATGTCCTGCAGGGCTTGCCGCAGCGACGCCGAGGCGAGCGCGAATTCACGATCGACTTTGGTCTTGACGCCGCTGCTCCGGCTGCGCTCCTGCTCGTCGGGCGTCGGCGTGTTCGACGCTTCCTCCGGCGGAATATGCGCCGTGTGTTTCAGCTTCGGCCGCGTCGGCAGGCCGTCGGACTCGATAACGCCGGAATAGCGCGCCTCGGTCTGCACGCCAAAGGCATCGCGCATCGAGCCGGCGACGATCTTCAGCTTGGTCTGGTCCTGATTGGAAAACGCCACGAGCATCACGAAATAGCTCAGCAGGAGCGCCATCAGATCAGCGAAGGTCACGAACCAGCCGTGACCACCATGCTCTTCTGCTTTTTTCTTCTTCGCCATGTCGAATGATCCGTGCTGTGTCGGCTACCGCTTACGCTGCGGCCAGCTCGGATTCATCGTGGCGATGTTTTTCGGGCAAATAGGCCAGTAGCATTTCGCGGACCAGTGCCGGGCTCTTGGATTCGCGGATCATCAAGATGCCATCGATGATCAGCGTGCGGTTGGTTTCTTCATCCAGAACTTTCACATGCAGCTTGTCGGCGATCGGAAGACAGATGAGATTGGCGACCAGCGCGCCGTACAAGGTCGCGAGCAATGCCACCGCCATGAAGGGGCCGAGCTTGGAGGGGTCGGACATGTTCGAAAACATCTGCACCATGCCGAGCAGCGTACCGATCATGCCGAAAGCCGGCGCGCAATCGCCGATGGCGCGATAGATTTTCGAGCCCTCGGTGAGGTGCATCAAAAAATTATCGCGGTCGCGTTCGAGATTGTCGCGGATGAATTCGAGATCATAGCCATCGGCGATGTAGCGGATGCCCTTGGCCAGGAACGGATCGGCGGCCTCGATTTTTTCCAAACCGACCGGCCCCTGCTTGCGGGCAACTTCGGCGATGCTTGCCAATTCGTCCACAAGGTCGCGTGCCGACAGCCGGCTCAGCGTGAAGGCGAATTTGGCCCCGAGCGGCAATCCGTGCATAATCGTCGATAGCGGAAACCGGATCAGGGTCGCGGCAAACGAGCCGCCGAAAATGATGATGATAGCGTGGAGGTCGTAAAACATCCGGAAGTCGCCGCCCATCAGCATCAATGTGCACAGCACGGCGATGCCCGCGATCAAGCCAATGCTGGTTGCGATATCCATGAGAACTCCGACGCGGTACTCTCGCCTGCAAGGCGATGACGCGATCATTCTGATCCGCGCAGCGTCACCCTAACCGGAGCGCCATTAAAGAGCCGTTACCGAAAAGGTAATCATGAACGCGGTTTTAAAACCGCCGTTGCCGGGTCCGGCGCTTCCGCGTATGACCGACCCGGAAATGACGGGGACCCGACATGACTTATTGCTGCGGAATTCTGGTGCGGGACGGCCTCGTGATGATCGCCGACACGCGAACCAATGCGGGTCTGGACAACATCTCGACCTTCCGCAAGCTGCATGTCTTCAACAAGCCAGGCGAGCGGATCATGGCGATTGCTTCGGCCGGCAATCTGGCGATCAGCCAGTCGGTGCTGTCGACGTTAAGTGAGGGTCTTGAAGATTCGCCGACCGGGGCCGAAAAAGAAACGCTGCTCAACGCGCCGACGATGTTTCAGGCTGCGCAACGCATCGGCCGCGCCATCCGCCACGTCAACGCCACCGAAGGCGAGGCGCTGCAAGCCGAAGAAATCAATTTCAACGTCTCGTTCCTGTTTGGCGGTCAGATCAAGGGCGAGACCCGGATGCGGCTGTTTATGATTTACCCGGCCGGCAATTTCATCGAGTGCACGACCGACACGCCCTACTTGCAGATCGGCGAGCACAAATACGGCAAGCCAGTGCTTGATCGCGCAATCCATTACGATGTCGAATTGTATGAAGCCCTAAAGACGGGCCTGATCTCGATGGACTCAACGATGCGTTCCAATCTCGGCGTCGGCCTGCCGATCGACGTGCTGGTCGTGCGCAAGGACGAATGCGATGCGGATTTGAACCACCGCATCGAGGCCGGCGAGCCCTACTTTCACGATCTGCGATCCCGCTGGTCAGCCGCTTTGCGGCAGGCGCACAAGAATATTCCGCCGCCGCCGTATAAGAACGAAAAACTCTAATTCTGCAAAAAATAAAAACGCTCAGGGAGAATACCATGGTTACGAATGCCCAGAAGATCGCAATCGTCTCGGGTGCCGGCACCGGCGTCGGCCGCGCGGCATCGCTGGCGCTGATGAAGATCGGCTTCACCGTCGTTCTCACCGGCCGCCGCGAGGACAAGTTGAAGGAAACCCAGACACTCGGCAAAGGTATCGGCGAGAGCCTGCCGATCGCGGCCGACATGCAGGATCCCGCCTCGATCGCGGCGTTGTTCGAGCAGACCAAACGCACCTTCGGCCGGCTCGATCTGCTGTTCAACAATGCCGGCATGGGTGCGCCGCCAGTACCGTTCGAGGACCTCGACCTCAAGCAGTGGCAGGCGGTGGTCGATACCAATTTGACCGCGCCCTTTTTGTGCACGTAGCACGCCTTCCGCATCATGAAAGACCAGAACCCGCGCGGCGGCCGCATCATCAATAACGGCTCGATTTCGGCGCATGCGCCGCGGCCGTTCTCGTCGGCCTACACCTCGACCAAGCATGCGATCACGGGGCTGACCAAAGCGACCAATCTCGACGGTCGCGCCTATGACATCGCGGTTGGACAGGTCGATATCGGCAATGCCGCGACGCCGATGACCGACCGCATGGTCAGCGGCCCCGGCGTGTTGCAGCCGGATGGACGTGCGATGCAGGAGCCGCGTATGGATGCGTCGGCCGTCGGCGACGCTGTCGCCTACATGGCGGGACTGCCACTCGATGCCAACGTGCTGTTCATGACGGTGATGGCAACGAAAATGCCGTTCGTCGGGCGGGGGTGATTTCGGCAATCCACCTACGGCGATTATCACCAAGCACGGACGTCATCTCTGCGAAGGCGGGATGACGTCCGTGTAAGGATCGACGCTTCGCGCAAACGTCGCCGCTACACCTCAACAGTCTCGAACTCCGCCGGCAGGATCACTTCGAGCAGTTCGCAATCATCCGAATAATCATTGATGACGTGGCGGATGCCGGGCGGTTGCGTCCAGCTTGACCCCTGCCGCATTGTGATCTCGCCGCGATCGCCAAGCACCGTCTTCACCCAGCCTTGCAGCACATAAACCATCTGAAACTGCGTGTTGTGAAAATGCAGTTTCGAGACAACTTTCGGATCGCATGGCTCGGTAAATCGTAAAACATGCGCGCGCACCATGCCGCTTGTCGCCTCGACCATGCCGAGATCGCGATATTGCGCATAGGACCGCAGCCCGGATTCGAAATCTTCATTGCGATAATGGCTGATCGCGACGCTCTGCTCGGTGTCGGCCGGCGGCATGTCGGATTGCATCTGCTTTTCAGTTGGCTTGGACATCGCGCGCACTCCCTGATGTTATTTTCAGGAAGGCTATGCTCGTGCGTGGCGAGCGGCAAGTTCATCGTCATTCCAAGGCGATTGAAGCGTGACGCCAACGACATTCGTCGATGGCGAACGAGACAAGCGGGCCTACAATTTATGTCCACGACGGGATGTGAATTCCCCGGCGTGCAATTGCGCGCCTGTGGCCAGTGCCACGCATAGGCCTCGATGCCTTCGTGACCTATGCCAGAATGACGACTTCTCAATGCAATCGAAATACGCCATCCACCGCGCGCAATTCGGCCGGCTTGATCAGCTTGGAATGTGCAACGGTGACGGCGTAAAGCGGGCCATCCAATTTAAGCTGCCAGAAGCTGAGAAAATCCTGCAACGCCGGAAATTTTGGGAACAGATCGTAGCTTTGCCAGACATAGGACTGAAGCAGCGAAGGATGATCCGGCATCCGATATAAAATCTCTGCCGTCGTCAGCCCGTAACCTAAAACCTGTTTTCTAAAGTCCTCAGAAACGCTTTTCGTGACGACATTTGTTTTAGAAACCACACCCGCAACCATGCCAACCTCCTTCGCTGGAGCGACTGGCTGCTGGTGTCTTCAATCAAGAGCGCACCGAGTGCCAACGCCCAAATGAAAATGTGACGCACGACAAGGGTCAATCACAAGCCTAAATGTTTAATAATGTGTTGAACTCTTGAGCGTTGGCAGCGACTTACCGCAAGTGCTAACAGCGGGTCAGCTGAACAGATGCGCGAGGTAGAACGCCGCACTGGCGGCCAAACCTCCGACAAACAGCGTTTGCGCGCCTGATTTGAAGGGATTGATGCCCGTCAATCGCCCCTTCACAGCGCCGAAAATCATCAGCGCGATGCCCGTAAAAATCACCGAATAGATCAAGGCCTGATGCAGCGATCCCGCGAGCATGTAGGGGATGAGCGGGATCAGGCCGCCGATCAGATAGGACGCAGCGATGGTCGCGGCGCTGATCGGCGCGCGTTTGGGATCAGGCCGCTCCAGACCGAGCTCGAAGCGCATCATGAAATCAACCCAGCGCGTTCTGTCGGATGCCACGGCTTTCACAACGTCATCCAGCGCCTGCCCCTGCAATCCGAAATCCGCGAAGATCTCGCGGGTCTCTCGGATCTCCGCCGCGCGCATATTGTCGGCTTCCCACGCCTCACGGCGCTCTTCGGATTCGTAGTGTTCCTGATCGGTCCGCGCCGCGAGATAGCCGCCAAGGCCCATCGCGATCGCTCCGGCAGCGATTTCCGCCAAACCGGCCGTCACGATCAACTGTGTCGAGGTCACTGCGGCGGACAGACCGGCCGCCAGTGCAAACGGCACCGTCAGCCCATCGGCCATCCCGATCACGACATCGCGGACCGTCTCCGACCCCATGAAATGCTTTTCGACATGAATTGAAGCGGGCATGGCACCCTCCACTAAGAACTGATGGAGGACGCCTTACATTAGAATAATTCTAAATGGAAGACTGTCTGGACAATTGATGTTTCGAGATGAGACCGACCAACAATGTTGGCAGTCGTCACAATTGACTGCCAATTTGTTTGCTATGTCGTCATCGCAGGCCTTGATTGCGATTTGCAATCGGCCTATGTCCACGCCAGTCGCGCTGGCACTCAGTCTCCGCGACTGCCAATTTCCAGACGACTCAACCAAACACTATGGAGGACTGCATGAAATTCCGTCCGCTTCACGATCGCGTCGTGGTCAAGCGTATCGACGCCGAAGAGAAGTCCAAAGGCGGCATTATCATCCCTGACAGCGCCAAGGAAAAGCCGTCGCAGGGCGAAATCGTATCCGTCGGTCCCGGTGGCCGTGACGAAGCCGGCAAGCTGATCCCGATCGATCTCAAGGTCGGCGATGTCGTGCTGTTCGGCAAATGGTCCGGCACCGAGGTCAAGATC
>JAYUEY010000096.1:0-8809 GCA_043739005.1 Tardiphaga sp.
GTGCCATCCAACGCATCGGTGAGCAACCGCAGTGTTTCGGGGGAATCGTCGACGACAAGCGCGACATCGCGTTTTCTGGACTCAGTGGTCATAGCTGTGCAGCGTTTTCAGAGTGGCCATGTACTGGTCGAGATCGAAGCGATCGACCAGTGCGTACATTTCGACGACGAAATCGGCATGTTCGGGCAGTTCGACGCGCAGATCGTCGAGCTTGGTTTGAATGCCGCGGATGTAGCCCATCTGACCGAGATTGATGAGTTCGACGATGTGACGCACTGGTGGGCGCGACGCAAGGTTCGGCTTCCACGGCGTCAGCACCGCTTGTTCGGTATCGTAACGCCAGTCGAGCTTGAGCACCTGGCGGATCAATTCGAGCAGGCGTGGAATATCGACCGGTTTCATCAGATAGCCGTCGTGAAACGGTTGGGCCAGCGGCGCGCCATGCGCTTCGAGTGCACTTGCCGAGACCATCAGGATGCGTGCTTGATGATGGCCGCTCTCGCGCAGCGATTGAGCGACGGTCCAGCCATCCATGCCGGGCATTGAGATGTCGAGCAGAAATAGATCGGGGCGGCAGTGCTGCGCGAGTGAGAGACAGGCCGGGCCGTCAGGCGCGCTGAGCAGGATGAAACCGAGCGGCGACAGCACCTCGCGCAGCAGGTCGCGCTGCGTCGGATCGTCATCAGTCACGAGGATCGTTTTGCGCGGCCCGTGATACCCCGCGATGGGCGCATTGACGGGCGCGATGCGCGTCGGGTTCGTCACCTCCGAAAGCAACAGCTTAACGCGGAACGTGCTGCCGGTGCCGACCATACTGGTGACGCGGATGTCGCCGCCCATCACGCCCGCGAGCAGTTTCGAAATCGTAAGACCAAGCCCCGTGCCCGTATGCGGCTGTGAGACGCCAAGCGCGCCGCGTTCGAACGGCGCGAAGATGCGGTCGAGATCATCGGGCTGAATACCGGGTCCGGTATCGGTGACTTCAAACTCCGCGACCGGGCTGCGATAATGGATCACGAACTGCACGCTACCTTCCGGCGTGAATTTGATCGCGTTCGAAATCAGGTTGATGAGAATTTGGCGCAATCGCTTTTCGTCGGCGTAGACGACGACGGGCAGCACTGATGGGCGACGAAATATGAAATCGATGCCTTTGGCGGCGGCCTGCAATCGAAACATGCCAACGAGCTGTTCAAGAAAATCATTCAGCCGCACCTCGTCGCGCGACAGATACAATCGCCCGGCCTCAATCTTGGAAATGTCGAGAATGCCGTCGATCAGGCCCGAGAGATGATCGGCGCTGCGGCGTACGACGCGGACTTGATCGCGCGGCTTGGGTGCGAGCGTGTTGTCCTGTTCAAGCAATTGCGCGTAGCCGCTGATCGCATTCAGCGGTGAGCGCAGTTCATGACTGAGCCCGACGACGTAGCGACTCTTGGCGTGGTTTGCGGCTTCGGCAACTTCCTTGGCGCGCTGTAACTCTTTGTCGGTGCGCTCATGCGCGGCGATTTCCTGCATCAACAAATCGGTTTGGCGCAACGTCTCGGCTTCGGCAGCGCGACGGCTTTGCTTCGTCAGCACGAATAGCCAGACGACGACGCCGATGATGATGCTAAGCGCGAAGAACACCTTCCACAGCACCTCGGAGAGTTGCTGGTTGTCGGCATGGACGCTGGCCGATGTCTGCAGATAGATCATCCCAAGTGTCAGGCCCACGAGACTTGCCGACAGTACGAACAGGCCGAGATAGCGCCCGAGCTGTGAATTGAGTTGGGCAAATATCGGCGCAGGCAAAAGTCTGCCGAAGGTGTCGGCGACTTGTGCGTCGATCCGGGCATGTGGCTTGCACAGATCGTTGCAACGCGCGTCCAGCGAGCAGCACAGCGAACAGATCGGCCCGGCATAGGCAGGGCAGGAAGCCATGTCTTCGGGCTCGAAGGAATGCTCGCAGATACAGCATTGGATGGCCGGCAGATTTTGCCAGGCACGTTTTGGCTTACGCGCGATATAATATTTTCCGCCGGTCGCCCATGCGATCAGCGGCGCGACGATGAGTGCCGTGACGAGTGCCACGAATGGCGCCAACGCTTTCGCGAGCGGGCCAAACACGCCGTAGAACGCACTGATCGACACGATGGTCGCGATAAGCATCGCGCCAACGCCGACGGGATTGATGTCGTAGAGATGCGCGCGCTTGAATTCCATGTGCTGCGGGCGCAGGCCCAGCGGCCTGTTGATGACAAGATCAGCCACCAATGCGCCGACCCATGCGATCGCGACATTGGAATACAAAGCCAAAGTCTGTTCGAGCGCCTTGTAGACGCCGAGCTCCATCAACAGCAGTGCAACCAGCACATTGAAGACCAGCCAGACGACGCGGCCGGGATGGCTGTGCGTCAGCCGGGAGAAGAAGTTCGACCACGCGATCGAGCCCGCATAGGCATTGGTGACGTTGATCTTGACTTGCGAGAGAATGACGAACACGCCCGTCAGCGCCAATGCGAGATCGGGCTGCGACAGCACGTAGCGAAACGCTTCGAGATACATATGGGCAGGCTCGGCCGCCTGCTCCGGGGAGAGGCCGTGGCTGAGCGCGAAATACGCGAGGAATGAGCCTGCCAGCAGTTTGATTGCGCCGGGTCCGATCCAGCCCGGTCCGGCCGCCAGCAAAGCCAGCCACCATTGTGTTTTGGAGGTGCGGCGGTCACGTGGCAGAAAGCGTAGAAAATCGACCTGTTCGCCGATTTGCGCGACCAGTGAAAACACCACGGCCGCCGCTGTGCCAAACAGCATCAGATCGAGATGGCCGTCGACATTGCCATGCTCGCCACGAAACGTGCTCCACTCCGAGAAGGATTGGGGGCTGGCGAAGGCTATCGCGACGAAGGGCAGCAGATTGAGCACGATCCAGATCGGCTGCGTCCAAAGCTGAAAACGGCTGATGAGCGTGATGCCATAAATCACCAGCGGAATGATCGCCACAGCGCTGATGAGATAGCCGATCGGGCGCGGAATGCCGAAACACAGGTCGAGCGCGCTGGCGAGAATAACCGCCTCGATCGCGAAAAAAATGAAGGTGAAGGAGGCATAGATCAGCGACGTGATCGTCGATCCAATATAACCGAAGCCGGCACCGCGCGTCAGCAGATCGATGTCGATGCCACATTTTGCGGCATGATAGGCGATCGGCAATCCGCACAGGAAGATGATGAGGCTGACGACAAGGATTGCGGCAGCCGCGTTGCTGAAGCCATAATTCAGCGTGATGGTACCGCCGATCGCTTCAAGTGCAAGAAACGAAATCGCGCCGAGCGCGGTATTTGCGACGCGCGCGGCAGACCAGCGGCGTGCACTCTTAGCGGTAAAGCGCAGTGCGTAATCTTCAAGGGTCTGGTTGGCGACCCATTGATTGTATTGGCGTCGGACGCGGTCGATGCGCTGTCGCCCTGCCACTTATCTACTCCAAGCTGACGCTAAAATAAGCGCCGTCCCCACACTCTGAAATCTACGTCGCTATTCTGCGGTGCAGTATACGCGATCTCGCGTATCCGTGCGCTGGATAATTTCAGCAATCTTCCCTTCGTCAATTGTCGTCCTTCAACAGGAGTGGGGTAGTATGTCAGACGATAACAAGCTGGGCTTGCAATCGCCGTTACGGCGTAAATTGCTGATGGGAATGGCGGCAATTCCGGCGCTGTCGATGATGGGCAAACCATCTTACGCGCAGGCACCGGCGACCTCTGCGATTAATACGACGGGCCTAGCCGTCACCGATACGGAAGTCACCGTCGGCATTCTGCATTCGGCCACCGGCACCATGGCGATTTCGGAAACCGGATCGATCGAAGCTGAGAAGCTCGCAATCGAACAGATCAACGCGATGGGCGGCGTGCTCGGCCGCAAGATCAAGTTCATTCAGGAAGACGGCGCATCCGATTGGCCGACTTTCGCTGAAAAGGCCAAGAAGCTGCTGGTCAACGACAAGGTTGCCGCCATCATGGGCTGCTGGACGTCAGCCTCACGTAAGGCCGTGCTGCCGGTGATCGAGCAGTACAACGGCATGCTGTATTACCCGACGTTCTATGAGGGTCTCGAGCAGTCAAAGAACGTCATCTATACCGGACAGGAAGCTACGCAGCAGATTCTCGCCGGCATCAACTGGATCACGAAAGAGAAGAACGCGAAGTCGTTTTACTTCATCGGTTCCGATTACATCTGGCCGCGCACATCGAATAAGATCGCGCGCAAGCATATCGAGAACATGCTCAAGCTGAAGGTCGTCGGCGAAGAGTATTTCCCGCTTGGCCACACCCAGTTCAACTCAGTCATCAACAAGATCAAACTGACCAAGCCTGACGTCATCTTCACCGACGTCGTTGGTGGTTCGAACGTTGCCTTCTACAAGCAGTTGAAAGCTGCGGGCATCGACCTGTCGAAGCAGACCCTTCTGACGATCTCCGTCACGGAAGACGAGATCGACGGTATCGGTGGCGAGAACATCGCCGGCGCTTATGCCTGCATGAAGTATTTCCAGTCGCTGAAGAACGCCAACAACGAGAAGTTCGTTCCTGCTTTCAAGAAGATGTGGGGCGAGAAGACCGTGATCGGTGACGTTACACAGGCTGCCTATCTCGGGCCGTGGCTTTGGAAACTCACCGTCGAGAAGGCCGGCTCCTTCGATATCGACAAGATAGCGGCAGCCTCGCCCGATGTCGAATTCAAAGATGCGCCGGAAGGTTACGTCCGCATTCATCCAAACCATCATCTGTGGTCCAAGACCCGCGTTGGTAAAGCAAGGCTCGATGGCCAGTTCGATGTTGTGTTCGAGACCGCCGACCTCGTTGAGCCCGATCCGTTCCCGAAGGGCTACCAGTAAAAATTATCACGCGATGCCAATGCGTCGCGTGAAGCCTGTCCCTGACGCGGACGACCCATCCGCGTGAACGACCCCGCGTCGCGCAACTTGCGTGACGCGGGTACTTTCCCCGAAGGAGCAGCATGATGTTCGGCGACTATTCGATTGGCGATCTCGGTGCCATTTTCGCCATGCAAGGCTTCGCCGGGCTGATTTTGTTTTCGGTCTATGTACTGATGGCGCTCGGACTTGCAATTATCTTCGGCCAAATGGGCGTCATCAACATGGCGCATGGCGAGTTCATGATCCTCGGTGCCTATGTCACTTGGCTGACATCGAGCGCATTCCAGACCTATTTGCCGTCTTTGTTTGGCGGCTATTTCTTTCTCGCGATGGCGCTGGCATTTCTCGCATCCGGTTCGCTGGGCATGCTGGTTGAATGGGCGCTGATCCGCCATCTCTACAAGCGTCCACTCGATACGCTGCTCGCAACTTGGGGCCTTAGCCTCATTCTGCAACAAGCCTATCGTTCGGTCTTCGGTGCGCGTGAAGTCGGCGTCGAACTGCCGCAATGGATGCTCGGCTCCAAGCAGATCACGCAGACCATTGAAGTACCGATCAACGGCATCTTCGTCATGTGCTTGACGCTGCTCATCACCGTCTGCGTCGCTTACATCATGTACAAGTCGCGCTGGGGCCGTCAGGTTCGCGCCGTGATGCAAAATCGCGTGATGGCCGGCGCGGTCGGCATCAATACCGAAAAGGTCGATCGCTACACGTTCGGTCTTGGCTGCGGCATCGCCGGCATTGCGGGATCTGCCTTTACGATGATCGGTTCGACCGGACCGACCTCGGGCCAGCTTTACATTGTCGATACGTTTTTGGTGGTCGTGTTCGGCGGCGCGGCCAGCCTATTCGGCACCATCGCATCGGCCTTCACAATCTCGCAAGCCCAGTCGACGATGGAATTCTTCATGTCGGGATCAATGGCGAAAGTGCTGACGCTGCTCTCGATCGTCGCGATCCTGATGATGCGGCCACAAGGGCTCTTCGCCCTCAAGGTCCGCAAGTAAGCCAGATACCGGAAAGAGCAGGACGGTCATGATTAACTCACGCTTCTTCAATCGGTCGGAGCTGCTCGGCTTCCTCTCGCTGGCATTGCTGCTGTTCGTCATCTTGCCTTTGTTTCTCGACGTGTTTCGCCTCAACCTTGTCGCGAAGTATTTGACTTACGCCTTCGTCGCGATTGGCCTCGTAGTTTGCTGGGGGTTTGGCGGCATTCTCAGTCTCGGGCAGGGCGTGTTCTTTGGTCTCGGCGGCTATTGCATGGCGATGTATCTGAAGCTTGAAGCTTCCAGCATCGCCAACACGAAGATTCAATCGACGCCCGGCATTCCGGATTTCATGGACTGGAATCAAATCACAGCACTGCCTTGGCTGTGGAAGCCGTTTCAAAGCCTGCCGCTCACGATCATCGCCATCTTTGTCGTGCCTGGTATTCTCGCATTCATTATCGGTGCCGCGATGTTCAAGCGGCGCGTCGGCGGCGTTTATTTCGCGATCATCACGCAAGCGATTGCTGCAATTCTAACGATCCTGATCGTCGGCCAGCAGGGCTATACCGGAGGCATTAACGGTATCACCGATTTGCGGACGCTGAACGGATGGGACATTCGTCCCGACCACGCCAAGGTCATCCTGTATTTCTTTGAAGTCGTCGTGCTTTTCGGCTGCATCATCTGCGCGCAATTCATCCGCCTGACCAAGCTCGGCCGCATCCTTGTCGCGATGCGCGAGCAGGAGGACCGCGTCCGCTTCTCCGGCTACAGCGTCGCCAACTTTAAGATCTTCGCCTACTGCGTTGCTGCGATCTTCGCTGCGATCGGCGGTGCGATGTTCACGCTTCAGGTCGGCTTCATGTCGCCGTCCTTCGTAGGGATCGTGCCGTCGATCGAGATGGTCATCTACACGGCAGTCGGCGGCCGGATGTCGATCTTCGGTGCAATCTACGGCACGCTTCTCGTCAACTATGCCAAGACGAGCCTGTCTGAGTCCTTTCCGGAATTGTGGTTGTTCGGTCTCGGCGGTTTGTTCATCGCCGTCGTTCTGTTCTTTCCCAACGGCCTGGCCGGCATTTGGCGCGACCATGTGCAGAGCCGCCTCGACCGCCTGATCGCATCTCGTAAATCCAAGAAGGGCTGGACCGGCGGCGTCGCCGACGGCGCACCGGCAGAGTAAGGAGATCATCATGCTTGTCGGACAACAGCCGCCCGAATTCCTGCTCGCGGTCGAGGGTCTCACCGTCTCCTTCGATGGCTTCAAGGCAGTCAATGATCTGTCATTCTATGTCGAGGAAAACGAGATCCGCGTTATCATCGGCCCGAACGGTGCGGGCAAGACAACGGTGCTTGATCTGATCTGCGGCAAGACGAAAGCGACATCGGGATCGATCCAGTTTCGCGGCAAGGAGCTGACTAAGCTGAGGGAGAACGAGATCGTCCATGCCGGCGTTGGGCGCAAATTCCAGACGCCGTCTATCTTCGACGATCTGACCGTGTTTGAGAATCTCGAAATCTCCTATCCGCGCGGGCGAACAGTGTTCGGCTCGCTGATGTTCAAGCGCGATGCCGCCGTACGCGAGCGCGTGCAGGAGGTGGCCGAGATGATCTTCCTGAAAGATCGTCTCGACATGTATGCGAGTTTCCTCAGTCACGGCCAGAAGCAGTGGCTCGAAATCGGCATGCTGCTGATTCAGGATCCGGAATTGCTGATGCTCGACGAACCCGTCGCCGGCATGAGCGTCAGCGAGCGTGTCAAGACCGCTGAATTGCTCAACACGATCATCAAGGATCGCTCGGTGCTGGTGATCGAGCACGACATGAAATTTGTCGAGGACATCGCGCACAAGGTGACCGTTTTGCATCAAGGTCAGATCCTCTCAGAGGGATCGATGGAAAAAGTGCAGAACGACCCGAAGGTCATCGAAGTTTATCTCGGCCATTGAGTATGATCTCGCAAAGCGGATTCCGCTTTTCGGACTAGTTCATGCTCGACCAAAGAACCTAGAGGAAGTCAGCGGATGCTCGCGATCAACGATCTTCACGTCGCTTACGGCCAGAGCGAAGTGTTGCATGGCCTCAATGTTTCTGTCGCGCCCAATGAGATTGTCGCGATCATGGGTCGCAACGGCATGGGCAAGACAACGTTGATGAAATCGCTGATGGGCATCATCCCGACCAAGAGTGGTTCGGTAAAAATGGAAGGCGCGGAGCTGTCCAATCTCGCGAGCTATGATCGCGTCGCCAAGGGGCTGGCGTATGTGCCGCAAGGCCGCATGATCTTCTCGACCATGACAGTGAAAGAGAACATAGAGACGGGTCTCGTCGTCTCCGGCGAAAAGAACGTGCCGGAAGATATTTACGAACTGTTTCCCGTGCTGCTTGAAATGAAGGGCCGCCGCGGCGGCAACCTTTCCGGCGGACAGCAACAGCAACTGGCGATCGCTCGCGCGCTGGCGACCAAACCAAAGGTGCTGCTGCTCGACGAGCCGACCGAAGGCATCCAGCCATCGATCATCAAGGACATGGCGCGGACGCTGCGGCGCATCCGCGACACCAAGGGGCTGTCGATCATCGTCTCCGAGCAGGTATTGAGTTTCGCGCTCGATGTCGCCGACCGCGTGCTCGTCATCGAGAATGGTGAGATCGTGCGCGACGAAGCGCGCGAAGGCATCGATGCCGCGCAGATATCGAAATATCTGTCTGTCTAATTTTTGAACAAACCGTTTGTAGCAAGGGGAGCGAACGACATGCCCGAGACGATCATCAAGGTTGACCTGACACAGTCGGCTTACGACAACGACATGATTCATAACCGCTGGCACCCCGACGTGCCGATGGTGGCCTGGGTCCAGCCCGGCGACGATTTCATCGTCGAGACCTATGACTGGACTGG
>JAYUEY010000097.1:0-32978 GCA_043739005.1 Tardiphaga sp.
TCGAGGCGCAGACCCTCGCCAATGTCTATCACGCGCTCGACGCCGGCCACGAGATCGTGCCGGTGCTCAACAAGATCGACCTGCCCGCCGCCGAGCCAGATCAGGTCAAGCAGCAGATCGAGGACGTGATCGGCATCGACGCCTCCGACGCGGTGATGATCTCGGCCAAAACCGGCATCGGCATCGACCTTGTGCTGGAAGCCGTCGTCCATCGCCTGCCGCCGCCACAGGGCGACCGCTCGGCACCGCTGAAGGCGCTGCTGGTCGATAGCTGGTACGACGTCTATCTCGGCGTTGTCGTGCTCGTCCGCGTGGTCGACGGCGTGATGAAGAAGGGCCAGCGCATCCGCATGATGGGCACCAATGCTGCCTATGATCTGGAGCGCGTCGGATATTTTACGCCGAAGATGACCACCGTGGACGAACTCGGCCCCGGCGAGATCGGCTTCATCACCGCTGCGATTAAGGAGGTCGCTGACACCCGCGTCGGCGACACCATCACCGACGACCGCAAGCCGATTACGCAGATGCTGCCGGGTTTCAAGCCCGCGATCCCCGTGGTCTTCTGCGGCCTGTTTCCGGTTGATGCCGACGACTTCGAAACGTTGCGCGCGGCGATGGGCAAATTGCGCCTCAACGATGCAAGCTTCTCTTTCGAGATGGAAACCAGCGCGGCATTGGGCTTCGGCTTCCGCTGCGGATTCCTGGGTCTGCTGCATCTCGAAATCATTCAAGAGCGGCTGTCGCGCGAATTCGATCTCAACCTGATCGCGACCGCGCCGTCCGTCATTTACAAGATGCATCTGAACGACGGCAGCGAGATCGAAATCCACAATCCGATCGACATGCCCGATGTCGTGAAGATCGCCGAGATTCACGAACCCTGGATCGAGGCGACGATCCTGACCCCCGACGAATATCTCGGCAGCGTGCTGAAGCTGTGTCAGGAGCGGCGCGGCAATCAGAAAGAGCTGACTTACGTCGGCGCGCGCGCGATGGTGAAATACGACCTGCCGCTCAACGAAGTGGTGTTTGATTTTTACGATCGGCTGAAGTCGATCTCGAAGGGCTATGCCTCGTTCGATTATCACCTGACCGACTACAAGGCCGCCGATCTGGTGAAGATGCAGATCCTCGTCAATCAAGAACCGGTGGACGCATTATCGATGCTGGTGCATCGGACCCGCGCCGAAGGCCGTGGTCGCGCGATGGTCGAGAAGATGAAGGAGCTGATCCCGCCGCATATGTTCGTGATCCCGATTCAGGCGGCGATCGGCGGCAAGGTGATCGCGCGCGAAACCGTGCGCGCATTGCGCAAGGACGTCACTGCGAAGTGCTATGGCGGCGACATCACGCGCAAACGCAAGCTCCTCGAAAAGCAAAAAGAGGGCAAAAAGAAAATGCGGCAGTTCGGCAAGGTCGACATTCCGCAAGAGGCGTTCATCGCCGCGTTGAAGGTGGATAGCTGACGCCACCACGGCAATAGCAATTATAACTCTTGCCGCGAATCTTGCAGCGATTCTTGCCGCGACTGCTGGTGAAAGACCCGTTAACGCCGCATGGCGTGTTTTAGCGATCCGTCTTGCAAATCATTGAGTGCGTTGACAATTATCAATGCGTGTATTTTTCCGTTAATGTCTCCCAAAGATGCATTGCGTTAGATCGTGTGAAGTGACGCCAGCTTCATCGAACTTTCAGAGCATCGGACACGACATGCCCGTCAGTACGGATCATACAAACCTGCGCAAGGCCGCCTGCTTCACGCCGCTGAAGGACATCCCCTCGACGCAGGCTATCGCAACGATCGACAGCCTTCTCGAAAATCAAAAGCTGAGTAAGTTTCCGCCGGCCTTCGAAACTGTTTTTCAAACCGAAGTGTCGGTCGCCCGCATTCGTCATTACACGACGATCGGACTTTGCGGCGTCGTGGTCTACAACAGCTTTCTGTTCACCGATTATTTGATGATGCCGGACATCTTCATCGAGGCTGTAATCGTGCAGTTGGGCTTCGTCACGCCGATCACCCTCATAACTCTTTACCTGATATGCCGGCGCGTCTTGAAACCTGAACTGAGCACGACCCTGTGCCTGATGCTGATATTCGCGTCCATCATTGCGTTTTACTCTCAGTCTCGTTCGGAATATGCGACGTTTCTGATTTTTGCGGTGCCGGTTTGCCTCACATTCGGCAACGTCGTGTTACCGCTGCCATACGTCATGTCCGTCTGGTTTACATTTTTCTGCATCACCATCAGTTCGATCGCTGTGCTGGAACGGCCTGACATGGATGCAACGCTGGCCAGCTTCGCGATCCTCACCAATGCCAGTGCCGGCCTTTATATGTTGTTCGGCACCCATCGCGCCGAACAGAGCGATCGGCGAGCCTATTGTTTAATCTCAGGGAACGGCTTCGCGGCGATCTGCTGGCTGAGAACAACGAGCGACTGAAAAATCTCTCCGAAACCGATGCGCTGACGCAGATCTTCAATCGTCGTTATTTCGACGCATCGCTCGACCGGCTTTGGAAAGCGGATACCACCGCTCCGCTCGCCCTCTGCCTCATCGATATCGACCACTTCAAGAAGCTGAACGACACCTATGGCCATCAGGCCGGCGATCAGTGCCTGCGCGAAGTCGCGCAATGCCTCAAGAAACACCTATTACCCAATGCCATTCTGGCCCGTTACGGCGGCGAAGAGTTCGTCGTGCTGCTGCCAAACGTCAATGACCATTACGCCCAAGCATGCGCCGAGGTTTTACGCGCCGCCGTCGAACGACTCGAAGTCGTCCTCGTCGCAGACAAGCCGCCGATTTCAGTGACGATCAGCATCGGCACTTCGACCACCATCCCCCGTCTGGACGTCCCGGCAACCGCGCTCACGCAAGCCGCCGATCGGGCGCTGTATCGCGCCAAGGACCTCGGCCGGAATCGTGTGGAATGGGCGGCGCTGCTGACCGACGAGCGCATCGATGACCTGCGCCAGAGCGCGTAGCGCTTTGCCTCTGGTGATATCAAACCGCATGACCTGAAGGCCCTTGCGATCGAGGGCTTTCCCTTTGGATGCGCAAGGGGATAACACCATCCGGTGTCATCGGCCCAGATGACACCACAGGACACTCGGCTGATCATCGACCATGATATCGAGATGGCCGAATTTTTCCCGTGCGCTGTTCCATCGGCATAGGCGCGTTGCCTAAACAATGTGCCTCGCAGTGTCGATCTCGATGGCATGAGTTCGATGCCACGCATGTCAGCCCATTGAAATAATTCATTTTTAAATTTGGCACATCTCTTGCTGATAAGTTTGAACGGACCATCCCGCTGATGTGATGGTCAGACGCTCTGACAATCGTCTAAACGCCCATAGATGTGCGTTCCTCGCTGCCTAAGGCTCCGAAGCCTGCGGCAAGTCATGTGCCTTGCAGGATGTTCTGCATTTCAAACATGAAAGAGGATCTGACAATGACCACCGCAACCTCCACCGTCGAAGACAATCACGCGCTTCTCGTCAAGAACCATGCATTGCTGCAGTCCAATAGCGGCGCGTTGAAAGACAACCACGCGATGCTTGAGGACAATCACGGCGTCCTCAGCAGCAACCACACGACGCTCGTCGGCAACAAGAAGACTGTCGAAGCCAATTCGGCGCTGCTGCGCGACAATAACCATCTGCTCGCTGGCAACAAATCGACGATCGACGGCAACCACGCGCTGCTCGAAAGCAATTCGAGCGTCGTGAAGGCCAACTCGTCGGCGCTCGCCGGCAACAAGGCCGCACTAACCGTCAACACCGCAAAAATCGGCGCGAACAGCGAAGCGCTCGCTGGCAACAAGGCGATGCTCGCCGGCAATCATGACGTGCTGGTCGGCAATGCCGAGGCGCTTGCGTCGAACCATAGCCTGCTCGAATCCAACAAGACGATCATGGTCGGCAACAAGAAGACCCTGGAAGGCAACAGCGCCACGCTGGTGTCGAATCATGGCTTGCTTGAAGCCAACAAGAGCGCGATCGTGTCGAACAGCGCGCTGCTCGAAGGCAACAAATCGGCGCTGGAGAGCAATCACGGCTTGCTCGAAAGCAACCATGGCCTGATGGAAGTCAACGCACGCAAGATCGCGTCGAACTCCGAAGCGCTCGGCAAGAACAGCGCGATGATCGCGGGCAACCACGACATCGTGGTCAGCAACTCCGAAGCCCTTGCCGCCAATAGCGCCCTGATGGAAGCCAACAACCGCCTGCTCAAGAGCAACGCGGCGATGATGGCGTCCAACCACGACCTGCTGCTTCAGATCGCAAGCAAGCTCGGCGTGATGTGACAAACGTTGCAATGGCCCGCGTTCCGGCGCGGGCCACTGCAATCATTTATCCATTTTCCGATTCACCCAACGCGAGGCCCGGGCCGACTGTCCAATCGACAGCAGCGCTCGCCGCGTCCCGAGAGGAGCCTTTCGACATGCTGTTCGCTTCGCCAGCCGTCAATGCCACGGGGCCGAAAGCCACGCGCATCGACCTGTTCAGTTTCACGACGCCGCAGATGCGCGCTTTCCACATCACATGGCTCGCCTTCTTCGTCTGCTTCTTCGCGTGGTTCGCTGCTGCGCCCTTGATGCCACTCATCAAGGATGAGTTCGGGCTGTCGAAGGATCAGATTGCCAATATCAACATCGCGTCCGTCGCGGTGACGATACTCGTGCGTCTCATCATCGGGCCGCTCTGCGATAAATACGGTCCGCGACGCACCTACACCTGGCTGCTCGCGGTCGGCTCAATCCCGGTATTCGGTCTTGCGTTCGCGCAGACCTACGAAATGTTCCTGTTCTTCCGTCTCTGCATCGGAGCGATCGGCGCATCCTTCGTGATCACGCAGTACCACACCAGCGTGATGTTCGCGCCGAACGTGGTCGGCACCGCCAACGCCACGGTCGGTGGCTGGGGCAATGCCGGCGGTGGTGCCGCGCAAAGCCTGATGCCCCTGATCGTCGCCGCCGTCATCGGCCTCGGCGTGGAAAAAGCGTTCGGCTGGCGCGCGGCCATGTTCGTGCCCGGCGTCGCGATGGTCGTCATGGCCTTTGTCTATGCGAAGTTTACGCAGGACACGCCACAGGGCGATATCATCGATCTGCGCGCCAAGGGCATCAGCGTCGATACCGGCAAGAAAGGCGGCGTCGCGATCTTCATGGAGGCGGCCGCCAATTATCGCGTCTGGATGCTGGCGATGACCTATGGCGCGTGCTTCGGCGTCGAGATCTTCATCCACAACATTGCGGCGAGCTATTATGTCGATCAGTTCGGACTGTCGCTGCAAAGCGCCGGTTTTGCGGCCGGCATCTTCGGCGGGTTGGCGCTGTTCGCCCGCGCACTCGGCGGCATCGCCAGCGATCGCATCGCTCTGGTGAAAGGCCTCGACGGCCGCACACTGCTGCTGTTTGGCCTGATGCTTGGTGAAGGATTTGGCTTGCTGTTGTTCAGCAAGGCCGGTTCAGTCGGTCTCGCAATTGCGGCGATGGCGATCTTCGGGCTATTCACGCATATGGCCTGTGGCGCGACCTATGCCCTGACGCCCTTCATCAACCGCAAGGCGCTGGGTGGCGTCGCCGGCATCATTGGTGCCGGCGGCAATGTCGGCGCAGTGCTGGCGGGCTTTCTCAACAAGGCTGCACCCTCGACCCAGGAATGCCTGATGATCCTCGGCTTCATCGTCACCGCAACCTCGCTATGCGCAATCGCTGTGCGGTTCTCGGCGACGAAGAAGCAGGACGAGCAGCGGCTGCTCGATGAGGCCGTGGCGCAGCGGCAGGCATTGGACAATGCCGGTGCACGGACCGCGGCGGCCTGAGGCGATCATACATCACACCCGATGGCGGCCGGTCAGACGGCCGCCATCACTCGTCCGCAATCATTATCCTAGCTACTATCATCCCGTTCGGCGGCGTGCTCGCAAGGATTGCAAAACGCGAATGTACAATATCGTGATGGCGACCGAGGATCCGTTGACGCCCGACGAAATGCGTCAAGATCTGCTCGACGCTGGCGTCAACATCGTCGCAGAGAATACTGATCCGTTGCAGCTTGCGACAGCCGTGGTCCGCACCGAACCCGATCTGGTGATCGCAGCGTCTGCCAGTCCGTCGAATGGCCTGTTCGATGCCGCCAAGATGCTGGGCACGCTCGCGCCGCGCCCCTTCGTGATGTTTACCTCCGATCTGGATGCGAACAAGATCGACCGCGCGAGCAGCTCGAACATCCACGCTTACATCGTCAACGGCTACGCCAAGCACCGGCTCCTCTCAATCATCGAAGTCGCGCGTGCGCGCTTCCGCCACGATCAGGTCCGGCAGGAGGAGTTGACCGGCCTGTCGAAACGTTTCGAGGAACGCAAGATCGTCGATCGCGCCAAGGGTGCGCTGATGCGATCGCGCGGCGTTACCGAGGAAGAAGCGTTCGAAATCCTACGCAATCTCGCGATGAATGCCCGGCAGCGCATCGGCGTCGCGTCGCAGGGCGTCATCGACATGTCGCGCGCGAGCGAAGCGGTCAACCGGTCCGGCCAATTGCGGATGCTGTCGCAGCGAATCGTGAAATGCTGCGCGGCCGTACAAGTCGGCCCAGATACGACAACGTCAACTGAGATCATTGCCGACTGCGTCGCGCGGGTCGATTCCAACCTGGGCATTCTGCACAAGGCGATCAGCACCAAGGGTTATGGCGATCTCGTCGATCGCGTCGCCGAAAGCTGGAAGAATGTTCGTGCCATCGCCACGGCCCCGTTCGATCGTAGCCATATCGACGCGCTCGATCTGTGTGCCGAGGCGATGTTGAAGGATGCCGAACGCTTGACGGAATTTCTTGAAGCCTCAGGCCTCGCGCCAAGTCTTCGAATTCTCAACATCGCCGGGCGCCAACGGATGTTGTCACAGCGCATCGGCAAGCTGTGTTTTCTGCTGGCGATCGAACCGAGCGCGCTTCGCGCCACGCAGCTCACGCGCGTCACAGAGGCATTCCAGACCGGCATCGACTTTCTAACCGGAGCGCCGTTGTCGTCAAAGACGATCCGCGCCGATCTGGAAATCGTGCTCGGCGAATGGAAGCGGCTGAAGACGCTGCTGGAATCGATGAGCGATCCGGTTGCTCTGGCCCGGATTTCAGCGACAAGCGACAGGCTGCTAGCCCTCTCCGAGCAACTCACCGATCTCTATGAGCAAGCGATGCAAGTCCTGATCGGCGACCGCATGGGTCGGCTCGTGTAATCGCACTGACGATCCTCGATCAGCTTCATCGTTATTACGATCGTTCAATTCGAAATCGCGCAAGACACTTTTAATTAATCACGGATAAAAAAGACGTCGGCAAAGAATTTGCACAACGACAGCGTTGCAATCGGAGCCACTTTCAAATGAACGATCGAATTATTGCCGCCAGCTCAAACAGAGCGGGCGTTCCATCAACCGTGTTCATTGTCACGGCATCGAATGGCACCCATTGCACGACCTCAATCTGGTCGGGCTCTGTCAGTGCCGTCATTTCCGGGCGTCTGCATGTCGGACAAGGTTGCAGTGTCACGATCGAAGCGCCGAACGGGACTTGCTACGGTCCCGATCAGTTCGCGTCGTTGCTCTAAAGCAAGACCGACAATTGCGGCGACGTCACAAAGAAACGGCTCAAGCGCTCTATAACTGCGCTTGAGCCGGTTCTTTGGTTCCGTCAGGATACTTAGGCGGAGCGGCGCTTCAAAAGCTCCGCCACCTGCGACCAGGATTCGCGATCGGCCACGTCGAAACAGCCTTCGCACACCGCCGATAAAGCCGGATCGAATGTAATGACGGGCAGCGCAACATTGCCGCCATTGATCCGGGTTACCAATAATTCCTGCAAGCCGCGCACATCGAGCAGCAGCAGCATCTCTGCCGAGTCTCGATCGACAATATCGAAACACGTGTGCAATTCCTCGGCTTGCTCGACCGTCGGATTTGGAAAGATCGCAACTTTGGGGTGACTCGCAAGTCCGCGCGCGTGCCAGAACGCCATCGCGGCATGTCGCGCACGATCGAGATCGGGATTGGACAGAAACGACGCGGCTGCCCGATGTGTGCCGCTCGCATCCGACGTGGCGGCAAGATCGACCTGCTCGAACAGTTCGGCAGGTCGCCACGGCTTGGCGAGGATTGCATCGAAGATGCCGTCCACGCCGCGCCGCGTCGCCAGTCCGTGCCGGTCCGCCGTCACACCGACGAGGCGCAGTTGCGTCGCGCGGCCTGTCGTGAGGTCGCGCATCAATTTCGCGAGCGCATAGCCGTCCATTTCCGGCAGATGATAATCGACCAGAACAAGATCATAAGGCGTCTCGCGCAACATCCGCAGCGCGGCAAATCCGTCGCCGGCCAGATCAGGCAAAAGGCCTTTACTTTGCAAAACGGAGACGACGATCTCGGAAGCCAGTGGATCGTCGTCAACTACAAGAATTCGCGTCATGACGTTCTCCGGTTACTGTGAGACTCGTTGAAACTGGGTCTGCTTGGTTGGCCCTTGATAGGCGGCGGCAGGCAGGCTCGGATCCAATATCGGATCGATAGCGGCGAGTTTCGATTCGACCGCCATCATCACCGGCGGCGGCGCATTCTGGATGGCGGCCAATGAATTTTTCATTGGCGTCGTCGCGACACGCTTCGGTGCAGGCGACAGACGTGACGCCGCTAGCCGCTGCGGCGGTTTCGATCCTGAAGCGATCGTCATTCGCGCCGGCCCGACGCGGAGGCGATCGAGGTCGGCCGCCAGCGCATCGAGCGTTACGCCCGTCCGGCACAGCGTTACCCGCAGCGACAGCGCATCGAACGAGTCGGACGCCGGCTGCGCCTCCGATGTATCTGCCCATTGCCAAGCGTAGATGCAGCTTGCGCCGCTGGCCGATTTGCCGACCGCGAGGCCGTAAATGCCATAGGCATTGCTGCGCGGACGCGCGACGACGATCATTTCCATATTCGGAAACCGCGCGGCAAGCTCGTCACGGATCCCGGACTCCGTCGGCTTCTGCATCATAGCCACATCGCTGTCGGCAACAGTCCGGCAATAGCGGATGTCGATGACGTTGGCCGACAGGCCGGGCACGCCGCCGTCGAACGCGATGATCTGATGAAAGCCGCCGGTATCGGTCTCGCTCTTCACGGTGCGAACGTGCTGCGACGGAAGGCTGGCCATGACGAGATGCTGGCCCCGCGCGGGCTGAAAGTTGGGCGCAGGCCGCGCGCTGGTTTGCACGAGGCGATCCAGCGACACTACGCCGGTGACATCCGATGCAGCGGCGGGGCCAAGGCCCGATGCCAGGATCGCGATCGCAGTCAAAGCAAAGCGGTTCATGTCGGATTCCAGTTAGCGATGAAAACGGGTGGCGGCGGTCGCGCCGGTGATGTTTGAATTCGATGAAACGGTCATATTCTGTGCGGATGCCGCGTCCTGCCGCGCGCGCTCGTCCGACCACAGCGTGCCGCGCGGCGCCTGCAACGCCAGATCTTGCGACAGGCTCGGCTGCGTCACGCCATTGAAACCCGGCAACACGCTTTTGCCGAAGCGCTCATAGGGCATCGGGCCGACGCCGAAGACGCGCCGCGCATCCAGCGTTGACGGCGCGACACTCACCGGTCGCCACAGCGCGACGCCGATGCGTGGACCGGCGACCGGGCTGACGACAAATGATCGGTAGGGATTCTCGGGCGACACGGGAATCGGAAATTCCGTCCGCTTCGGACCCGCATCGGCATTGGCAACCCGGCCAAGCCCCGACGGCAACGGGACATGCAATGGCGCGAGCGGCTTGACGACGGGCGACGCGCCAAGATCGCGGTTGCACGGGTCGGTGCGATCCGTTTCGGCCGGATACATCAAGGCGACGACTTTGGGAAACAGCCCGTCATAGCGATTCACGATGTCGATATAATCCTGCGTCCGCTTCTGCCGACGCAGCGTCAACGCATAACCGAACGCCGTGGTTTCCTTCGGCATCCATGCGACCGCGCGCTTGAACCATTCGGACGCGGCATCGAGCTGGCATGAATTATAGGCATACCAGCCGAGTGCCTGCGCGCCCTCACCGGAGGCCGTCTGCAACGTCACTTCCGCATAGCGCGTCAGCCGCTTCGCATCGATGGCGATCGTGCCTTGCGTCAGTTGATCGGCAAGAATGTCGATGAACAGGATGGCATTCGGCGCGGATGGCCCACGCCACGCATAGGCGACCTCTTCGGCTTCACGCAATCGCCCGGTCCGGCGCAGCGTATGCGCGAGACCATGAGCCACTGTCGCATCGCCGCCCTTGGCGATGGCCGCCTTGAACTGTTCGAGGGCCTCCGTCAGATCGGCACGCTTCAGCGCATACCATGCTAGCAGCGCCGGCTGGTTCGGATCGGACGATCCTGAAGCGAAATCCTGAAACGCCGCCAGTTCGTCCGGCGTCACATCCTTGCCAGGCGCGTCATGCAGAAAAGCGCTGACCCGCGCGCGGGTGATGTCGATCGCAATATCTGCAAATTCGCTGCGGCCGGCGGCATCGCGATGCGCGCCGTCGATCAGGCGATCGGCGGCGGTCATCGGCAGCAGGCCAAGCGCCTTCTGGATGGTGGCAACGCGCTCTTTGGCGTTGTCGCTGCTGCTGAGAATATCTTCAAGGATTCGCTGCGCATCGGCCATGCGCCGCGCACGCGCATAGCCTTCCGCGATCTGCCACAGCACCTCGACATCAGCAACATCGGGCTCGGCCAGCCAGGCCTGCGACGACGCCACGACCGCCGTCCAGCGCCCAGCTTTTGCATTGGCCAAAATTGCCGTGTGCAGTTCCTTGCGCTGGAGCTTTTGCGCGAGGTCGGATGACAACTGCCATTGCGGATTCTTTGCGCGCCGCGCGGCGATCAGTGTGCGCAACTCGTCGATCTTGTCAGCGGCGAATAATTCCCACATCGGCGCATCGTCTGGATGACCAGGTGCTGCTGTCCACAAATCCTGCGGCGGCGACCAGCCCGGATGCAACCGCTTCAGACGCTGCGTCTCGGCCTCCACGCGCGCATTTTGTTTCTGCGAGGCGTAATAGCGCAACGCAGATTCATCGACGCGCGCATGGCGCACCGGCACGGCGACATCATCCGCAAGCGCCGGCAAGACAGCCAGCGACACGAAGGCGAACAGACAGCTTCCGACAATCACCCGCGCAGACATGATGGATACCTCATCTGCACGGCGATCTGGGACAGCATATGCAATGTGACCGGATAATAATTCTCGGAGGTGTCGATCGCGGTGAAGCTGCGCGGCAGCTTCACACCATTGGCGGCGCAGGCAGCAAGATCGGCGACGGCGGCGTAGCCTTTTTCGCCAAGCCACGCCTGCTTGCGGCCATTCACGAGATCGACCAGCGGCAGACCGCGATCGGATCGCTTGCTCCACAGCGTCACAAACGGCGTCAAATCGGTCGGCGAACCTGCACCGGACCACGCCAGATACAGCGGAATGCGGATCGCATTATAGGCGAATGTCGCGTTAAAGCCGCTGGCCGGATGCGGCTCGCTCTTGTCGAGCGCAGTCCATTCGGCGGGGAGTTTTTGTGCGCCGAAACGCGCCTGCTCAAGCAACACCAATCCGCTGCGCGACAGGCCCGCCCAGTCATATTCCGGGGCGACGATCGCAAGCCGTTCCAGCGCAGGAAAAATCCAGTAGGACAGATTGACCGTCGGCCCGTCGCTGCGATCCTCCGCCGAAAAGCCCGATAGCGCCGGCAGCAAAAGCGGCCCATGCGCGGTGCGCGGCAACACCAGCTTGCGGCCGATCTCGACGGCGATCCGACGCCCCGCTACGCGATAGGCCATGTCACTCCACGCAATATCGGCTTCCAGCAGCGCCCACGCCACCAGCATGTCGCCATCGGTCGCATTGTTCATGTCGGCGACGGCCGGCCGTTTGTCCGGCTCCCAGCGCCAAGCCAATAATTCATCGCCACGCACCATCAGATTGACACGGGTCCAACCCCAGATTCGATCGAATGCATCGCGGTCGTTAGCCGCGACGGCAAGAAGCAGGCCGTAGCCCTGCCCTTCGCTATGGCTGATCCCGCCATTGCCGGTATCGACGACGCGGCCTTGCTCGGTGACGAAGCGGCTTTTGTAGGCGCGCCACGCGTCCGCATTCGGCAAGGTGCCTGCCAGCGAAAGTGTCGCTGGCAAAACATCCTGCGCGGCGTCGATGGCGAAGGCCGTCGACGACATGGCCAAGGCCAGCGCGAAGCTGCACAGAGCGGCGCGAAGCAATTTCACGATACATTCCTCCGGCCGACATTCTTCACCAGCAGCCGCGTGGCTAAGCCGAGCACCAACGCGAGCAAGAGCGCCGACAGCGTGTAGATCGCGGGATGAACCGACAGCCAGCCGGCCACGATCAACCGCGTATTCCCGAGCGACACCGATTGGGTTTCGACGAAACGCACATGCGAGGCCGGGATGCTCGCGACGATCTCGGCCGACTGATCCAGGATCATGATGCCGCCGGTCTGGCGCGACCAGTTCAACGGCGTGGCCAGCGCTTCGACGCCGCTTCGCAGCGCCTGCGCATTCGGTGCCGTCACGATCGTGATCGCGTCGGGGCTGTCGTCGGAGCGAAAGCCCTGTGCAACGATCAAGGATGCCGCCGGATCGATCCGATCCATCGCGACAAATGCGTTCCGACCGAGCCAGCCTTGCACCGACAAGGCCGCCTTCGCGATCGCCTGCGAGACCGTCCAGCCGGAGGGTGCGGCAACCGGAGGTGCTGCAACGACAACGACGCGCTTGCTGTCATCCGTTGCATCGGCGCGCGCCTGCCAGGCATCACGCAGCGCATCCGGATTCATGCCGATGGCTGACAGAAGACCCCGATCGAGCGCGCGCGCCGGCGCGACGATAAGGCCATGGCCCGGCAGGCCCGACGGATTTCCGATCACCGTCTCGAACGCAATCGGATGATGCGCAACAAGTGCGAGCTGCACTGCGAGCGTCATGGTCGCCGCCATCGTGTCGCGGTCCGGCGACGGCACATAAAGCTTGGGACGCGCTCCTGCGACCGAAAACGGAAAGCCGCCGGCCGCGAATTGGGCAAGGTTCGGTACCTGTCCGATACGCGCCAGCGAAGGGAGATGAATCGTCGATGCCGCCGACAGCGTTAACAGCGGCGCGGCATTGTCGAGCGATTGTTGGCTGCCGCAGGCTGTTGCTGTTGTGAGTTTGGCCACGATTTCGATCGTGTTGCGTCCGGGCCGCAGGCCGCCGAGCGGAATGGCAATGCCGCGATGATGGAAAGGCTTGCCAGAGGACAATGCGACGCCGCCCGCCTCATGACCGTTCAACTTGATCTGGATCTGCGTGCCGGGCTCAAGGCCAGCCGCCGTGCGGCCGACCAGATCGAGTGTCATCTTGCCGTAGTCGGCCGCGAGAAAATCCGCGGGCATGTCGAAGGCAACCGGCAGGCGCGCGAAGTGACCGA
This sequence comes from Tardiphaga sp., assembly GCA_043739005.1. Lineage (GTDB taxonomy): Bacteria > Pseudomonadota > Alphaproteobacteria > Rhizobiales > Xanthobacteraceae > Tardiphaga. The sequence continues at coordinate 13,494 of JAYUEY010000097.1, forward strand.
AAAAACTCAGCTCCTGCGCGCTGTCATTCAGCAGGCCAAGGTCCAAGAGGCCTAGCGTATCATCGCCGCTGAACTGTCGGCTGGCGGATGTCTTTGCCTCCGCAAGCGCGACAAGGTCCGCGACCGCAAGCGCGATGTCCGCATCCGTGACCCCCGATATCAGGAGTGTCGGTGCTGCGCCTTCGCGCTCGGTCCGAAGCAACAGACGCGGCTGCGCAGCGCCGTCGCCGAAAGCCAGAGTGATGCCGTCGGTCGCATCATCGTCCGGCGTCATCGTCACGACGACGCGTTCATGTTGGCCGATCAGCGCAATCGCCTGCGCTGCGCGAATGGCCTGATCGACCCGTGCCGGACTCATTGGAGCATTGACGCGAACGCGGATTACCAGCGCGCCATCGGCACGAAACCGCAGCGCCTCAAGCTCATTGAGCTTGAACACCGACGGGCGCTCGGGAGACACGAAGCCGGTGCGCACGGGATCGATGTCGGTCCATAATTCATACGTCGCATCGGCGGTGCAATCGACACGGTGACGCTGCTCGGCTGTCAGGCGGATCGAGTTGGTCCCCTCACGCAACGTTTTCGGATCGATCTTGAAGTCGATCGGTTTGACATCGCCCGGCGCAGCAATCGAGGAGCGGCCAGCCAACGTGCCGTTGATGAAAAGCGACAGACGCGACACGTCGGGCAACACCGACGCGGCCGATTGATAGGCCACCCGAAAACGGGACGTCTCGCGCGCCTCGTTTGCAGTCATGACCAGCGGCCATTCCAGCGTGCTCCACTCGCCGTCGAGGCGCAGCGGCTGCGCTATTGCCGGAAGGTGCCGGAGCGTGGCGCGCAAGGGCACCAAAACCGGCGGCGGCACATCGGTGGGTGTGGGATCGGTAATCGACGGCGTCGCCGGCCGGATTGACGGCTCCTGATACAAAGTCGCGGTGCCGAGCACGGTTTGTGCGTTGCTGATGGCCAGGCTTTGCAGCACGACCGCCGCAAACACCGTGCCGACGAGGAGCTTGCCGCGGTTGTGTCGTCCAAGATTTTTCATCGTCACGCCACCACACGAAGCGGAAGGGCCGCGTCGTCCGGAATGATGGCCTGCGGCTGCGCGATTTCGGACGCGGCCATGTCGAGCATCGCCTGCATCCATGCGGATGGCTTGGCGGGTTGTGGCGTCGCCGCGACAATGCTCGGGACCGCCCGGACCACGGCAGGTGCGATCACGACAGGGGCCATCGCCGTTGCAATCGACGGTGCATCAACAGCGACAGGCAAAGCTGCGATCTCAACCGGCGCAGCCACTTGGATAGACACAGTCAGATCGGCTGGCATCGTCTGGACGACTGGCGCAGCCGCGCGCGCCAATTGCCAATAGCGCAGGGCACGCAGTGGCCCTTCAACGCCCCATTTTGCAAATTGCGCGGTACCACGCATGAAGCTGTTGCGCGCACGGCGGTTCAACAGGAAGCGCGAGATCGCGCCGCTGTCTGCATACATGAGTTCGACCAGCGTGGTCAGGTAGCTTCGCGCCTGCCGATCGAAGGTAACGCCGACACTGCGCAGGTCGGCGCTCATGCGCACGAGATTGACCGGCACGGTTTGCACGTCGCATGTCGTATCGAACGGCAGCACGGTCAATGTGCCGCCAATACCGACCGCGATATCAGGCCAAACGATGCTGTCGGCCGGCAACGCGATTGAACAGCCATCGGCTGATACATTGTCGATCGTAACACCCAGCGACGTCTCGCCGAACTTCAGCAGGCCGTGCCGCGCAATCTGCAAGCGTGGCGTCCGTTCGATCTGCTTGCGTTCGGCGACGGCTCCGAGCGCGGCACCGGCAACGAAAAGATTGACGCTCGCCCAGATGCCGACCACCAGCATCAGCGACGTGACGCCCGGCTCGAACAGATAGCGATAGCCGGCAGTGACGACGCCCGCCGCGAGCAGCGCGAAGGCGAGGACGAACGGCATTGCCAGTTCCGACAAATGATTCTGGTCGAGCGACTGGCCCTTGGCCGTCACGTTGAACACCGGCTTGCGAGGCGCGCCGATCACCGAGGCAATCGAGCGGATCAGGAACATGCCCTGTACATATTCGTAAAGCTCCGACATCCACGGCCAGCGCACATGGCCGAACATGTAGCTTTGGATCATCACGTTCACGACGACATAGCTCGCGGTATAAGCGATCGTCTCATCCATGCTGGACGTGAAAATGCGGACGTCGAAGAAAATATGCAGCAGCGGCGCGAACATGAAGACGAGGCGCGGCAGCGGAAACATCCAGAACATCATGCTCGATAGATAAGCGAAGCGCTGGATCGGCTTGAGGCCGCTTTTCAAGATCGGATTCTTCAAGAGCATGATCTGGAACATTCCCTGACACCAGCGCGCACGCTGGCCGATGAAGGATGTGAAGGTCTCCGGCTGCAAGCCTGCGATCAATGGCGTATCGACATAGATGCTGGTCCAGCCTTTGGCGTGCAATTCAAATGCGGTTTCGCAATCTTCGGTAATCGTCACGCCGGCAAAACCTCCTGCTTCACGCAATGCCGCACGGCGCAGCAAGGCGGCCGAACCGCAAAAGAACGAGCCGTTCCATTTGTCGAGGCCGCGCTGCGTGATCGAGTAGAACATCTCGTTTTCGGACGGCATGCGGTCGAACGTGTCGAGGTTCTTCTCGATCGGATCGGGGTTGAGAAACACATGCGGCGTCTGCACGAGAAACAGCTTCGGGTCTTCGGCGAAGTGACCGATCGTCTCGCGCAGAAAAGAACGAAACGGCACATGGTCGGCGTCGAGCACGACGACGATGTCGCCGGTCGAGGCAGCAAGGCCTGCATTCAGATTGCCGGCCTTGGCATGTTCGTTGCGCGCGCGTGCGAGGTAGTTCACGCCGAGATTCGCGCAGAGGACCGTGAGCGCCGCGCGGCGCGTTCGTGCGGCGGCGGCAAGGATCGCATCGGGCTGGCTGCATTTCTGGTCGGTGCCGCCGTCATCCAGCAACCAGACGTTCAGTTTGGCCTGCGGATAATCGATCGCCCGCGCCGCGCTCAGCGTCACGGCGAGGATCGCTTCGTCTTCATTGTAACTCGGGATCAACACATCGACGCTGGGCAAATCGGCATCGGTTTGCGCGGCTGCCGGTCGGCGCGTCAGCGGGTCGGCATTGATGACGAGATTGATCGCGAGAAACATGACGCAATACAACTCGGCGAGGAATAGCACGATGGCAAAGGCAAAGCTGATCGGTTCGTCCAGCGGCGGCAAGGTGCTGGTCGCGCGCCAATACAGATAGCGCAGCACGACAAGGCTGCCGGTGGCGAGAAAGCACATCCGGGCCAGCGGTCCGGATGCCCACATCCAGAGCCCCGCCATGACCGCCACGGCGGATATCGCAAGACCGAGTTGCACATCCGCGCCGACCGGCTGGACAACGAGCGCGAGGGTGACGACGCAGGCGACGGCCCAAACCGCGATGCGCGCAGTGGCGGCGAAGCGCTTCAAGGCAGCCATCAGTACGACGCCCGAACATCGAGGGTGCCGTAAGCGCCGCCCTTGCCGACCTTGTCGATCTCGTATCCGGCCGACAGGCCGAACTGCAAACCACCCATTTGCAAGCCGGTGACATGCGCGCCGACGCGCCATTGCCGATAGAAATCGTCGCCGAGCGCGGAGACCTCAGGGCCGACATAGGCATGGCCGAGCGTCGCCACGCCGAATTTCAGGCGGCTGTAATAGGCATTGTAGATCGTCGAATAGGCCCCGTATGCGAAGATCATCGTGCGATCGGTCGGCGTCGCGTAATATTCAAACGCGCCCTTGAAGCCTTCCTGCACGTTTGAGGCAGGCAACACCGCCGCTGGTCCGCTGAACTGCGAATCCCGGATCGTGATGCCGCCATAGGCCGCGAAGGACGAGCGCGGCGCGATCCATTGATAGCCGGCAAGCACGGCACCGCCGGCCTGATCGCCCTTGACGCTGATGCCGGGCACTGCGTCGAAGCGATAGGTGCCGGCGAGGCCTTCAAGGCGGATGCGGGGTCCGCTCTGGTTCAACGGGCCGGCGGCGGCGAAGGTGCCGCTTACAGCCGCGAATTGCGACGTCGATGTTACGGTCGCGGAGGCATCAACGGCGACGATCCAGTCGCTGTTGGGCCGTGGCGGTGCCGCGCCGGTGTACCAATCCGCTGCCGGCGCCTGCGTCGCCCAGACGGCAAGTCCGGCAGCCGCCATTGCGGTCCAAATGTTGGTGGCCGATGCAGATGTGTGACCCATGTCGAGACCCATGTCGTGACCCATGTCGCGACCGCTGTCGCGTCCTGATGCCGACCCAAACAGGCTGGGTCCGGTCATCACGACATCTCGCAATGTCGCGACTGCATCAGGCATTCTCGAAGTAAACGGGGCCTTGATTTTCAGAATTCGGTGCCAAGGCCGTTCGGCCTAGTCCAACTCACGCGCTGAGCGTCACGTCGTGATGCGCGGTGCTGTGTGATCGCGGAATACCCGTGATGGAGAATCTCACGATTTCAACTTGCCGATCGCACTAGACCGAACGGACTAGTCGCACGGCAAAATCATTCACAACTCGTCAATCATATTGTTCGAAACGTGCGAAGTACGGCAAGGTCCGATTAAGATCTGAGGAGCAAAGCACCTGCGGCGGCTGCACTCGCACGGTTGGCGACGCCGAGATTTCGCAGCAATGCGGTGACGTGAATCTTGATCGTCCCCTCGCCGAGCGACAGCGCATTGGCGATCTGCTTGTTGGAATAACCGCGCACCAATAAAGCCAGCACCTCGCGTTGCCGCGGGCTGACCCCGGCGATCAGGGCAGGACTGCCCGACCCGCCTGGCAGCGCGCTGGCGCTATCGTTCGATGCCGCCAAAGCGACGCTTTTCGTAACTCTGAAGCTGTCCGCAAGCGATCTCGGCACGAAGACGTCACCGGCAATGACGACTTGAATGGCGCGCACCAATTCCATCGGCCCGAACCGTTTCGGAATGTAGCCGTGAACGCCATTCTCCAGCGCGGTCAGGATGTTTTGCCGGTCTTCCGAGGCCGAGACAACGGCCACTACGACGTCGGGAAAGCATTCGCGGACGGCCGCCAGCGTGCCCGGCCCGTTCATGCCGGGCATCGACAGATCGAACAGCGCCATCGCAACCGATCCGGGTTCGGCCGACAATTGCTCAAGCGCCTCATCCACTGATCCGGCTTCGACGACGCGCGAAAAGCCGAGCGGCCCTCGCAGCAGGGCCGTCAAAGCGAGACGAAAATAGGCGTCGTCATCCGCAACAAGCACCGGCCGGTTTTGATCGAGCATCCAAAAATCCCGGAGCGGGTTCGAGACTATCAGTCAATTCCGACCACTGGTGCCGCAGGGCACATCGCGCCGAATTCCTGATTCGTGAAAATCGCTTATCGCGTACATTGATAGGTGATTCGCATGTATGAGGGGCAGCATGTTCGGTCGGTATCGCAGCGACAATCTGAAGACGATCGATGCGACGGCAGGCCATGCCTTAAGGCCCGGTGCCGGTCGCCGGCTTGCCAACCGGCCGACGCTGATTTTGTGGGTCGGCTGCATCGCCATCGTGATGGGCATCACCGCCATTTTCGTTGTCGAGATTCGCAGCCTTTACCTGCTGACGATCGAGGATGCCGAGCGCACGTCGCAAAGTTTTGCTGACGTGCTCGCCGAGCACACCGCGCGCACTTTTGAGGCGATCGAACGCACGCTCCAGGCGGCGGCAACGATTCGCAACGACGTCGTGGCTGGCCGGCTGACGCCACAGAAGGCCAATGAGAGCCTCCGAAACTTGCATAAAAACGCACCCGCTCTGCTGGCAGTCGGGTGGACCAACGAAGCCGGCGACGTTGTCGCGCACTCCTATAACGGCAAACCCATCCGGCCGAATATCGCCGATCTTCAGCACTTCATCACCCAGCGCGACACGCCCGATGCCGGGCTGTTCATTGCGCCGCTCTACAAATCAGTGGCCTCGAAGGAGCCGATCAGTTCGGTCTCGATCCGCCTCAATAATCCGGATGGTAGCTTCGCAGGCGCGGTCACCGCACCGCTCGATCTGAAATACTTCACCAACATCTATCGGTCGATCAGCCTCGGCTTAAACGACTCGGTGACGCTGATGCTCACCGACAGCACCATCCTCACACGCGAGCCCTTGCCCCCGGGAGCCCTCGATCGGTCTTATGGTAGCTCGATTCTTTTCAAGAAGCTCATCAAGGAATCAAATTTCGGAGTCTCGTCCAGCCGCAGCCCGATCGACGGCGTCGAACGCATTTACGGCTACCGCGTGATCGCCGGATTGCCGATGGTCGTGATCGTGGCGCAGGATCGCGCCGAAGTGCTGGCGCAATGGTACACCCATCTGCGCTCCTTCGTCCCGATGGTCGCGCTGCTCGTGATTGTGGTCCTCGGCGGTGCTGGTGCTTTGACACGGCGCACCAAACAGCTTGCACGCGAATCCGGATTGCTCGAAGCGACGCTCGAAAACATGCATCAGGGGATTCTGGTCGTCGATGAGACCAACCGGATCGCGATCTACAACATGCGCGCTGTGGAAATGCTGAATATTCCGGAAGCATTTCTGGCGGCAAAGCCACGAAGCGAAGACGTCATCGCCTATCAAACTGCGCAAGGCGAATTCATCGGTGCACCGGAAACGATCAAGGCGCGGATTCTGCCGCGCGTGATTGGTGAGACCGCGAATGTCTATGAACGGACGCGACCGAACGGCCAGATTCTCGAAATCCGGACGGTCCCCTTCGCAAAGGGCGGCGTGGTTCGGACCTACAAAGACATCACGGACTGGAAACAGATCGAGCGCGAGTTGAGCAACCGCGAGCGGCAGTTTCGGCTGCTCGCTGAAAACGCGACGGACATTATCGCGCGGCTGAATTTCGACGGCATCCTGCTGTATATGTCGCCGTCCTGCCAATCGATCCTCGGCTATTCCTCCACCGACATGCGTGGCAAACGCATCATGGACTATATGTTTCCGGACGACATCAAACCGACACAGGCGCAATTCGCGGCGATGATCGCCAGTAGGTCGAAAGCGACGCGCCATATTGAATATCGATTTCGTCACAAGGACGGTCACTGGATCTGGCTAGAGGCCAATCCGAAATTGATCCTGGATGCTTCAGGGCATCCGCTTGAATTCGTCGACGTCGTGCGCGACATCACCGACCGCAAAGCCCTCGAGGCCGACTCCATCCTCGCGCGACAAGAGGCCGAGACTGCAGCACAGGTTCAAGCACAATTTCTGGCGACCATGAGCCACGAACTGCGCACGCCGCTGAACAGCATCATCGGCTTTTCAGGCATCGTGCTCGATCGCAGCGATCTCGCGCCCGACGTGCGCCGCCAGATCGGCCTGATCCAAACCGCGAGCGATACTTTGTTGACCGTCGTCAACGACGTGCTCGACTTCTCGAAAATTCAGGAAGGAAAACTGGATCTCGCACTCGTCGATTTCGACGTCCGTCGTCTGGTCGATGACGTCATCGCCATCGTCCGGGGATCGGCGACCGCAAAGGGGCTGGAGATCGACGTCTTCGTCGATGACCGGATCGCTCAACGGCTGGTCGGCGACGATCAACGCATCCGGCAGGTGCTTTTCAATTTCCTGAACAACGCGATCAAGTTCACGCATCACGGCCGCATCGCGTTCGAAGCAACGTTGGTCATGTCTGACACTGCAGCAAACCACATCCGCCTGTCCGTATCCGATACGGGCATCGGCATTCCCGCCGACAAGATTGGCCGCCTGTTCCAGCGTTTCAGTCAGGTCGATGGCTCAACCAGTCGCGAATATGGCGGAAGCGGTCTTGGCTTGGCGATCTGCAAGCGGCTGATTGAGATGATGGGCGGCACGATCGGCGTCGACAGCCAACCGGGACACGGCTCGACATTCTGGGCCAACATCGCGTTGCAGACCGCTTCGGACGACAACGCCGACCACAAAATTTCACAGTCCTATTTAACGCAATTCAAATCCGCGCGTCTGCTTCTTGCCGAGGATGTCGACGTCAATCGCGAGATTGCCACCGCAATCCTCCAGGCGATCGGCTACAACGTCGACGCCGTCACGGATGGCGCGGAGGCGGTCGCGGCCGTTCAATCCTCGCATTACGATCTGATTTTGATGGACATTCAGATGCCCGGCATGGACGGCATGGCGGCGACAAAGCTGATCCGCGAACTCCCCAACCCGTATTGTCACATTCCGATCATTGCCATGACCGCGAACGTGCTGCCGAGCCAAATCGAACAGTTTCTCGCAGCCGGCATGGATGGCCATCTCGGCAAGCCCTTCAAACGCGAACAGGCCGGCACCGTGATCGATCGATTTTTGTTGCAGCGACAAGCCGAAAATTCCGAAAAAAACTCGACGCTCGTTGTCGATGGCACGGCGGATCAGGACGACATGGCGCTGCTGACGAAGTTGCTGGGCGCCGCCAGAGTCAATGATTTACTCGCCGAACTCGCCAAACAGCTTACAGCATTCCTTGCAAAGGATTCGATGACGACATCGCCGGCGGACATCTCAATGTCAGCCCATCGTCTTGTGGCGTCAGCCGGCATGCTGGGATTCGGTCATCTCTCCCGGCAATGCTCGCGCCTGGAGCAAGCCGCGTCGGGCCACGACGCCTATGAAGCCGAACACGATGATGTCAACGATGCATGCCGCGCAGCATTGGCCGACATCAGAAACAGGCTTGAGCTTGCAGATGATGCCGCAGATGGCTTGAAGCTGGACTTACCGAAACGCGTCTTGATTTAACGACGAAAGCTTTTCTGTTTTATGGCGTGAGATCATTTGTGAAGCGACGTCGCCGGAAATTTTCGGCGAACGTGTTTGCGCCATAAAGCAAAACAATAAATCTGTTATTTTTGGGCGGGGCTCATGGGCCAAATCGGACGTCATAGCGTTTCAGTCCGGTTCTTGAGCGAGACGCTCGAAAATTGCAAAAATCTCGCCGGGCGATGCCCGCAATATCGCACCGTCTTGCACTTCACGTTTGGTCCACATCCAAGATCTCGGTGGATCGTCGCGCATCGCCCAATCTGGGAAGAGGCGTTTTGTGGCCGGCGCACGATAGAGTTCTTTGATCTCAAGATGCCTGTCATCGCGAGCGATACGCTTATACGTGGAGTCCACGGCGTCATCGGGACCTTCAAGGATCTGGAGGTAGATATCTGCACGACATACCAGCGCGCCTGTGATGTCATGGCGAGGATTGCTTTGACGCGCTTCAATCAGAATGGCGTTGAGCGTTGCGTTATCGAATCCGAACGGTCGTGACGTGTAGATGAGTTGAACAAGGCTCATGAAGTCGCTCCTGAGATTCGATGTATCCTGCTGATCCGTACAGAACGTTAGCTATACTATAATCCTGACGCCGATCACTTATCGATGCGCAAGTCGCGTTATCTGCGTCACGTCCGGCACATGATCCGATACCATTAAAGACGGCGTGAGAGAAACCACGCGCGTCCCATCAACTGAATATGCGGCGCAAGAGACTTAAGACCGCAAGTGGCTTTGATGGATCGCGTAACAGCATCACAATCGAGCCGCGCTGTGACATTCTGATCAGCGCTGCAGGCGACACGATGCAACAACCACCTGACCCTACCGTTTTGTACGGCTGGTAAACGCCGCGATGCGCGCCTGCATGTCGGGGCCGCGACCTTCGTTCTTGTAGATTTCATGCGCGAGACCTGCCGAAAGCGGCAGCCCTTCGGTATCTTGGATCAGACGTTTGTTTGCGCGATGGCTGAACCACGATTGCGACAGGATCTCGCTGACCAATCGCTCGGTCTCTGTCTCGAAGGTCTCATCATCAAAGACCATGTTGGCTAGACCCATCTCGACAGCCTCCGTCGCAGAATATGTCCGGCATGTCAGCATCATTTCCTGCGCCTTGGATCGCCCGACACGACGCGGCAAGCGCTGACTCATGCCCCACACAGGTGTGAGCGCCCATTTCGCATGCGTATCAGCGAATTTTGCCGAGCGTGACGCGACGATCATGTCACCTGCCAGAGCAAGCTCCAGCGCGCCGGTGTAGCAATGGCTATGGACGGCGACGATGACGGGCTGCGGCAAGCTGGCAAGCATTTCAATGGTCTCGCCTTGAAACCAGGGTTTGGGAGGACGCTCACCTTCGGCAATATCCGCCAGATCGTGTCCGGCGGAGAAACAACGTCCCGCACCATGCAGCACGACCAGACCGATGCGTTCGATATCGCGCGAAATCGCTTCAACGTGTGTGCGCAGCTCCACGAACATCGCGACGTTGAGCGAGTTCAATTTATCGGGCCGATTGAGCGTGAGCCACGCTGCTCCGTCTTTGTCGTCGCGCAAGACAGTGTCCATCGTCGCATTCTCCCATCACGAAAGCTTGAGCGCCGGTTCTTTGATGAGCGCCGAGGCGCGTTGAGTCAAACCGACGCAACTGCTGATCAAATCCGGTCAACCGATCGCGGTCGCTGGTTTCCGTATTCGTGGCCTCACCAATACGGATGTTTCCCGAGCACCCGCGATCGAACACATCGCGGACGGCATTCTGCTTTGGAGCGAGGAGACCCCGATCGTGGGTCACGATGCGCGCGTCGGGTCGACATCCTGAGCTGATCCTGACCTGAAAGCTCGCCCGCCGTTTTGAGGCCGGGCCTTGAGTCTTATTCGCTCACAAACTTGGAAAACCATTGGGCCTGAAACGCACTGCAGCAGCCTAATGAAGACGTGACATCACGCCGCACTGTATCAGGCGACAACAATAAGTCTCTGATCCAGCGAATAACCCGACAAGCAATCAATGACGGCCGGAATGGTCCCGCATTCAGAATAAAATGATGAACTCCGATGCCAATCAAATAAAAATATAATTTCTAGTCATAATTTTTAATTCAGTTCTCGCCGATCAGAGCGATGAGTTCGCCGGCACGCAGAGTTTGTCCCGGCTTGGTCCGAATGCTGGAGACGCGCCCGCCGCATGGCGCGTGAAGTGTAATCTCCATCTTCATCGATTCGATGATCGCAATGGGATCTCCAGCAACAACGTCTGCGCCCTCGGTGACGAGAATTTTCCAGACATTTCCCGGGACCTCCGAATATGCCCCCGTTTGTCCATCAGGAACATCATCGTCGGCCGTTGGCATCGGGCTGGCGCTGATGTCCTGATCGAGGTCAATCTCACCTTGCTTCCAGCGCTGTCGCTCGGCATCGAAAGCGGCTTGCTGCTTTTGTTTGAAAGCGTGGTTCGAATCAAAATTTCGCACCAAGCCTGCTTGGTAGTCAGCGTTAGAGAATTCGGTCTCTTCGATTCGAAGTGGATACTTGCCGTGCGGAAAGGCCAGCCGCGCCTCAGTCAGTTCATCGGCGCTGACGGGATAGAACCGGATCTGATCGAAGAACCGCAGCAGCCAAGGATGGCCCGGTTCGAATTCCGGCGTCGTGCGCCAGCTATTCCACATCTGGATGGTGCGGCCGAACAATTGATAACCGCCGGGACCTTCCATGCCATAAATACACATATAAGCGCCGCCGATGCCGACGGCGTTCTCAGGCGTCCATGTCCGCGCCGGATTGTATTTGGTCGTCACGAGGCGATGGCGCGGATCGATCGGCGTCGCCACTGGTGCGCCGAGATAGACGTCGCCGAGGCCGAGCACGAGATAGCTGGCGTCGAACACGATGTCTTTCACGGCCTGCTCACTCTCAAGACCGTTGATCCGCCGGATGAATTCGATATTCGACGGGCACCACGGCGCATCAGGACGTACCAGCTCCTGATACTTCTGCATGGCCAGCACCACCTGCGGATCGTTCCACGATAGCGGCAGATGGACGATGCGGCTCGGCACCTTCATCGCATCGGCGGACGGCAGATCGCGTTCGAACGCCTGCAACACATCGATCAGCTTGCGGCGCGACAGCACCGCGCTATCGTAATGTATCTGCAGCGAGCGAATGCCGGGCGTCAAATCGATCAGGCCGGGCAGCCTGGCCTGAGTGACTGCTTCGGCCAGAACATGCACACGCAAACGCAGCGCAATATCAAGCTCCATCGCCCCGTATTCGACCAGCAGATTGTCGTCACCTGCGCGACGATAGACCACCGGGATCGGGCCATGCTCGCAGCGACCGACGATGGCAGAGCCCAGATCATGGCCGGCCTGCAACACGACAGGGCCGGCAACAGGATCGTCCGCGCGCGCGACGGCGGCGAAACGAACCTTGTCGCCGGGTTTCAACTGACCGACCTTCCACAGCTCGTCGCGCGCCACGACGGCAGGACAGACGAACCCACCGAGGCTCGGACCATCGGGCCCCAAAATAATCGGCATGTCGCCGGTGAAATCGATCGATCCCACCGCATAGGCATTGTCGTGAATGTTGGACGGATGGAGTCCGGCCTCGCCGCCGTCGGTGCGCGCCCATTGCGGCTTGGGCCCAATCAGCCGAACGCCCGTGCGTGAACTGTTGAAGTGGACCTCGTACTGCGCCGAAAACAGCGTCGCAATATCATTGTCGCGAAAGAAGTCCGGCGCGCCATGCGGGCCGTAGAGAACGCCGATCTCCCAGTCACGCGACAATGACGGTTGCTCGGCAGCCGTCAGCGCGCGCGGCGCTGTGAGATGATCGATGACATCGCCGACATGCAGCACGTCGCCCGCCTTCAGCGCGCCGGTCGAATGCCCGCCAAAACCACCGAGCGTGAATACCGCGCGCGAACCGAAAATCTCGGGCGCGGCAAAGCCGCCTCGCACCGCCAGATAGCAGCGCTGGCCGGCACCTGGGATTTTGCCTATCGCAAGAATTTGGCCGCTACGCACCGCGACCGGTTGGTTGTTGGGAACGTCGATGCCGTCGAGCGTCGCCATCATGCGCGCGCCTGCAAGACCGATCGTCGTATCGATATTGAACCGCAGCGTCGGTCCGTTAACTGTTAATTCCAGCGCCGCCGTCACGTCGGGATTGCCGACGATGATATTGGCGAGCCGGAACGAACGCTCGTCCATTGGCCCGCTCGGCGGCACGCCGACATGCCACAGATGCAGCCGGCCCGGCAACTCCTGAAGGCCGGATTGCGCGCCGGGGGCTATCACGTCGATGGTTCGCGGTATGAATGAAAACTGGGACAGAACGTTGGTCGCGACGCGCCCGCTCAGAAAAGCGTTCGAACATGCGATAGCGCGAAGATAATCGAGATTGGTTTCAATCCCTGCGATGGTCGTTCGCTCCAGTGCTCTCGTGAGCTTTACGATCGCGTGTGCGCGGGTGTCGGCCAAGACGATAATCTTCGCGAGCATCGGATCGTAAAACGGCGTGACTTCCACGCCGGTTTCGATCCAGCCATCGACGCGTGTATCATCCGGAAACACGACGGATGTCAGCCGGCCGGCACTCGGCCGGAAGCCGGCACCGGGATTCTCGGCATAGACGCGCACTTCGATGGCCGCGCCATTGGGTGTCAGCGTCGTCCCGTCCAGCACGGTCTCGCCGGCGGCCTGCCGGACCATCCACTCGACAAGGTCGATGCCGAAGACGGCTTCCGTCACGGGATGCTCGACCTGCAGCCGCGTATTGACCTCCAGGAAGTAAAAATCCTCGCGCGCGACGTCATAGATGAATTCGACCGTGCCGGCGGATTCATAGGCGACGCTTTGTCCGAGCGCGACCGCGGCGCGGTGGAGATCCGCGCGCATGGCGTCGCTGATGCCGGGCGCAGGCGTTTCCTCGATCACCTTTTGATTGCGACGTTGCAGCGAGCAATCGCGCTCACCGAGTGCGATCACCTTGCCCTTGCCATCGCCGAAGATCTGCACCTCGATATGCCTGGCTTCGGCCACGAACCGTTCGAGATAGACGCGCGCATCGCCGAAGCTCGCGCTCGCAGTGCGTTGAACGGCTGCGAATTTTTCGCGCAACGTTTTTGCATCGTGGCAAAGCTGCATACCGATGCCGCCACCGCCCGCCGTGCTCTTCAACATCAGTGGAAAGCCGATGCGATCCGCTTCCACGAGGGCATCATCGATGGTTTCCAGCAAGTCCGAGCCCGGAAGAAGCGGAACCCCGCTTCGTTCGGCGATTGCGCGGGCTTTGTGTTTCAATCCGAACGCATCGAGATGCTCCGGGCGCGGCCCGATGAAGGCAATGCCGTGTTGCGCCAGAGTCTCGGCGAAGCGGCGGTTTTCCGACAGGAAGCCATAACCCGGATGGACCGCTTGAGCGCCGGTCTTGAGGCACGCCGCGACGATCGCATCGATGTCGAGATAGCTCTCGGCGGCTGGAGCGGGGCCGACGCGCACGCTCTCGTCGGCCTCCAGAACCGGCCGCGTGAAGCGGTCGGCGTCCGAATAGACCGCAACGGATGCGATGCCCATACGGCGCAGCGTTCGACCAATCCGCCCGGCGATTTCGCCGCGGTTGGCAATCAGGACTTTGCTGAACATGCTCAGTCCACCTGCGCGTCAAGAATCATCACCTGAACAGGCGTCGGGAAGAAGCCGTTGCAGGGATTGTTGACCTGCGGACAGTTGGAAATCAGGCACAGCACGTCCATCTCGGCGACCATCTCGATGAAGTCGCCAGGCTTCGAAACGCCATCGACCACGGTAACGTTGCCTGATGGATCGATCGGCACGTTCATGAAGAAGTTGAGATTGGGAACGATGTCGCGCTTCGACAGGCCGTGCTTGGCGCCCTCGATCAGGAAATTTTCACGGCAGGCATGGAGATAGCGGGTGTCGTGACCGAAGCGAACGGTGTTGCTCTCGCAGGAACAAGCACCCGCTGAGGTATCGTGCCGGCCGCAACTGTCCGCCGTCACGCGCAACATGGTGCGCCCTTCAGTCGAGACGATGCGCGTGCCCGTGCTGATATAAGCCGATCCCTGCGCGCGCAGGGTGTCCTGCCCGCTGTAGCGCTCACGCGTATCGTCGGCGCAATAAAAAAGAGTATCGACGGCCTGCTGGCCGTGACTGTCGATGATGCGCAACGTCTGTCCCTTGCGGACGATCGCGGACCACGGGGCACAGGCGGGAATTTCCATATCGAGCACGATTTTCGCGGACGTCACGGTGGAATAGCTGATCATGGTCGTGACTCCGCCGCGCTTGAGTTGAAGAACGCCACATTGTTCTCGAACGCGCGGGCAGCTTCGGCGCTGGCCGTTCGGCACAAATCGTCGCCGTCAAACGCGGCGGCGCGAAAACGTATGATCTCGGCAGAGCCCGGCGCATAGGCCGGCGATGGATCGAGCGGATGCGGACAGTTCGATACCGCGACCAGCATGTCCATCTCGGCGCGCAGGTCGATGAAGTCGCCGGCGTTTCTGCGATCGGCTGACCACTGAAATCGCCCTTCGGCATCGACGCCGACCGGCGCAAAGAAACTCAGGCACGGGTGCACGTCGCGACTGTCGAGCCCCAGCTTAGCGGCGGCGAGAATGAAATTTTCCCGCGTGTTGCGGAACGATCCCGCGCCATAGCGGGCCATATTGGTGGCGGCCGTCGATGCGCCTGCAAGAGTGTCATGCGCGCCGCCACTCGTCTCCTCGACGATACTGAACAAAACGCGCCCCATATCGGAGAGGATCACACGCCCCTTTTGCAGGCTCGCGGTCCACTGCACCTTGATCGTATCGGCGTGACTGATCCGCTCGCTGGGATCAGCAGCGTTCCATGCCTGCAAACTGACGCAGGCCGCGCCGCTGCTGTTTATGAGGCGCAGGGTTTCACCGCTATTGAGGCGCGTCGTGACATACCAGCCGTCCGGGATGACGTCCCGATAGATCACGGTCGAGGCCGAAATCGGAGCGCCGTCGCGCGAGGTCGGCGGCGGCAGCGCGCGTGCAGAACCGCCTTGCGCGGCGGCCTTGAGGTCCTCGTAGCGCTTTTTGTTGGCCGCGACCTCGGCCTGCTGCTGCTCGGTCAGGATCATGATTTGCCCTTTCTTAGACAAGCGTGCCGGGTCGTCCCGGCTCATGCCCCGTGATCGGCAGGGTCGTCCCGGCCGGAGCGAAAGTTGCGGCGTGCCGCGTCTGCGCCTGACGGCGCGGATAGATTTCGAGATCGCGCGAAATGGTCGCGCCGTAGCGTTCACGCTCTTCGGGCCTGTTGCGATTGCGCTCGAACGCAATCACGCGCGTCGCCAGACGAAACGCTTCACTCAGATCATGCGTGACCATCACGACCGTCAGTTCGGTCTCGTTCCAGAGACGTTTCATCAGCACGTGGATATCCGCGCGAATGCCGGGATCGAGCGCGCCGAAAGGCTCATCCAGCAGCAATATTTTCGGGCCGCGCATGATCGCCTGCGCCAAGGCCAGCCGCTGCTGCATGCCGCCTGAGAGCGCCGCCGGATATTTGGTCTCCTGTCCGGCAAGACCGACTTCTGCGAGCAACGCCATCGCCTCATCGATTGCGCGGCGGCGCGCCGCGCCAAACAGACGTGCGGTCAATGGCGAATGCTGTAATTCGCGGCCGAGCAAAACATTCTGCAAAACCGTCAAGTGCGGAAACACAGAGTAGCGCTGGAAGACGACGCCACGATCGGCGTCCGGCTCCGGCGATAGCGGCTTGCCGTCGATCAGGATCTCGCCGCGCGTCTGCACCTCTTCGCCCAGAAGCATCCGCAGAAACGTGGTCTTGCCGCAGCCGGACGGCCCGACAAGAGCTACGAATGCGCGCGACGCAACGTCGAGCGTGATCTGTTCGAGCACGATGTGATCGTCGAATTCCTTCCAGACATTGTCGAAGCGAATGGCGCTCATTCCGCCCTCACGGAGGCAAACCAGGGGAATGCCTTTCGCTGCGCCAGGCGAAGTGCCGCATCCATCAGGAAGGCCAGCAGAGTGATCCAAACGACATAGGGAATGATGATGTCCATCGCGAGATAGCGCCGCACCAGGAAGATGCGGTAGCCAAGACCTGAATCCGACGCGATCGCTTCGGCGGCGATCAGAAACAGCCAGGCCGGACCGAGTTGCAGCCGCAGCGAATCGATCAGGCGCGGCAGGATTTGTGGCAGCACGACGCGCAGCGCGATCTGCCATGTCGATGCGCCCAGCGTTTGCGCCTTGATCAGTTGCTCGCGCGGCAACTCCAGCACTTTCATTGCAAGATCGCGAATGATGCAGGGAAGCGTGCCGATGACGATCAAGGCAATCTTTGAATTTTCACCGAGACCCATGACGATGAAGAGAATGGGAAGAAGCGCCAAAGGCGGCACCATCGACATGACAGAGACGAACGGCCCGAGCAGTGCATTCGCGCTGGGCAGCAGGCCGATGACGATGCCGAATACGAGCGCGGCCGAGGTTGATATCGCCAGGGCCGCGAGCAGGCGTCCGACGCTGGCGATGGTATCGGACAGCATCAAATAACTGCCGGTGCGGCCATCAACCTGAAACGCCATCTGCTTGACCGCCTGCGCCATACTCGACAGCGCAGGCAGCAATTTGTCATTGGGATTTTCCGACAGCCTCGCACCCGAACCCGCAAAATACGCGACCGCCAGCACCACGAACGGCAGCATGGCAAGATAAAAGCCGAGCTGCCTGCCGGGTCTGATGTTGAGAAGCCGCATATTTGCGCTCTTGGTGAGAGGTGCCTAACGGTCCGATCAGAGTTTACCCTTCGCCGCAGCGTCCATGTAGCTGGCGTCAAACCTCAGTTTGACGTTCGACTTGTCGCCAAGAACCGACTTGTCACCGAGTTCGATTCCGACCGCGTCAACGGATTTCGCACCCTTGCCGAGCAGCTCTTTCTCGAACAAGAATTTGCGAACTCGATCCATCGTTGTTCCGATCGCCGCACTTTTCGTGAAGGTCTCTGCATCGGCGGGTGTCGCGAACAGACGGGTCGAGGCGAGTTGGCTTTCGAATCCGGCCAAGTCGGTGCCGGAGGCTTTTGCCATTGCTTCCTTGGCGGCTTTGCCGTCGGCGCCGGGGGCGTTCATCTTGGTAATGGTCTCATACCAAATGCCGACCAGCGCTTTCGCAAAGTCCGGATTGTCCTTCACCACCGCACTGTTGGCGACCATCAGATCCATGATCTCGCCGGGAATCTGCGAGGAATCGAAGACCTTCTTCGCATCGGGAGCGCCGAGAATTTCGGAGACGATCGGATTCCACGTTACCACCGCCGTGACATCAGCCGTTTTATAGGCTGCGGCAAGATCGGCATCTGACGTGTTGACGACCTTGATGTCCTTCTCGGCAAGCTTCTTGGACTCGAGCGCGCGTGCCAGCAAATAATGCGAGACCGAGAATTCAACGAGGTTGATTTTCTGCCCCTTGATCGCGGACAGATCAGACTTGCCTTTCAGGATGACTGCGTCGTTGCCGTTGGAGAAGTCGCCCATCACGACCACGGTGGTATCGACGCCACCTGCGGCGGGAATCGATAGCGCATCCATATTGGTGATGGTCACGGCATCGAAAGAGCCCGCCGTGTACTGGTTGATGGATTCGACGTAGTCGTTGAATTGCTTCACCTCGATGGTGATGCCGTATTTGTCCGCCCACTTTTTCACGATGCCGGTGTCGGCCGCATAGCCCCACGGCATCCAGCCGACATAAATCGACCAGGCGACCTTGAAATCCTTTTTAGGGGCGGCATCAGCCGTCGATACGAATGACGCGATGAGCGCCGACGCGAGCAGAGCTTGCTTGAGAAGTGACGTGATATTTTTCATTGCAGATCCCTCTTGTAAAAAAAAATTACAAAAAGGGACTGGCGATAGACCATTCGCTGCGCCAATCCCTTGGCGAACGAGGTCTCCCGGGCTTTTATCCCGCCGTGCACCTGCGAAGATTGCTCCCCCGCAAGCGGCTGCTCTCGGACCAGCGCTTTGCTTGGCGCAAAACCGGAACCCTAGCGGCCAACTCGAGACATTCTAAGCAGAAACTGTGCCACTCTTGGCTGATTGAAAAAATTCTTGGCTGATCGAAAAAATTGATAAAAACCCGATCCCGCATATAGTGGCTGAAACAGTAGCTCAAAAATCGCCCATTAAATTCGCGACGTTTGATGAGAATTTATGCTCGCCTGACATCTGATCATGCAAAGTTTGAGTTCATAACAACCTGTATTCAACACGCGCAGTCGCCGCTCCTCCACGGACCGCCTGCCGCGACGTCGAGTGTTTTGGCCTCTGGTCTTTCAAACTCGTTTCATACGACCTTTGTTGTCATCTCTGCGCGGCGGATTGTCTCATCCGCGCGTGCACGGTTCATCTGGCCGCCCGTCCGATCACAGCCATCAGTTCGGCAATCTTCTCACGCTGGTCCGCTTTGTTGCCGCTTGAGATGGCATGCTCGACGCAGTGCGACACGTGGTCTTTCAGCACCTCCTCCTCCACGCGCCGGAGCGCAGCGCGGACGGCCGATATTTGCGTGACGATATCGATGCAGTAGCGGTCATCCTCGACC
>JAYUEY010000098.1:0-9320 GCA_043739005.1 Tardiphaga sp.
TGCGCGAGCGGCATCTCGGCTTGAAGCGGCTGCGCGACACGCCGATGTCGCCGATCGCAACGATGGCCGACGACGAAGCCGATCCGGATGCGCTGGTCGGGCCCGCGCTGGCGAAGGCGATCTAAGCTCCGAACGCCTTGAAGGTAATGATCGTGTGGGTGTCCTGAATGCCCGGAATGATCTGCACTTTTTCGTTCACGAAATGGCCGATATCCGTCGCGTTATCGACATAGAATTTCACCAGCAGATCATAATCGCCGGCGGTCGAATAAATCTCGGACGCGATCTCGGCTTCCGCGATGGCGTTGGCCACGGCATAGGACTGGCCAAGCTTGCATTTGAACTGCACGAAAAAAGGAACCATCGCCGCGTCTCCGAACTGATTTCCGGCACTATGCCGGAGAGCGCGATCGGACGCAAAAGTCGGCGTTGGCTTGCCGCTCGGAATGGCGCGCGATAGGACAAGCGATGACCATTCCCATCGCACTAACCATCGCCGGTTCGGACTCCTCGGGCGGGGCCGGCATTCAGGCCGACCTCAAGAGCTTTGCGGCCTGCGGTGCATACGGCGCGTCGGTCATCACCGCGCTGACGGCGCAAAACACGCAAGGCGTGCGCGGGGTCCATCCGGTCCCGGCGTATTTCGTAACCGCGCAGATCGACGCAGTGTTCGACGATCTAAAGGTCGATGCCATTAAAATCGGTATGGTGGCGCAGGCTGACGTGATCGCGGCGATCGTGGCCGGATTGGCGCGCTGGACGCCGATGCATGTCGTGCTGGACCCGGTGATGGTCGCGACCTCCGGCGACCGGCTGCTATTGCCCGATGCCATCGATGCCTTGCGCCAGACGCTGATCACGCGCGCACACCTCATCACGCCGAACCTGCCGGAGGCGGCAGCGCTGCTCGACGAACCGATCGCGGAAACCGAAGTGGCGATTGCCGAGCAGGGGCGACGCCTGCTGCAATTCGGCTGCCGCGCGGTGCTCATCAAAGGTGGTCATGGCCACGGCCCTAAGAGCACCGACTATCTCGTGACCGCCGAACGCGTTGTCGCGCTGGTCGCGCCGCGCATCGCGACCAAAAATACCCACGGCACAGGGTGTTCGCTATCCTCGGCAATCGCTGCACATCTGGCGCGCGGCGACGATTTGGAATCCGCCGTGCGCGCCGGCAAGGATTTCGTCAGTGCCGCGATCGCTGCGGCGGACCGGCTTAATGTTGGCAAAGGCCATGGCCCGGTACATCATTTTCAGACGTGGTATTGAGAGCTGCAACGAAAACAGCCGTCACACTCCGCGAAGGCGAAGTGCCCCGTATTCCGTGCCGTCGGTGATGACCAACGACTGCTCTGCAAGATTGGATCGCCCGGTCAAGTCGGGCGCAAGCGCGCCCTGCCGGGCGATGACGCCGCGTACCTGTGTCCTGATTGCCAGCCTTGTCGCCTGACTGTCGCACGGCGCTGATACAGCCGCGCTGTGATGATGCATCCGGGGAACAGGCCGATGACGACGCTCGATCTCGATCAGTCCAGTGTTGAAAACGCCTATGCGCGTTGGGCCCCGATCTATGACGCCGTGTGTGGACCCGTGATGCGCAATGGCCGCCACGCCGCGGCGCTGGCCGCGCGAAAAATCGGCGGCCGGATTCTCGAAGTTGGCGTCGGGACCGGGCTGTCGTTCGGTGATTATGACGCGACCTGTCAGGTAACGGGCATCGATCTCAGCCTGCCGATGCTCGACAAAGCGATGACGAAAATAGCAACGGGCCGCTACCCGCATGTCAAGACCGTGCACCAGATGGACGCCCATGCGATGGCGTTCAAGGATGCCTCGTTCGATTGCGTCGTCGCGCAATTCGTCATCACGCTGGTCGCTAATCCCGAACAGGTGCTATCCGAATGCCACCGCGTGCTGAAGCCTGGCGGCCGCATCATTCTCGTCAATCACCTCTATTCCGAAACCGGCGTCGCCGCTGCGATCGAGCGATGGGCCGCGCAGAAGACACGCGGCATCGGGCTGCGACCTGAGTTTCCGTTTTCACGCCTGCAGGCCTGGGCCGATAGCAGCGGTGATGCGACGCTCGTCGAACGCCGCAAGATCAAACCGTTCGGCATGTACACGCTTGTCGCGTTTGAACGGGGTATTTCGACAGTCGCGTAATCCGTCGTTGGATTGTCATGCAAATCGGCTATCGGCTCAGCATGGAGAGTGACGCATGAGCGACGACAATCCGGAACGTAAATTCCGCACATTGTTCATCTCCGACGTGCATCTCGGCGCCCGCGGATCGCAGGCCGATCGGCTGATCGATTTTCTCCGCGTCCACGATGCCGACACGATCTATCTCGTCGGCGATATCGTCGATGGCTGGGCCCTGAAATCAGCATGGTACTGGCCGCAGTCGCATAACGACCTGCTGCAGAAAATGTTGCGCAAGGCGCGAAAGGGCGCGCGCATCGTCTATGTGCCCGGCAATCACGACGAATTCCTGCGGTCATATTACGGCACGCATTTCGGCGGCATCGAGGTGGCCGAGGACGCGATCCATGTCGGCGTAGACGGCAAGCGTTATCTGGTCATCCACGGCGATATCTTCGATCTCGTGGTGCAGAACGCACGTTGGCTCGCCCATCTCGGCGATAAGGCCTATGATTTTGCGATCCAGATGAATCGCCTTGTCAATGCGTTCCGCAAGATGTTCGGCGTGCCATACTGGTCGCTGTCGCAATGGGCGAAGTTGAAGGTCAAGAACGCCGTCAATTACATCGGCGCGTTTGAGCAGACGCTGGCCAATGAAGCCCGCCGCCATGACGCCGATGGCGTGATCTGCGGCCATATCCATTATGCTGCGATCCGTGACGAGCACGGCATCCGCTATATGAATTGCGGTGACTGGGTCGAAAGCTGCACAGCGCTGGTCGAGCATATCGACGGCCGTTTCGAAATCATCGATTGGACCAATCCGCTGCGGCGCGCGCTGCCTGTCGCGATCGCCGCCGCGAAAGCCGCGTGATGCGCATCCTGATCGCGACCGATGCGTGGCATCCGCAGGTCAATGGCGTGGTGCGCACGTTGACGATGACGGCCGTCGCCGCCGAGCAGCAGGGCGTCGCGGTGAGTTTTCTGACGCCGCAATCGTTTCGCACCGTCGCGATGCCGGGCTACCGCGATCTGCGGCTGGCGCTGCCGTCGCCGTTTAGGGTCGCGCGGCTGATTGCCGAGTCAAAGCCGGACAACATCCATATCGCGACCGAAGGCCCGATCGGTCTTGCGGTGCGGCACTATTGCCGCCGCCGTGGTTTGCCGTTCACGACAAGTTTTCACACGCGGTTTCCGGAATATGTATCGGCGCGCCTGCCGATCCCGGAATCACTCGTATGGCGCGTGCTGCGCTGGTTTCATGGCGAAAGCCGTGCCGTGATGGCCGCCACGCCAGCGCTGGCGAGCGAGTTGCGCATGCGCGGCTTTCGCAATGTCGTGCTGTGGCCGCGCGGTGTCGACACGGCCCTATTTCATCCGTGCGAAACTGTGTCGGATTTGACGAAGCCGGTATTTCTCTCGGTCGGGCGGCTCGCGGTCGAGAAAAATCTCGACGCCTTTTTGAGCCTCGATCTGCCCGGCACAAAGGTCGTGGTCGGCGACGGCCCGGCGCGGCCGGCGCTGGAAAAAGCCTATCCCGGCGTTGTGTTTCTTGGCGCGCTGCATGGCGAGCAACTGGCGCAAGCCTATGCGTCGGCCGATGTGTTCGTGTTTCCGAGCCTGACTGACACATTCGGTCTGGTGATGTTGGAAGCCTTGGCGAGCGGCGTGCCGGTTGCGGCGTTCCCGGTGGCAGGGCCGCGCGATGTGATCGGATCATCGCCTGTCGGTGTGCTCAACAATGATCTACGGCTCGCCTGTCTGGCCGCATTGCAGATCGCGCCTGCGGATTGCGTGGCGTTTGCGCAGCGGCATTCGTGGGACAGCGCAGCCCGGATCTTCATTGAGAATATTGCGGGCGGGACGGAGCGGGAACCTGACAGTGTGCTTCCATTGTTGCTAAAGCCATTTCCATAAGCGTCGCTTTGCGCCGTCTCGCATTGCGCGTTAAAAGACGGCATGACCCAGACTTATCTGCCATCCGTCACGTCAGCCGATATCGATGCCGCCGCTGCGGTGCTGAAACCCTACGCCATTCGTACGCCGTTGCTGTCATCGCCGGCACTCGATGCGCTAACCGGAGCTCGTGTGTTTCTGAAGGCCGAGGTGCTGCAACGCACCGGCTCGTTCAAGTTTCGCGGCGCATTCAACAAGATCTCATCAATCCCGAAAAAAGCCCGCGCCGCTGGCGTCGTCGCCTTTTCGTCGGGGAACCACGCGCAGGGCGTTGCCGCGGCCGCGCAGATTTTCCGCATGCCCGCGACGATCGTGATGCCGGCCGATTCGCCGTTGTCGAAACGCGAACGCACAGCCGGCTATGGCGCGGAAGTGGTGCTTTACGATCGGCTCAAGGAAGACCGCGAAGCGATCGCGCGTCACATCGCTGAACAACGGGATGCGACCCTCGTGCCGCCTTACGACGATCCTTTGATTATCGCGGGACAAGGCACGGTCGGCCGGGAAATCGCGGAGGATATGACGGCACTCGGCGTCGCGCCTGACATCGTGATCGCGCCGGCCTCGGGCGGCGGCCTTGTCGCGGGCACCGCGACGGCGATCAGAGCACGGTTTCCCAATGCAGCGATCATGTCAGCTGAACCTCACGGCTTCGACGATCACGCGCGCTCGCTGCGCGCGGGCCGTCGCGAACCGCATCGCGCTGAAGGCACAACGATCTGCGACGCGCTGATGGCGACGATTCCTGGTGAGATCACCTTTGCGATCAACATGCGGCTGTTGTCGCAAGGCGTCACGGTAACGGATGCCGAGGTCGGCGTAGCTGTCGCGTTGATGTTTCGCGATCTCAAACTCGTCGTCGAGCCCGGCGGCGCGGTGGCGCTGGCAGCGCTGCTGGCTGGCAAGTTCGACGCGCGCGGCAAGACGGTTGCCGTGGTGCTGTCCGGCGGCAATGTAGATGCGGATATGTTCGCAAGGTTGATTGCGTAGCAGACGTCAGCGCGCCGCGAAGGATCGTCCCGGTGACAGCCGTTATCCTTCGAGACGAGGCCAAGCGGCCCCCTCAGGGTGGCGGCAAACTCTGTTTTACGAAAAAAACGCGACCTTCTCGGTCTGGCTCATGCGGCGGAACGCGGCCAGCGCCTCGCTCGCCATGCGCGGCATCCGCACAACGCCGCTCGCGATCAGCGATGCGCCGAGCGAATCCGGTGGGCTCGCCACGGCGCTCATCATCGGAGCGGCGATTGCCGGCACGGCCATTTCTGGTACTTGCATGATCGGTGACGGCTGCGGCGCGGTTTCGGCGAGCGATCGCAGTTCAGCCAGCGCGTCGTCGCCTTCGAAATCATCGACATCGTCGATGGCAGGCGCGGACATTTCCATTGCGATCAGATCGAGCACTGCATCATCGGCAGCCATTTCATCGGACGTCGGTCCCAGCTCGTGACTTTCAGCCTCTGTCTCTTGAATATCGGTCTCTTGAACGCCTGTCTCTTGATTGCCTGTCGCTTGATGGCCTGCTTCGGCCAGCACTTCGGGCATGACAAAGGCGTGCGCGGCAAAGATAGGCGCGGCAGAAGTGAAAACAGACGGTGTCTCGATGATCGCAGCCGCCTCAGCGGCATCTAAATTGGCGCCGATGGTTTCGACTGGCTCCGTCGTTTCGCGCTGCGCCGAGCGGCTGTCGCCGCCGATTTCCTCAAGTTTTAGAATCAGGTCGTCGAAAACCTCGCCGATCAATTCGCGCGGCAGGCCGTCGGAGCCCAGATCATTGATCGTCTCAAAGGCGAGCAACTGCGCATCGAGGATGTTGCAGATGCGCGGATCGGTGCCGGTTTCGCGCAGCGACCACGAAATCTCGCGGATGATTCGGGCGCCGCGCCGCCCGGCGGCGACGGTCTCGACCCAATCGGGGGACGTCAGCGCGGCGTCTGATGCAGCGCGCGCCTCTGCGATCAGCGGGCGAATCTGTGCAATGAGAGCAGCGGCAGAGGGCGATGTCCGCTCGCGCGCGGCAACGCTGGCCTCGATCCGCGCCACGGCGTCGAGCACCATGGCCGTATCGACATTGCGATTGCGGCTGGCGTACTCGGCCAGGAACCAGCGGCCGCGCGCGGTTTCCATGAACGCATCACGGATCGCCTCGAAATCGGCCTCGCTCGGCAGCGTTGGCTGCGCCGCAATCGGCGATAGGGCAAATGCGTCTGCGGTCAAAGGATTCCGGGCCATGATCGCTCGTGCAAGAACTCGCGCGCAAATCAGTGCGCTATCTTGTTACGATCACCACGAACGCAAGCGAATCGCAATTGAATTGATGCCGAGCGAATCACAAATCCCCAGTGTCAGTGCAGGCGAGAGCCAGCGATTCGCGATGCGGCTCGCGTTGTTTTACGGCGCGGTATTCGGTTTGGTCGGCACGCATCTGCCGTTTTTTCCGGTGTGGCTGAAGGCGATCGACATCGATTCGCAGTGGATCGGCATCATCATCGCGGTGCCGTCGATCACGCGCTTCACCACATTGCCGTTCATCACCGCGGCCGCCGAGCGTCGACGCGCGTTGCGGATCGCGCTGATCGCAACAGCGTTCGCCACGACGATCGGCTTTGCAGTGCTGGGTCTTTTACGCGAGCCGGTCGCCGTGCTGGCGGTCTATGCGCTGACGGCCATTTTGTGGACGCCGACAGTGCCGATCACGGACGGCTATGCGCTGAAGGCCGTGACGCGCTACGGGCTGAATTACGGGCCGCTTAGATTGTGGGGATCGGCCGCCTTCGTGGTCGGTGCGCTCGGCTGCGGGCTGCTGATTCAGACCATCGCGGCGCGGCATGTGATCTGGGTGATCGTCGCGATGGCGGCCTGCGGCGCGCTGGCGAGCCTTGCGCTATTGCCGCTGGAATCCCCGCCGCGCAGCGATCTCGACGCCAGACCCGCGCCGAAACTCCTGCAAGATGTGGGTTTCCTCACCATCATCACCGCCTCGGCGCTGATCCAGGGCAGCCATGCGGCCTATTACACTTTCGCATCGATCGCCTGGCAGAGCGAAGGCTTTGCGGGGCTAACGATCGCCGGCCTGTGGGTGCTCGGCGTGCTGGCCGAGATCGTGCTGTTCGCGTTATCGCCACGGTTTCGCTGGGAGCCGGCGACGTTGGTGATCCTCGCAGGCTTTGTGGCGGCAGCGCGCTGGATCATCATCGCGCAATCACCGCCGCTGGCTTTATTAGCGATCGTCCAAATGTCGCATGGCATCAGCTTCGGCCTGACGCTTGTGGCAACGATGAGCCTGATGCAGCGCCATGTTCCGGCAGCGTTTATCGGCCGCGCGCAGGGTTATCTCGCGGCCTCTACAGGCATCGTGATGGCGAGCACCGCGGTCGTCTCCGGCGCAATCTATGCGCGGATCGGGCAAGGCATCTATGTCGTAATGGCGGCGATGGCGCTGGTTGCGGTGGGCGTGATGATGATGGGGCGGAGGCGGATCTGATCGCCGCGTCAGCCGAAACCGCAGCGTGCTCCCTCTCCCCTCTTAGGAAAAGTGCGCAAGGCATTTGCGCGGCTATTCAACTGCGAAGCAAATCAGCCCCACAATGTCGCGTCGGGTGGATAGACGGTGCTGTCGTCGTAACGCAAAGCATCGTCGCGGTCGTTCACCAGCAATAATGGCCCATCGAGATCGACGAAACGGGCGTGGCGCGTCAACAGCATCGCCGGGGCGATCGCAAGCGAGGTCGCGACCATACAGCCGACCATGATGTCGAAGCCGAGGGCCTTGGCGTCATCCGCCATCGCCAGTGCTTCCGTTAGTCCACCTGTCTTGTCGAGTTTGATGTTCACCGCATCGTAGCGTCCGCGCAAATCCGCCAGCGACCCCCGCGCATGAACGCTTTCATCAGCGCAGACGCTGATCGGCCGCCGGATCGTCGCCAGCATATCGTCCTTGCCGGCCGGCAGCGGCTGCTCGACCAGCGTGACGCCGGCATAAGCGCAGGCCGTCAGATGGCGCTCCAGATTGTCCGGCGTCCACGCCTCATTGGCATCGACGATCAGTTCGCATTCCGGCGCGGCCTTGCGCACCGCAAGAATGCGATCCTCGTCGCCGCCATCACCTGTCTGTCCGCCGAGCTTGATCTTCAACAGCGGGCGATGGGCGGCTTTTGCCGTTGCGGCGGCCATCGTCTCGGGCGTGCCGAGCGAGATCGTATAGGCCGTGGTGCAGGGACGCGGTGCATCGCGGCCGAGCATGTCCCAGACCCGGACACCCGCCGATTTGGCGTCCAGATCGAGAAGCGCGCAGTCCAGTGCATTGCGTGCTGCGCCGGCCGGCATCTGCGTCTGCAAGGTCGCACGATCGAACCCCTGCGCGAAAGCGTCCTGCATCGCCATGATCGCACTCAGCGTCGCCTCGGGCGTCTCGCCATAGCGCGAGTAGGGCACGCATTCGCCCCGCCCGACAAAGCCGCGATGGCTGATCTCGGCTGTGACGACGGCAGCCTCGGTCTTGGCCCCCCGGCTGATGGTGAAACTGCCGGCGATCGGCCAGCGCTCGATCCGGGCCAGCAGGCGCGGCGGTTCGCGGTATTCGGCGGGATTCTCGGTCACGTTGGCGATCTCGGGGCACGAAAAGGGTGCGTGAAAGCCCTTAAGGCCCAGCAGCACCGGCGCGTCAACTTGATTGCGACGCAATGTGCGTGTTCCGTGCGGCGAAATCATCGTCCGGCGGCCATGGTCGCCATATCCTTTCGGTGGTTCTAACATCCCACCATGCAGCAGATGTGCAGGAGTTGGCAGTGAACGGCGGTCCGACGCTCGAACAGATGGCGCAAGGCGATGGTCTCGCACTGCGCGCGGCCGGGTCGTGGACCGCGCGGTTCGCGCCGGCCCTGGAGCAGATCGTCGCCGATGCGGAAAAACTGACCGGGACCAAGCCCAACATCTTCATCGACGTCTCGCAGGTCTCCAAGCTCGATACCTTTGGCGCGTGGCTCATCGAGCGGCTGCGCCGGACGCTGGATACCGGCGGCGGCGAGGCGAGCATTGCCGGGCTGTCGGCGAATTATTCGGATTTGGTCGACGAGGTTCGGCGCGTCCAGCCAGTCGCGCCGGTCCAGCCACCGGGCATGTCGATCACGTCGCTGCTCGCACGCATCGGCCGCGCGACCTATGATGTCGGCCAGACCGCGCTCGGCCTCGTCGATATGATGGGTGCGGTGCTCGCTGCATTCTTT
>JAYUEY010000099.1:0-12242 GCA_043739005.1 Tardiphaga sp.
TCGGGCTGCTCGGAATAGGCTTCGTCGAGGCCGTAGCCGAGCCAGTCGGCCATCGAGTCGCCGAGCACGAGCACATTGCGCTCGGCCGGAGTGTCGCGCTTGTCAGATTGCGGAGCGCGGGAATAATCCTCGCGCGGGGCCTGGCGACGGGGCTGCTGACGCTCGAACGGCGAGAAGAACGGACTGTCATTGCCGCCGCCAAAAAATCCGCCTCCGCCGCGTGGGGCCTGTCGTTGCTGGCCGCCACCGCCGAAAAACGGAAAGAATTGCGCCGCTGCGGGCGCTGCAAGGGCGAGCAAAAACAAGCCTGCGACCACCACCGCTATGACGGGGCCGGTTTCCTTCAGCACGCGGAGCAAGGTGGTCGGTCGTCGCATCGGAGCGGTCGCAATCCTTCAGGTCACGGACAAAGCTTAGTCACCAAATCAGGCCGCAAGCGGGCAGGCCGGCCACAGGGCCGGATGTTAGTGAGGATCATGACGTCTGCTATCAGCGCCCGCGCAGCCGGTCCAGCATTTCGGAGGAGGCAAAGCCGTCCGCCGGTGCGCCGATCGAGGCCTGAAAGCCGCGCAGCGCCTCGCGGCTCATGCCGCCGAGTTGGCCGTCCGGCGAACCTTGATAGAAGCCGCGCTGCGCCAAAAGCTGCTGCAATTCGAGTCGTTCGCCGCGGGACAACACGCGCTCTTGCCGTGGCCAGGGCTGAACGAAGGCCGGCGCGCCGCGCAAGCGATCGGCAAAATGACCGATCGCCATCGCATAGGCCTCGGCTGGATTGTATTTCATAATGACGCGGAAATTCTGCATCATCAGGAAGCCTGGCCCGCCGGCCCCGGCCGGTGCCAGCAGATATACTTTGTCGTTGGTGCGCGGAAACGGCTGGCCATTGGCGCGGCGCAAGCCAATCTGCTCCCACTGCGCAAAGGTCGTCGCCTTAGCGCGGTCAGCGAGCATGAAGTCGAAGCCCTGCGGAAGCACGACCTCGTAGCCCCAGCTTTGCCCGGCCTGCCAGCCATCCTTTTTGAGGTTGTTGGCCGTCGAGAAAATCAGATCGGTTGGGTTGTCGACGACGTCGCGGCGGCCATCGCCATCGCCGTCCACCGCGAACCGCTTGAACGCGGTCGGCATGAATTGCGTCGGCCCGAACGCGCCTGCCCATGAGCCGCGCAATTGCTCCGGACGAATATCGCCGCGATTCAGGATTTCCAGCGCGGTGAGAAACTCATCCTTGAAGTAGGATTGCCGACGGCCGACGCAGGCCAGCGTCGCCGTTGATCGCAAGACGCTGCGGTCGCCTATCTGCGTCGAATAATTGGATTCGATGCCCCAGATCGACGCGACCATGTAACGATCGACGCCGTAGGCTTTTTCGGCGGCATCAAAAATCGGCTTATATTGTACCAGCACCTCGCGGCCTTTGGCGAGCCGGTTGTCGTTGACGAGAATGTCGAGGTATTCCCAGATCGCCTTGGTGAATTCGGGCTGAGAATCCATCAGATCCATGATTCGCAGGTCGGGCGTGAGGCCGTCCGTGAAACGATCGAAATTGGCGCGGGTGACCCCGCGTTTCGCGGCATCCGGAAAATAGCCCGCGACGCAAGAATCGAAATTGGCAGCCGACTGGCGGATCGCGCTCGCGGTCATCAGCGGATGGCCGGAGGCACCATCTTCGCCGGTCCAGGGCAAAGGCGGCGAGTTGGTCGGCGGTGTCGAGGGGGCCTGTGCGACACGGCTAGGCGGCGGCGTCCCGACTTGCGTAGCCGGACTGCCAAAAATGTTGCTGAAGAAATTTTGAGCCGATGCAGATTGCCCGATTGTGCAAAGCACAAAAGTTACAATAGCGACGCGAGATACCATTTGGCTGCGTGTCTTGTCGCTCATGTTATCCGGTCCAACAATTGAAACATCTGAATTCAGGAGGCATCGTTACGGTTTCCATCCACTTAACGATGGAGCCTTTTCAATGACCAACCGTTGCGGCAAGTCGCCATCACACATCCGCCTTTGTCGATTGCTCCAAACCAGCTAACACAAATTCTCTATGTCGACGTGTCACCCTTCCAGCGCAAAGTTCTCCCGAATGAAAATCCGTAAAGCCGTCTTTCCGGTGGCCGGTCTCGGCACCCGCGTCCTTCCTGCCACCAAGGCGATGCCGAAGGAGATGCTGACGATCGTCGATCGCCCGCTGATCCAGTATGTCGTCGACGAGGCGAAAGAAGCCGGCATCGAACATTTTGTGTTCGTCACCGGCCGGAACAAGGGCGTGATCGAGGATCATTTCGACCGCATGTTCGAACTCGATGCGACGCTGGCGTCGCGCGGCAAAACAACAGAAATAGAATTATTGGCGCAGAGCCAGCCCGAAGCCGGCGCGATGAGCTTCACGCGCCAGCAGGCACCGCTTGGGCTCGGCCATGCGGTGTGGTGCGCGCGCGACATCATTGGCGACGAGCCTTTCGCCGTTGTGTTGCCGGACGAGTTGGTGCTGCACAAACGTGGTTGCCTTGCGCAGATGATCGATGCTGCGGCGAAGTTGCCCGACCGCGCAAATATTGTGGCGGTCGAGGAAGTGCCGATGGAACTGGCACATCAATACGGCATCGTTGGTGTCGGCCAACGCCATGGCGACGGCAAGGGCAGCCACTTCGAGATCGACGGCATGGTCGAGAAGCCGCCGAAGGGCACGGCGTCGTCGAATCTGTCGATCACAGGGCGTTATATTCTGCAGCCGGAGATCTTCAAGATTCTGGAGACCCAGGAGCGCGGTTCGGGCGGCGAAATCCAGCTGACCGATGCGATGATCGGGCTGGCGAAAACGCAGAAGTTCTTCGGCTATCAATTCGCGGGTGAGCGCCATGATTGCGGCTCGAAGGCTGGATTTTTGCGCGCGAATATCGCCTTTGGACTGCAGCGGCCGGAATTGGCTGATGGCCTGCGGGCCGAGATGACGCACTATTTGAAGGGCTGACGGAGCCGCGTAGCTTTAAGCCACCAGCGCGATTTTCGGGCTCGGCGCAAGGCGGGACTGGTTGCGGCCATTTGCCTTGGCAACATAGAGAGCCTTGTCAGCAGCTTCGACCAGAACGACGGCTCCGGCCGCGGCATTCGGCACCATCGAGGCAATGCCGATGCTTACTGTCAGCGGCGTAAGCGCGCCATCAAGCATGGCCACATCGCAGCGAATCGATTCGGCAATCTGCAAGGCTGTCGCGGTGGTCAGGCCGGGCAGCAACAATACGAATTCCTCGCCGCCATAGCGTGCCGCGCAATCGCCGGCGCGGCGTGCCGCGATTTCAATGCAGCCTGAAATAGCCGACAGGGCCTGATCGCCGGCCTGATGGCCGAAGCGATCATTGTAGGATTTGAAGTGGTCGGCATCGATCATCAGCAGCGCTAACGGAATGCCGTTGCGCTCGGCGCGCCGCCATTCCTGATCAAGCGCGCTATCGAATTTGCGCCGGTTTCGAAGACCGGTCAGCGCATCTGTCGTCGCGAGCTCCTCAAGGCTTTCTTCCGCGTTGGCGCGGCGGCTGATCTCTCTGCCGAGAAACAGCGTTACGGTTACAGCGAAAGCGATCAGCAGCGTCATCACCCCAGCTATCCGCAGCGCCTGTGTTCGCCATAGGCCGTAGATGCTTGTCAATGGCTTTGCCACGCTCACCATCAAAGGCTTGGAACTGTCAGTCCAGACAAATTGCCGGGAGATGTTGTCGGTTTGAGCGACATAAGACATTTCTCCTGCTTGCTCGACCTTCATCTGACGAATCAAGAGAGATTTGCTGGCATCTCTTCCGATGGCATCGATCGCGAAAGGTGATCGGGCAATGATTAAACCATCATTCCTGAACACGGCAATTACGTCGTCCTTG
The DNA here is from genome assembly GCA_043739005.1 of Tardiphaga sp. Classification (GTDB taxonomy): domain Bacteria; phylum Pseudomonadota; class Alphaproteobacteria; order Rhizobiales; family Xanthobacteraceae; genus Tardiphaga. Next base: position 3,867 of record JAYUEY010000099.1, read on the forward strand.
TCCAGCTTCAAACGCCCGAAGAGATCAGAAAAATAGCTGAAACGAATGGTGCCTGCGACGACTCCGTAGAAACCACCATCTTTATCGATCCGGCGACTCAACACGATGGACTGAACACCGCGATAGAAAACCGGGCGGCTGATAAACAGGCCAACGACCGGATTTTCCTGATGCACGCGAAAAAACTCCCTGTCCTCGACGTTTGACTTAATGGGATCCAGCGTGGCCGCGTCGATCGTCAGGTTGCCTTGCGCGTCAAAGACTTCGATCGACCCAAAATAGCGCGCGGTCGCGGCATGATCGAACAGGATGAGATGGCGCAATTCGGCGCTAACGCTCTGGACTTCCGGTGCCACCAATTGGTTCGTGACATTCCGAAGCGAGAGGTCGTACAGCTCGATATTTCGCGAGATGTCGGAATCGATCGTCGATGAGAGATTTTCGCTGGTCTGACGTGCCAGATCCTCTTGGCCGCGGCGCATGTCAAGCAGAACGCTGACGCAGATCGCCGAGAATCCCAAGACAGTCATGAGCATTGCGGCTGCCAGCAATTTTGCTTGGAGGCGCCAGCCTTTCCGTTTGCCTGAACTGACTTTTCTCATGCCGCCCTTTGCCCGCAGATACAGCGATGCAATACGAAGCCCTGCGGGACCGTATGCCTTCCTAAGTTACCAGCTTCCACGGTTAATAAAGCGTTATGGCGATTGAACTGATGGATGTGTTTGCCGCATCAGGCTAAGACGGTTGCAAGAAGTGACAAAGGATAGGCCGTGAACGACTACGATCCGCTGCGAGAGTTCCTGAAAAAACAGACGGCCGCCGAATTCATTCTCACGATGGAGCAGATCGAGGAGATGATCGACGCGACGCTGCCGCGCGCGTCGCATCGCGCGTCGTGGTGGGAGACCGATCGCAGCCCGCAGGAGAAGATGCCGCAGCGGGAGGCAGTGCTGGCGACCGATTATATCGCGACGCGACTGATCGACGGCAGCGGAGTCAAATTCCGTCGGCGGCGTTAACGTGGTTTCGGTGCCTCAGTTCTGAACACGGACGCCGACCATGACGGTGTTCGCCGTCGAACTGCTGCCAGGAATGTTGGATTTGATCTCGTCGCGTCGAACCGTCGCCTTCAATTGCAGTTCGCGGCTGATCCGATAGATGATGTCGAGCGATGACGAATAGATTTCATCGGTTCGGCCACCGCCCTGATAGTCGAAGGTGCCGTAGGTGAAGCGGCCGATGCCGGTCAGCCAGCGGCGAAAATCATGCACGACCTCGCCAGTATAGGTCCGCGATATGACGCCGGACGCCCCGGCCAGCGTCGTCTCGTCGAGCGACGACGTCATGATGCCGCGCAACGTTGTCAGCGGCGTCACCTGCCAGCTCAACGAGCCCGCGGTCAGCAAGCCGGTGAGATGGTTCAGCCGCGGATCCTGATACATGCGCGCGCCATAACCAATCGAGGCTTCGCCGGTAATGAGCCGGGTGAATTCGAATGTGCTGCCGGCGCGGCCGCTGACGCCGCTTGAATTACGGTTGAAGCCGAGGCGATCGATGTCGAGCTCGCGCTTGCGCGTATCGCCCGCTAATTCGATGAACGGACGCAAGCCCGGCAGAATGTCGTAGCTGGCGCGAACGACCCCGCCATATTGATTGTAGTTACGGTCATTATTGCTGGAAGACGAGCCGTTGGTCAGCTTGGAATCCTGAAACCGAATCGTATCGACGGTCGCGCCCGCCCCGATGCTCAAGCGGTTGAAATCCTGCTCCGCGCCGACAGTGGTTCCAATCGCCGCATAGACCGGATATTTGGCCAAACCGAACTGCACGTTCGGGCTGCCAGGATTGTCCGTCGCGAGCCGCAGCCGCGCTTGCGCCGTCAACCGCGTTTCCTTGCTGACATCAAGACGACCATCGACATGGCCAATAAAATCCGGGCGATCGATATTCGTCGGGACGCCGGATACAATGCCGTCGGTTTGCTGATATTGCTGTGTGTAGCCAGTGAACGAGCCGCGCAGATCGGCGACCACCGCGTGGCGGGTCCAGTCCGACACCGCGAGAAACTCGGGCGAGATCATGTAGAACGACGAGCCGCGAGGCGCCGTGAAACGGCCGGGGTTGTTGCTGTAGCCGCCCGACACTTCGAGTGCGGATTTCACCAGAAACGAGCCGGCATAGTCGCCGACCGGGCCGAACGGATCGAGATCCGGCTTTAGACGCTTGCGCGCCGGCTGGCCGGGCACCGTCCCTAACAGCGCCGGGGCGAAGGGCGGCTTGTTGGCCAGTGACGATGGCGGGATCGTGAGCGGCGGTTCCGGATAAATCGTGATCGGACTGCCAGGTCCGGGTGACTTCAAAGGCGTCGGCTCACCGGGATAGGGCTTCTTCAGCGGCTTGCGGCGGTTTAGCGAGTTAAAGCCGCTGCCCGCCGCGCCGGAGGCTGGCGCGATGCCATAGGTCGGAATGGCACCGATCCGCGAGGGTGCGGGCTTTTCGAGATCATCGGTCGCGCGGCGTAGCCGCAGTTCCGACGCGGCGCTGACGCCGTCGCGGGCCGGGCTCAACATCTCGGGTGTGATCGTTTGCGCGTGTGCGGAGCCTGCCAAAAGCGCCGTGTTGATCCACAACGCTGCCATCCGCACGGGCAAGCCTGCCGCGCGCGATCGACGGTCATGTTTGGTTGGCTTTCGCCGCACGGACAACTCCACAACATCACGACAAGACTGGCCCGGCCTGCTGGCGGCAGGAAAAAGACCCATCCGATCATGGTTAAAAGAGTTAAAACACTTATGGTTAACGACCCGTTGCGATGCGGCTCCCTAGATCCGGCTCTGGCGGTCGCGCTGCGATACGGGCCATGTTAAACGTCAAGCCCGACCAACCCGGACCTCATCATGACCCAGCCGATAGCGGCTCCAGCCAGATCGCGGATGGCGAATATGTCCTCCTCCGAACCCTCAGCCGCCGTCGCCTCCGCGCTGCGCACGCTCGATGCAGAAGCCAGCGGGGTCATGGCGCTCGCCGCCGCGATGCAGTCCGATCTGGGCCAATCCGATCTGGGACAGGCCTTCACCGCAGCCGTCGATCTTATTCGCGACGCCAAGGGTCGCGTCATCATCACGGGGTTGGGCAAATCCGGCCATATCGGCCGCAAGATCGCAGCAACCTTTGCTTCGACCGGAACGCCGGCGTTCTTCGTCCATGCCGCCGAAGCGAGCCATGGCGACCTCGGCATGATTACCGCCGATGACGTCATCCTCGCGCTGTCATGGTCCGGCGAGCAGGCCGAGATGAAGAACCTCATCATCTATGCCGCACGCTTCCGCATCAACCTGATCGCGATGACGGCCGATGCTGATTCGACACTCGGCAAAGCGGCGGATGTCGCGCTGACGCTGCCGAAGGCACGCGAAGCCTGTCCACATAACCTGGCGCCGTCGACCTCGTCGCTGATGCTGCTCGCGCTTGGCGATGCGCTCGCCATCGCGCTGCTCGAAGGGCGTGGTTTCACCTCGGTCGATTTCAGCGTGCTGCATCCCGGCGGCAAGCTCGGCGCGTTGTTGAAATATGCCCGCGACCTTATGCATTCCGGAGCCGCCGTGCCGGTAAAGCCGCTGGGCACGCCGATGTCGGATGCGCTGGTCGAAATGACGTCAAAGGGATTCGGCTGCGTCGGCATTGTCGATGCAACAGGCGATCTCGTCGGCATCGTCACAGACGGCGATCTGCGCCGTCACATGCGGCCCGACCTGATGACGGCGCTGGTCGATGACGTCATGACGAAGAACCCAAAGACAATTCGCGGCGACCTCTTGGCCGGCGAGGCGCTCGACATGCTCAACACGGCGAAGATCACCGCCGTGATGGTGGCCGATGGCCGAACGCCCGTCGGTATCTTGCATCTGCATGATCTGCTGCGTGCGGGCGTCGCGTAAGCGGCTCGCATCGCAGGCATGACGTCGTGCGGCGTTGACCGCATGAATTGTCGGCGGCACGGTGCCGGTCCCATCCGCCGCTGAATGCCCATCATGCTCTCGACCACTCTGCTTTGGATTCCCTTTACGATCGTCGCGGCGCTGGGGCAGGTCGCGCGCAATGCGATGCAGCGCTCGTTGACGGGGCCGCTCGGCACGTGGGGCGCGACCAATATCCGCTTCCTGTTTGGCTTTCCTTTCTCGCTGATATTCTTCGCCATCGTGCTCACCGCAACCGGTGACAAAATCCCGTGGCCATCAGGCGAGTTCTGGCTGTGGCTGCTGCTCGGCGCGCTGAGCCAGATCGCCGCAACGGGCCTGATGTTGCTGGCGATGAACGATCGGTCCTTCGTCGTCACAACAGCCTATCTCAAGACCGAAGCGATCCAGACCGCAGTCTTCGGATTCGTGTTTCTCGGCGATCACCTTACGATACTGAAGGTGGTCGCGATCGTTATCGCTACGGTCGGTGTCGTCGTCACGGCGCTGCGGCCGGGCGGCACGCGCGACATTGCGAGTCTGCGGCCGACGATCACCGGCTTGGTCGCTGCGGCGGCCTTCGCGCTGTCGGCAGTCGGCTTTCGCGGCTCGATCATCGTCGTGCCCGGCGTGTCCTTCGTGACGGCTGCGTCCTACACGCTGGTGTTCGGGCTGTTCGTGCAGACGGCCGTGCTGACTGTCTATTTGTTGCTGCGCGCGCCGCATGTGCTGCGTGATATTCTGGGATTGTGGAAGCCGTCAATGTTGGCGGGCTTCACCGGCGCGCTGGCGTCGCAGTTCTGGTTTCTCGCTTTCGCGCTGACCGCCGCCGCCAATGTGCGGACGCTGGCGCTGGTCGAGGTCCTGTTCGCACAGGCCGTGGCGTATTACTCGTTTAAGCAACCGCTGTCGGCGCGCGAGTTGTCAGGGATTGCGCTGATCGTGGTGGGCGTTGCGCTATTGGTGACGGTATAATTATCTCTTGACGACAATAATGATGGCGCCCGCCGCGATCAATGCGATGCCGAGCCAGTTACTGCCGCTTGGCCGTTCGCCGAGAAACACGACGCTGAACAACGCCACCAGCACGACGCTCAATTTGTCGATCGGTGCGACCAGTGATGCCGGTCCGAGTTTCAGTGCGCGGAAATAACACAACCACGACGCGCCGGTGCCGAGCCCCGACAAGACCAAAAACAACCACGTCTTTGGAGAGATTTTGCCGGGCTGTTGGAATTGCCCCGTCGCAAATAAGATCAGCGCGAGACTGAGAAGCACCACGATTGTGCGGATGAAGGTCGCCAAATCCGAATTAATGTCCTGAACGCCGACCTTTGCAAAGATCGCGGTCAGTGCTGCAAACACGGCCGAGAGCAGCGCCCAAGCCTGCCAGGTGGAGAAGGTCGCTGCGGTCATTGCTGCTCTTTAATTTCGGTCGTCCGGTAACACCGGCAATGGCGAGACCTCGATGCCTTCGTCGATCATCGCGCGGGCTTCCTGCGGCGAGGCCTCGCCGTAAATCGGCCGATGCTCGATATCGCCATAATGCATCTTGCGGGCTTCGTTCGGAAATTTGTCGCCGACATTGTCGGCATTCTTGGTGACGTGATCGCGCAACTCGCGCAGCTTGGTGCGCAACTCGCGCTCCTGCGCCATCATCAGCGGCGTTGCCGTGGTTGCAGGCATAGCAGATGTCTCGACCGCAGAAGCTTGCTCAGGCTCCGCACGTTTGCCGCCGCGCGAAATCTTCGGCGCCATGATCGCCTTGTCGATCTTGGTCGATCCGCATTGCGGGCAATCAATCAATCGCCGTTTGCGCTGGCTGTCGTAAGCCCCCGAATTTTGAAACCAGCTTTCGAACGCATGGCCGCGCTCGCAATGCAGATTGTATCGGATCACGATTTCGCCTGCACGAGGTGCAGGTAGTCCGTACTGTTGTTCGCATCGGCCACGCCGAAGCGTCTGCCATGCTGCAACGACGGGACGCTTTTTCGTGCCGCCTCGACCTTGGACGGATCGATCTCGGCGAGGATCACGCCGGGCTGCGTGCCGCCTTCGGCGAGCACTTCACCCCATGGCGCGACAATCAGCGAATGGCCAAACGTCTCACGCTTGTTTTCATGCAGCCCGCCTTGTGCGGCGGCAAAGACGAAGCAGCCGTTCTCGATGGCGCGGGCGCGCAGCAGCGTGTGCCAGTGCGCCTCGCCGGTCTTCTTCGTAAAAGCCGAGGGAATCGCGAGGAACGACGCACCGGCTTCGGCGAGCGCACGATAGAGTGCCGGAAAGCGCAGGTCGTAGCAGATGGTCATGCCGAGCCGGCCCCAAGGCAGATCGGTAATGACGGCGGTTTCGCCCGGCTGATAATTGGCCGATTCACGATAGATCTCACCATTGCCGAGATCGATATCGAACATGTGGATTTTGTCGTAGCTCGCGATCACTCCGCCGTCCGGTCCGATCAGGAACGATCGGTTGGCGGCGCGATCGGGCGTCGCCAGCACGGCGAGCGAGCCGATATGCAGATGAATGCCGAGGTCCTTCGCCAGCGCGCGATAGGCCTTCAGCGACTCATCATCGTCCTGCGATTTCAAATGCTCGAACAAGGCCGTGCGGTTCTGCTGCATCATGTTGCTGACCTCGGGGGTCTGCACATATTGCGCGCCTTGTTTCACGGCGTCACGGATCAGCGCGGTGGCCTGTTCAAGGCTTGGCTCGGGCTTCAGCCCGGTCCGCATCTGGATCATCGCCGCCGTAAAGGTTTTGTCGCCGCTCATGAACGGGCCTTTTCTCCGGCGATCATGGCATCGAGCTGGCCTGCGCGGTCGAGCGCATACAGGTCGTCGCAGCCGCCGATATGGGTTTTGTCGATAAAAATCTGAGGAAAGGTCACGCCCGGTGAGACGCGCGCATACATCTGCTCGCGAAACGACGGATCAACGCCGGCGCTATATTCGGTGAACTCGGCCTTTTTGCGGGTCAAAAGTGAGATTGCAGCGCTGCAATAGCCGCAGCCAGGACGGGTATAGATTTCAATCGCAGCAGGCATGTCGGACAACTCGCATCAGGTTGACGTCTGACCGATTATATGGGCGCGCCGAATGTGTCCACAACCCGCCGTTCCGGCACGACGCGGGCGAACACCAGCACATCGACACGTTTCGCCTTGGCGCGCAGCAGCGCCCGCGCACAGGCATCGACCGTTGCGCCCGATGTGAGCACGTCGTCGATCAGGATCAGATGTCGGCCGCGCACCGCGTGCAGTCTTTCGGGCGGCACGGCGAAGGCACCCTGGACATTGCTGGCCCGTTCGTCGCGCGACAGACCGATCTGTTGTTGGGTCGGCTTTATGCGCGTCAGCGCATCGCCCAGCACGGTGACCGGCTTTTGCCGCGAAATGGCTTTGGCCAGCGCGCCGGACTGATTAAAGCGCCGGCTCCAGCCGCGCCGCCAATGCAGCGGCACCGGTACCAGCGCATCGGCGTCGTTGAGCAGTTCGTCACCTGCGCGAGCCATCCAGCGGCCCATGGTCGGGGCCAAATCCGTACGGTCCTGATATTTCAGCGCATGGACGAGCGTGCCAGCGACGTCGTCATAGCGCACGGCGGCGCGCGCGCGTTGATAGGCCGGCGGGCTGGCGATCGCCTCCATCGACATCAATTCAGGGCCGGGATCATAAACAAAGGGGATGCCGAGCCGCGGGCAATAGGGCTTCTCGATGAAGGAGATTTGCGCCCAGCATGTGCCGCAGACGCCGTCGCCCGCCACTGGCTCACGGCAAGCCACGCACAGCGTCGGCAGCGCGATGTCGAGAGCAAGACGCACGGCGCTGGCCCCCGCGGCGCGGAATGTATTCATGACAGAGCGTATCGTATGGGACCATGCATCCATCGGTTGAGACTAATGGCAGGTAGGGGCTGCGCTCAAGTTGCCATTGGGCTTCTTTTGACGTGATACGCTGATTGGACGACCGATCGCAGCCATTTGTTGGAGCTTCCCGTGACTGAATTACAGAAAAAAGCCGCCGCCGATGTTTTGACTTATGTCGATGTAGAGACGGCCCCGTTCGTCTATTTCGATATCGCGCCTGCACATGGCGTCATGGCTGGCATGATCCAGATCGAGCTGGCGTCGCGAACCTTAAATCCCAAGCCGGATGGCTCCGTAGATGTGGTGTTCGTGACCAGTGGTCGGTTGCGCTGCAGTGAGGCGGCGGCCATTCATCTGCGCAACGCTCTCAACGCATCGCTGGCGATGTTGGAACCGCAGCAACAGACTCCAGCGACCGCAGCCAAGATGAATTGATCGCCAGCTACGCTGCGCAAAGTCGCCGGATTGCCAGATGCTGCGGGTTCGGCGTACCAACCCGAATGGCCGCATCTTTATCCCCCTTCCTGTTCGATCTTAAGCTGCTGCGCGCGCG